>JAIEPT010000162.1 GCA_019748295.1 Gemmataceae bacterium | reverse complement strand
CGATCTTGAAGGCATTGAGAGAGGCGGCCCTGGAAGTGTGCCGCGAATGCGAACTGAAACAGAAGCCAGCCCACTAAATTAGAACATGGAAGACAGGTATTCTTGCCCGAGGTGCGGATCGGCGAACAGAAAATCGCTTCGCGGTTGCTCACGAAGTCCCGCAGACTATGTGCGCCAATACTGTGAAGAAACGAAGGATTGGAAATGGACTGTTCCTTTCTGCCTAGACACGAACATTTTCAAATGCCTTGATTGCAACAAGGAATGGCAAACGGACCATTGGGTCAGCGACGACGGCGAACGATACATCAAGGGCGAGCCGTTGACGCTTGAAGAAGGCCAGTTCCCTCAATCAAGGCCGATCAAAGAACCTTCCTAGGGCTACTGTACAGCCTTCTACTTTAAACATTAGCATTTTTGGGAAGCGGCATAGGATCGCGTCAGAGCCTTTCAACTGCTTTGGGCTGTACTCCGCCCCGAGGCTGCCTCTCTAACTGTCATGCCAAACGGCTAATACAATCGAATTTTTTCGCTAAAAATCATTGACAGTCGCCCTAACAAAGCGATAGTATTTGGTTACACGGTTGCTTGACCGTTACTGGCGATTGTTGATTGTTCGCAAAATTGATTTGATGGTGCGGAACTAAGCCCGCATTATCTCGGAATGGGCTTCGCCAGCCAGTCCAAGAGCCATCGCTTTTCCAATGGAGGAGCGATGGCTTTTTTCGTTTCTACACACTTACGAAAAGGGGCAGTTATGAAGAGGAAAGAAGTACAGGCAAAGCGGCAGCAATGGGCCGAGACGAAGAAGGCTCAAGCGTTGTTCGCAAAGTACGGGACCAAGTTGAGGGACGCGAACACGCGAGTTTTTCATCCTGTTTATCAGACTTGGACGGAATGCACGCCAGCGCAGTTCGCCATTTACGAAACGGCTATCAAGGCGATTGACGCCCACTATCAGGCGCTTATCCGCACGAAGTATGTTCCTCGCGGAAGTGTGCTTGTCTTGGGGCAGAGCAATTCCGATCCAGACGGCGAAGCGGAATGGCTTGAATCCTACGCAGAGACAAGGGCGCATCACAAAGAGATTGCCGAGCGAGACGGCTTCGCTTTGGCGGATTTGGAGTACGAGGCGAGCGAGGCGTATGCGGACTATCGCACTTGTTGCCTCGCTCTCGGAAGCCTTTATCACGATTTGCTTGACTGACAATTCTAAACATTATCAAAGCCGAGGAGGCAAACAATGTCTGCGGAACTTCTGGAACAGTTGGACATGAAACTATCCGTTGTCAGGGCGCGAACGCGATCCGTCGCCCTTGGCTACAACACAGGCTTTTTCCTCTTCGGCCCTGGCGGATCGGGAAAGACCTTCGCGGTTCGCGGCGAACTTGAGACTTTGGACGTTCCGTGGACGCTTCACAATTCCAGTATGACGGCTGCGGGAATGTTTGAAACGCTTTACGACAAGCCGAACGACATTCACCTCCTTGAGGACATGGAACAGGTTTATTCCGACAAGACAGCGGTCGGCTACCTTCGCTCGGCTTGTTGGGGCGATGCGAACATGCGGAAACGGTATGTCACCAAGACGACAGCGAAGAAACGGATTTCGTTCGAGTTTCGCGGTGGAATCATCATTCTTTCCAATCTTCCGCTTGGTGACTGCGGCCACCTTCGGGCGTTGGGAACCCGATTGAATCCAGCCGAGTTCGTTCCGACCGAGGAAGAGAAGGCGGCTCTTATGGTCCGCATCGCCTCAAAGGGAAAGTTGGGTTTGTCGCCCGAAGCCTGTTTAGAGGTTTGCGAATTTATTCTTGAGTTCACAAACGGCAGACCGCTTGACCTTCGCTTGTTGGACAACTCTATCGGCGATCGCCTTATGTACGATCGCCGCCAAAGCCCTGTTCATTGGCGAGACCTCGTAGCGAGCCGAATAGAAGGCAGCATTGAGATTCCGAAGCATTCCAGGGCCGAACGAGTCCAGGCCGAACGCGAGATCGCCAAGCGAATCTTTGAGCAGTTCAGCGACCGAGCCGAACGGGCAAAGGCTTGGCAAGAGGAAACAGGGAAGAGCGAAAGGGCGCTGTATCGGCGTGGTGAGGAAGTCGGCGTTTGGAAGTAAAGCCGCAAAAGTGTCAAAGTGTCAAAATTGACACTTTGACAGATTTAGGGGTCAATGAAATAGGGATGTAACGCTATAAGGAGGCGAGCCATGATTCCAGAAGGAACGCTTGAGATTTCCCGACCTTCGGGCGCTGTGACTTTCAACGGGCTGCGAATGCCTTGGTTCATTCAGTTCGGGAACAGGAAGGCCGAGGAAATCGTTGGCATTATTGGCGAGAATCCGCCAGCCGAACCCGTGCAGCGGATAGAAGCGGATTGCGGCGTCCTCGTTGGCCTTGTGTGCTTCCTGTTTTGCTCCGAATGCCTTGAAGTTGGAGAAGGCCAAGCGGGGCGACGTGTGAGACATGAAGAAGTAACAAACGCACTGGAAGAAGGAATTCGCAAGGCGGAGAGAGGCGAAGAGTTGGTTTTGTGGATGCGAAGCGAAGGCTATCTTGATTTCCAGCCTATACACGAACTGAACTAACCAAAGAGGGTTTCCCATGAGCACGCCAGAAATCAGCGGAAGGAAATTGGGCGCGACAGCGAAAGCGGTTTTGATTCTTGAAATTCTTCTTCTTCGTTGTCTCAAGGACTTGGGCGACGGCTCAAGGCGATTGGACGAAGACGAGGAAGATTGGATACATCGGAAGTTGAAAAAATTCTTGATGAACAACAGCGACGACGGCAACGGCGCAATGGTGAAAAACATTCAGGCCGTTTTGACGGAACGCTAACGAAGTACGCGAGCCGCAAGGAAGCGGCTCTTTGTTTCGCCAAGGAAGGACGCCAGACCGAGGCGGATGTGGAGCACCGAAAGTACCACAAAGCCTTGAATCAAAGGCTATCGGAGAACGTACAGAAAGTCACTGAATACAAGTTGGCGAAGGGCTGCGCAACTTGCGGCTATCGTGAATTTGCCGAGGCGTTAGAGTTTGACCATTTGCCGCAGTACAAAAAGAATTTCAACGTCGCAAGGGCGGCAAGGCGAATTCTTGATTGGTCTGTGATTGAAGCGGAGATTGCGAAGTGTGAAGTAGTTTGCGCGAACTGTCACAGAGTCAGGACGGCTCAAAGGAGGTTCACTTGTCCGGCTTTGCCGGACAAGTGAAGGCTTCCAGAATCGTTCCAGGGGCTTTCTTCGTTGTCGTCGGTCGTTTGTCGGCTTGGCTGGCCGAAGCCCTTCCTTGAGCCTTCTGGAAGCCTTACTTGACGCCAAACTGCTTTCCGAGCCAGCGCAGGGCTTCGGCGAACTCGGAATCGTTCGGCACGACGTAGTGCTTGTCGGCGATCGTTCGCGGCGAATGGCCGAGGAAGTATTGGGAATAAAACTTATACGACGCATGCGAGCCGAGCATCGTTGAAGCCGTCGCCCGAAGAAGTTTCGGAGTTATGCGGACCTTCGCCCGTTCCGAAGTCCAGCGATAGCACGAAGCGATTGAATTTGAATTGCAATACTTGTCGCCTTCCAACTTGTCCACAATCCAGGGCTTTCCCGTCTTCGTCAGAAGGACGAATTCGCCTTCCTTGGATCGTTCCTTTTTCAGAAGGCGGAAAGTCTCGGCCCAAAGGCTGTAGGTCACTTCGGGGACGTCGTCGTGGTCCTGCGTCTTGGATCGCTTCCGCGTAATCGTTCCAGCCGTCCAATCAACTTCCGTTTGGCGAAGGGTCGCAATGTCCTTCGGGTTCATTCCGCAATTCAGAGCCAAGAGAACATGGAGGCGAGTCTGACCGTGAGCCGCTTTGAAGAATGTCTTGACGTCTTCGGTGGGAACTGTCTTGATCTTGCCGACCGTCTTTTTGATTCGGTTTTCGTCCAAGTTGCGGGGAAGGACGTCAATCACGCGCTTCGCGTAAAGCCGTTTCAGGAACGACCGAGCCGTCGCCATGATTCGCGCCCTGTAATTGTCCTTCCATTCTTTCCGACCGAGAACGAATAGGTAGAACTGTTCCCAAGCGTTTTCATTTATCTTGCGGGCGTCCGTTTCCTTTCCGAGGCATTCGGCGAAGAAGCCGAGCATGTGCTTATTGACGGCGATGCGTCCTGGCGTCAGCCCTTCCGCAAGTTGAACCTCAATCCAACGGTCTATGTTCGTCTGAATCTGGAAGGCTGCGGCTGGCTTGTCGGTCAGTTCGTCCAGAAGGTCCGCGACGAGTCCCTCGGCCTTCTTCTGTTGGCTCTTGGCCTGCGACTTGGGAACGGCGATTTCCGCGAACCCAAGATCGGCGACGACGACGTTCTCTTCGTTCTTCTTCGGCGAGGGCAGGGTAGGGGATATTTCGGAAACCCGTTTCCGCCACCATTCATTCGCCAGCGCTACCGAATCAAGTTCGGTCCATTGGTTTTCAGGCAGACCGAGTTCGGCACAGGAAACCCTGTACATGGTCCCTTTGAACATCTTGCGCCAGCGAAACGCGGGCTTCGGTTCCCAAGACATTTCGGATTTGCGCGGCATAGGTAGTTCTCGTTTTTGGCAAAATTCTTGGCAAATTCGGGACGTCGGACGGGGTCATTTTGCCAAAACGCATGCAAAAACTCAATGTTTCGCGCTAGGTTGGAATTCTCTCACGGCAAGAACAGGGGTTCGAGTCCCCTTGGGGGTATACTTAAGTCGCGGCCTGTTTCGTGCCGAACGGAGTGGGACGGGAGTATTTCAAGTCGGTTGCGGAGGCGCTGCGGAAGGAGCAAGGAGGAACGTTTCACTGCGGGTTCGTGGTGAAGCGGAATGTGCTGTAGCGTTTTCGCGGTCCAAATCCGCGCGAATCCCAACGTTCCAATAGTATCGTCTGTTCATCTGGCGAGGCAAGTCGCTGATCGCCTCGCACGACGACAACGAAACGGCGAATTCTGCTGACTCCTTTCAAGAGCCTCGCTTAGGCGAGCGGCGCCTGCATTTCTCCCCTCTCCCTCCGGGAGAGCCGGGAGAGGGGCCGGGGGTGAGGGCGTGCGACGTGGCGCTGCGCGAGAAAAGGCACCCTCACTCCAACCGTCTCCCGGAGGGAGAGGAAGGTAGGCTATCTCCTGCCGCTCGCCTTAGCGACTCAAGGCTCTCGTTTTCACGACGGATGTCTAAAAATACGCGTTCCGCGGCGAGCGAAATACGGATGCGCGGACCAATCTCCGCTTTTCAGTCGCGATAATCCGGCGCCTTCGTCGCCCTAAGTTTTCAATCGCACCCAGACGAAGCCGGGCGCCAGAAAGCAGCATAGAATCGCACTGATGCCGGTCGCTGCAATGAGGCTACGCCGTAACTGAAACAAAGCCCTCACGCCAAGACGGCCTCGCTTCGAAAGCAACCCGTTCTTTGGTGATGGGATGAGCGAACGCCAGCCGCCAGGCGTGCAGATACAACGGCGGAGCGTCGACAGCGATCGTTTGCGTGTCGCCCGTTTTCCGGTTGGGGAGATACGCCGGGTCGCCGAGGATCGGCCAACCGAGTTCCCAGAGGTGGACGCGAATCTGATTGGTTCGGCCCGTGCGTGGCCGTACTTCGAGCAAGGCCGTGCCGTCGGGGTCCCGGCGTCGCACGCGAAAATCGGTCTGCGCCGGCAGCCCCTGCGCGTCCACGTCGCGACCGCCCAGGACGCCGGCCGTAGCCCGAATGGGCGCCGTCGAGCTGAACGCATCCTCGGGCGGATGGCCGAGGACGCGGGCCAAGTAAATCTTTTCCACGGCGCCCGCCTCGAATTGCGGTTGCAGCAACTTGGCGAAGTGGGCCGTGCGCGCGAAAACGATGAGCCCCGTGGTGTTGGCGTCGAGCCGATGGGCGGGCCTTGGCTTTTGCTGGCCGTAGACCTGGGCCAGGATGTACGCCAGCGTGTTGCGGTTGAAGCGTCCGCTTGGGTGCGTCGGCAATGGCGCCGGCTTATCCACCACAATCATCGCTTCGTCTTCGTGGACCAGCCGGATGCCCGCGTTCACATCCGGTTCGCGCGTGTTGGGCAGGTGGTGCAGGAAAAGATCGCCGGCGCGCACGATGTGGTCCGGCCCCACGCGTTGCCGGTCGCTGTTCAAGAATTTGCCCCGGTCGCAAAGCGTTCGCCAATGCTCGCGCGGCAAATGGGGAAAAATATCTGACAGCATATCCAGCAGCATTCGGCCGTCGCATGCCGCCGGGGTTTTGACCGGCCGATAGTTGTCGTAGGGCTCGCCGCCGGGGAGCGGGTCGACCGCTCGGCACAGCGCCGCTTGGCGTGCTTCCAGGGCACGTCGGCGCTGTTCGTCGGTGGGCACGAAACAAAAGGGGCACGACGTCCCCTCGGCAAAGCGCGGGTCGCGTTGGTTCTCTTCGGTCAGCGGCGTCCAGCACGCGAAACATTGAGTGTTGGCCGTTTCGCGCAGGCTGGAGTCGAGGCCGACGCGCTGGTCGAAGACGAAACATTCGCCGCGGTAGTGATCGCCCCCGACTTCCTCGAAGTACTTGAGGATGCCGCCGTCGAGCTGATGGACGTGGCGAAAGCCTTCGAGTTGCATGAACGGACCGGCCTTCTCGCAGCGAATGCCGCCGGTGCAAAACAGGACGATCGGCCGATCTTTGAGGTCTTCCGGCAGCCGGCGGACCGCGTCAGGAAAATCACGGAAATGGCGAATTCCCAGGTCGAGCGCGGAATCGAAGGTGCCGAGCTTGACCTCGTAATCGTTGCGAGTGTCGAGCAGTGCGAAGGTCCGGCCTTCGTCGAGCCAGGCCTTGAGTTCGCGGGCAGAGATCTTGGGGGCAGGTTGCCGGCTTGGATCGATTCCGTCCATGCCGAAGGCGATGATCTCTTTTTTGATTTTGACCAGCATGCGGGAAAAAGGCTGAAGATCGCTGACGCTGATCTTGACCTGCAGATCGTCCAACCCGGGGATGGACCGCAGTTCAGCAAGCAAACGATCCACGGAATCGGCTTCGCCGGCCACGAACCAATTGATTCCTTCGGCCGCGAGCAGAATGGTCCCCTTGAGTTGCCAAGCCTTGCAACGCTCGGCGAGGCGTTCGCGCAGGGCCTTGAGGTTTTCCAGCGCCGCGAACTTGTACCCGGCGATGTTTCGAATCGCGTGCATACGTCAGCCTAATCGCTCGGCGGAACTGCCGGCATGGCGCCTCTGCGAGGCAAAAATTCCCATCAGGGAGTCATGATATAGTTCACTTCGGCACCCAAACGGCGGCGTTGTGCCAGCTTCCGCTGAGGTCGTGGCGAGCATTGTCGACGAGGTCGCGCGGATAGGCGACATTGGAGTGGACCGCCTTGGGATCGAAGAGCTTGGCGACAGTACCAGCGGCCACGGCTAGCTCCGAACAGATCCAGCGATCGCGATCGAGGATCGTCTTCCCCTTTGCCAGGTCGTCTTTCCGGCCGCGTTCCCGAAACGGAGTCCCTTGCAACAAGAGCCGGCCGACGGCGTAGCCCTTGCCGTCCTGGGCGACGGCAAACTTCGTCAACGCTTTCGAGTCCTCCTCGGCGAGCATCTTCTTGCAACGGCGAACCTGGATCAGCCCCTTGAAATCGTTATGAAACTGCGGCAGTCGCTTTTCGATATCCAGCAGCTTCACGCGGACCGAATCGTCCGGCCCGGCCTCAAGCACCGCCAGCTTCCCACCGGGTTTCTTGACGACGATGCCCATGTGCAACGGCGAGCCCGTGCCGGCGAAAGCAAACAGCGCCGACCAGACGGGATGGCGGTCGTCGTAGAAAATCAAATCGCCTTCGCGCGGCATGTAGGGGAAGACTTCTTGCTCGACGGCGCCCTTGTCGCCTTTGCGCTCGCTTTTGAGGAAGCCCACGTCGTCCGCACTCGCGGATCGCAGAGCCGCAAGCGAAGCCAGAATGGCAAGGAATGCACGTAGTCGAAACATCGCCGACTCCTTTCGAAAAGCGATCATAACACGATTTTTTATGTATCTGATCAGGATTGTGTTGATAGACGCCTACACAACGAAGTCGGGCGGCGAAGAAGGCGGCTCAGGCGCGGTGGGGGCGACAAGAGGAGCTTCGTCGCGGTAAGCAATATCCATGATTTCTTTCGAATAAAACGTTCTGGGTTTGAAGTCCGAGATTTCCTGCAAAATCCCAACGCTTACAAGTGCTTGTACGTCGGCTTTCGCCGTCGGATAGGTTACCCCGAATCGACGTTTTAGAGATGCCACTTGAACCACTGGCGAACTGAATAAGGCGTCGATGAGGTCATAAGTTCTTGATGTTTTGCTGTCCACTCGGCTGTAAAACTCTTTTCTTAGGCGATTCAATTGATGGCATCGATTTACTGAATCCCGCGATTGCTCAGTGGCGCCGCGAAGACAAAATGAGATCCATCGGTTCCAATTCCCTTCGGCGCTCACTCGATACAAGCTATCCATGTATTCGTCTTTGAATTTCTCAAAGAACGCACTCATGTAAAGCCACGGCGAAGCGTGACCTAGCCACTTGTAAATCATAAGGGCAAGGATCGCTCGTCCAATGCGGCCGTTTCCATCGAGAAACGGGTGAATGGTTTCGAACTGGTAGTGAACGATAAAGCTCTTAATCAGGGGGTCGTAAGTCGATTCTGAGTTGTTGACATACTGCTCCAGGTTGGCCATCAGGGCTTCAACTTCAGGCGACGGTGGTGGAATGAACTTCCCCGATGATCCAATTTGAACTTGGTGTTTGCGGAATTCCCCCGGCATTTTGTCTCGTCCCCGGACACCATGCATCAGCGCCGAGTGCATCTTGCGGATCAAGCGATTGCAAAAGGGCATTTCCTCAAGAAGCTTAATGCCTTCCTCAAGGGATTTGCTGTAGTTGTGTACTTCTTGCCATTCGGCTTTCTTGTCGTTTGCTTTAGATGGCTCGGAAGGATTCATTTCGAAAAGCAAAAGCTCATGGGCGGTTACAAATGTTCCTTCGATGTTCGAAGAAGTGATTGCTTCGCGTCCCTGAAGCGGGCGAAGCAAAAGCTTTGGGTCTGGCAGCACTTGCCCTATTCCGTTCAGCGTGCCTAACGCTTCCTTTGCCTCAACGAGCAGTTGCCAAATTGAGTCATCGATCTCCCATGTTGGCGGCATTGGATGAGGGATGAAGGCCCAGTCAGTCCCCCGAAGCGTTGGGATCGGGACACATCGCCCAGGAGATTTGTCGGAGAATTTCGTTCGGTCCATTTCGGTTTCCCTCGGCTCGTAACCTCTCGCATTCTAAGCTCATCACTTTACTACGGCAACGATTGAGTAAAATAAAAATGCGACTCCTTTAATTTGCCTTGCTTGAGTAAACTCATTCAGCCATAATTGTATTGCTGTGTTGACGCAAGAAGGCGAACGCGATGATCCGCGGATTACCCATGATAGTCGTCCTCGCCGAGAAGCCGTCGGTTGCCCGCGAACTTGCCGCTTTCCTGCGGGCCTCCGCACGCCATGAGGGCTACTTCGAGGGGCACGGCCACCAGGTGACCTGGGCGCTGGGGCACCTCGCCACGCTGAAGGAGCCCGAGGATTACGACCCCGCCCTCAGGAGGTGGTCGCTTTCCACCCTTCCCTTCGTTCCCGACCGCTTCGGCGTCAAGCTCCTCGACGAGAAGGGGAGCGGCCAGCAGTTCGCAACCATCAAGCGGCTCTTTCGTGCCGCCGACGAAATCGTCTGCGCCACCGACGCCGGCCGCGAGGGCGAGCTCATCTTCCGCTACATCCAGGAACTCGCCGGCGCGACCGGTAAGCCGGCCCGGCGGTTGTGGCTCAACTCGCTTACCGAGGCTGCTATCCGCGACGCCTTCGGACGGCTGCGGCCGCTCTCGGAATATGACGCCCTCTACGCCGCCGCGCGCTGCCGCAGTCAGGCCGACTGGGTCGTGGGACTCAACGCCACCCGCTTCTACACCGTCCGCCACCGCGACGCCGGGGGACTGCTTTGGAGCGTCGGCCGAGTTCAGACGCCCGTCCTGGCTCTCGTGGTTCGGCGGGACGACGAGATCCGCGGCTTCAAGCCCGAGCCATTTTGGGAACTCCTCACCCTTTACCGCCGCGTCGTCTTCAAGTTCACCGGCGACCGCTTCAAGCGGGAGGAGGATGCGAACGCGATGCTGGACCGGGTGCAGGGCCATCCGTTCGTCGTCCGGAAGGTGGAGCGCAAGGAGGAGCGGGAACTGCCGCCCCAACTCTACGACCTGACGGAACTCCAGCGGGACATGAATCGCCGACGTGGGCTCTCGGCCGACGCCTCGCTCAAGGCTGCCCAGGCCCTGTACGAGGGCAAGCTGATCACCTATCCGCGGACCGACTCGCGGTACCTGACGTCCGACATGAAAGGGCAGATCCCCGGCATCCTCGCCGAGCTTCGCGTGCAACATCCCGACGCGGTCGGCCGCCTTGACCTGAAGGCCCTCGACTTCACGGGGCGGAACATCGACGACGCGAAGGTCCGAGACCACCACGCAATCATCCCAACGGGGAAGGCGCCCGGAGACTTGCCGCCGGCCCAGCGATCGGTCTACGACGCCGTCGTCCTTCGCCTGATCGCTGCGTTCTACCCCGTCTGCGTCAAGGAGGTGACGAGCGTCAGCGGGGATGCCAACGCGGTGCCGTTCCGGGCCCGGGGCGTGCGCGTCGTCGAGCCAGGGTGGACCGTGCTCTACCCGGCGCGGGAGGAGGCCAAGAAGCCCGACGAGCAGTCCCTGCCGGAGTTTCGCCCGGACGAGACCGGCCCGCACGAACCATCCGTGAAGAAGGGGGAGACCACGCCTCCCAAGCCCTACACCGAAGCGACTCTGCTCGGGGCAATGGAGACGGCCGGCAAGCTAGTCGAGGACGAGGAGCTGAAAGAGGCGCTCAAGGCGAAGGGACTGGGCACCCCGGCGACCCGGGCGGCCACGATCGAAACACTCCTGACGCGGGGATACCTTGCGCGGGAAGGCAAATCGGTCGTGTCCACGGATGCGGGCCGCTACTTGATTGCCCTCATCCGGGATCGCGGGCTCAAGAGCGCGGAACTGACGGGCGAATGGGAGGCGCGGCTGCGGGAGATCGAGCAGGGCCGGCTGGACCCCTCGCAGTTCATGGCGGACATCGCCCGCTTCACGGGCTCCATCGTTCGCGGCGCGGACGCCGAGGCGATCGACGAGACAAGGCTGGGCGACTGCCCCCGTTGCGGCCGTCCGGTCATTGAAGGCACGCGCGGCTTTGGCTGCTCCGGGTGGAAAGAAGGCTGCCCGTTCGTACTCTGGAAGGACTACAAGGGCGGAAGGATCGACGCCGGTCACGCCCGTGAATTGCTGCAGCGGCGAGTGCTCTTCCACCCGCCAACGTTCGACGGCTCGGCCGGTGTGATTTTGACCCTATCGGACGCGGGCGCGCTCCTGGAGGTGCGCACCCCGCAGGCCGCGCCGCCGACTGCCGCCTCCGCCAAGACGCCGCGATCGGGCAAACGGAAGGCCGGCACGGCGCCGCGTCGCAAACCGCCCTCGGAGGAGGGTTCCGCGCCTCGTCGGAAGAAGGCCGCCGCCAGCGCGTCAAACAAGGACGGGAAGGGACTCGGCGCGTGTCCGCTCTGCGGGAAAGCAGTCGTCGAGCAAGAGAAGTCCTTCGGCTGCAGCGGCTGGCGGGAAGGGTGCAAGTTCACGATCTGGAAGACGATCGCGGGCAAGAAGATCAGCGCGAAGATGGCCCAAACTCTCTTGAGCCGGGGGCGAACTTCGTTGCTCAAAGGGTTCAAGTCGAAGGCGGGGAAGCCGTTCGACGCCTATCTGAAGCTGGAGGAGGGAGTGGTCCGCTTCGAGTTTAGGGCTTAACAGGTGGCGGGGCGGTTGCTGGGCGAACGCGTGGCCGGCCATTCGCAAATCGTCGGCAGTAGGGCTACATCCGTTTGCAAACCGACGTAGCGGCGGACGTTGCGTTCTGTAGGGAACGCCCTCCGTGGCGTTCCGCCGAACTGGACGATGCCGGCCCCAACAATCCATCTGCGACAACCGGCTAAGTGGTGATGCGTGGCGTCAGAGACAAGCCCGGGATTTCGCGGATTGTTGGATGGTGGGGTTACGCATCGTCCAGTTCGGCGGAACGCCACGGAGGGCGTTCCCTACAGAACGCTACGTTTTGGCTACATCAACTTGCAAGCCGCTCCAAAGGCTCTTGAGCATCATCAAGGTGACGACGCCACGTATGATGGTGTCGATAAGGCGGGCTCGGATCCGGCAATCAAGTTCGCGGTTGGGCGCATTTGTCGGTTCCACACTTGTCCTTGCCGCGCCGCACTCTGGGCGGCGGCGGCGGCAGTAATTGCCTTCGAGTGTATTTCGATTTCGACGACCTTAACCGCAAAGTCGTCATCGCCTATTCGACGACCTTAACCGCAAAGTCGTCATCGCCTACTGCGGCCAGCATCTCTCGCACTACCGGCAGGCATGAGCACCGATTCTCCGCCGATGCTCAGGAAGGCCGCCCGCGAATGGAGGGCCAAGGCGTATGGGCTCAAACGACGCATCGCTGCCCCGACCATGCCGCAGTATCGTTGTGCCCGATCCCTTCTGGGGGACGATGCATTCCGTTGCAATGCAGGCAATCGGCCACGCCGCCGAATCATCCTTGCAGAATGGTGAGGCAACCGGTGATAATCCATTTCCCTCCACGATTCCGCAACCTCATGCGATTTCTCATCATGCCCCGGTCCGCTTGGCCGCTGATCCTCCTAATCCTCACCGCAACGGCGGATCGAGCACGCGCCGACGATGCGTTTTTCGAGACGAAGATCCGTCCGCTGTTCGCGGCCCATTGCTTCGAATGCCATGGACCTGCCAAACAGAGCGGCGATCTGCGCCTCGATTCGGCGGATCATCTGGCACAAGGCGGAGCCTCGGGCGAACCGACTGTGGTCGCGAAGGATCCGGAGAAGAGTTTTCTTCTGCGAGCCGTCCGGCATCGCGACGGCGCCCCGGCGATGCCTCCCAAAAGGAAGCTGAAGGATTCGGAAGTCGCGGACCTGACCCGCTGGGTGCAAGACGGGGCGGTCTTTCCGAAAGGGAATTTCCAAGTCGCGAAGACGCCTGAAACGAAACACTGGGCATTCCAACCCGTCGTCGAGCCGAAGCTGCCCGCGGTGAAGGATGAGAAGGGGGTCCGCAATCCGATCGATCGCTTCGTGCTCGCGAAGCTGGAATCGAAAGGGATGAAACCCGCGCCGGCGGCGGATCGTCGCACGCTGATTCGCCGGGTTACTTTCGATCTGATCGGACTGCCGCCGACTCCGGGGGAAGTGGAAGCCTTCGTGCGTGACGTATCGCCGGATGCGTTTGCGAAAGTCGTCGACCGGCTGCTGGCGTCGCCTCATTACGGCGAACGCTGGGGGAGGCATTGGCTCGACCTGGCCCGCTATGCCGACAGCAACGGCATGGATGAGAATCTGGTCTACGGCAATGCGTGGCGCTACCGCGACTACGTCATCCGCGCGTTCAACGAAGACAAGCCGTTCGATCGATTCGTGCGCGAGCAGATCGCCGGCGATCTCGTCCCTGTCCCCCAAGGGCGCCAGCCTATCGAAGCGACTGGGTTTCTCGTTGTCGGCCCCAAGATGCTGGCGGAAGACGATCCGGTGAAGATGGAAATGGACGTGATCGATGAGCAAATCGACACCATTGGCCGGGCGTTTTTAGGGATGAGCCTGGGATGCGCCCGCTGCCACGATCACAAGATCGATCCGGCGTCGATCACCGATTACTACGCGATGGCGGGCATCTTCAAGAGCACCAAGACGATGGACACTTTCACCGTCGTCGCCAAGTGGCATGAGCGCGCGTTGAGGACGAAGGAAGAGGAAGCAGCCGCACAAGCCGCGATCGAAGCGATCGCTCAACTCAAGAAGCGAATCGCCGACGCGGAGGCGAGGCTTAAACTCGCATTGCCGGAGGTGGAGCGCGAATCGCTTCGTCGGGAAACGGCAGTTCTTCGCGTCGATCTGACCAAACGCGAATCGCAAAAGCCACTACTTGCCGAGGCGATGGCAGCTTCCGAACGAAAAGGGACGAACCTCAAGATCCATCTCCGCGGCAGCCACCTTACTCTCGGCAAGGAAGCGCAGCGTGGGTTTCCCAAGGTGATCGGTCCGCTAACCGAGTTCCCAAAGGACGCCCCGCAAAGCGGAAGGTTGGAACTCGCCGATTGGATCGCCCGACCCGATCATCCGCTCACGAGCCGAGTGACGGTCAATCGCATCTGGAAATGGCACTTCGGAGAAGGCATCGTCCGCACGCCCGACGACTTCGGCCGGATCGGCGAACCGCCCACTCACCCGGAACTGCTCGACTGGCTTGCAGTGCAATTCGCGCGGTCGGGTTGGTCGATCAAGGCGATGCATCGCCTGATCCTCTCCTCGGCCGTCTACCAGATGAGCGTCATCCAAGACGAAGCTCTGGAAAGGACCGATCCGGAGAATCGGCTGCTTTGGAAGTTCCATCGCCAAAGGCTTGAAGCGGAGGCGATCCGCGACGCCCTGCTTGCGGTCAGCGGAACGCTCGATCCCGCGATGGGCGGTTCGCTGCTCGACGGGACCAATCGGAGCTACGTGAAGGGGTATCCGAACGGCCGCTACGAAAAGTACGATTTCCCGCGCCGTTCAGTCTATCTGCCGGTGCTCCGAAGCATGCTCTACGACGTCTTCCAGGCGTTCGATTTCGCGGACCCGAGCGTGGGGAACGGACGCCGCGTCTCGACGACGGTGGCTCCGCAAGCGCTGTTCATGATGAACGGCAAGCTGATGACGGAAAGCTCGCGGCGGCTTGCGGAGCGATTGCGGGCGACGCCGGGAACCGATGCCGAGCGGGTGCAAATGGCTTTTTTGCGTCTCTACAGCCGACCTGCGACGGCGGCGGAGACGAGCAAGATTCTGGATCACATCGCCCGTGCCGCCGATTCCGCGAAAGACCGGCCTGAAGGCGAACGACACGCCTTCGCATGGCAGAGTGCTTGCCGGGTGCTGCTGTCGGCGAACGAGTTCGTTTATGTGGAATGACGCTCGAGAAGCGGCGTGTTCAGGCGAGCGGCGCCTGCATTTCTCCCCTCTCCCTCCGGGAGAAGGGCTGGGGGCGAGGGTGCCTTTTTCTGGTAAAACGCGAGCAAATAGAGCATCGCACGGGGCGGAGGTTTTGCCCTCACCCCCAGCCCCTCTCCCGGAGGGAGAGGGGAGCAAGACCCCAGCTCCTCTCCCCGGAGGGGGAGGGAGCAAGACAGGTTTCTGCGCTTTCGCTGCATGACGATCAATAACCGATGCATTCGAGGAAATCGACCATGCTTACGCGGCGACAGATGTTGCGCGACAGTGCGATCGGGTTCGGCGGCTTGGCGCTCGCCTCGCTCCTTTCGGAGTCGGCACGCTCGGACTCCGCCAATCCGCTGGCGCTGCGAACGCCGCACTTTCCGCCGAAGGCCAAGCGCGTCTTGTTCCTGTTCATGCACGGCGGTCCATCGCAGATGGACACGTTCGACTACAAGCCGCGCTTGCAGGCGGACGACGGCAAGCCGCTGCCTTTCTCCCGGCCCCGCGTCGTGTCGAGCGCGACGGGAAACCTGCTGGCTTCGCCGTTTCGCTTCGCGCAGCATGGTCAAGCAGGGCACTGGGCTTCCGAGTTGTTTCCGCATTTCTCGCGCTGTCTCGACGACGTCTGCATGATCCATTCGATTCGAGGATCCAACTCGCGGCACGGCGGCGCGCTGCTCGAACTCCACACGGGGAGCGACACGTTCGTCCGCCCGAGCATGGGTTCGTGGATCACCTACGGACTGGGAACCGAAAACCAGAATCTGCCCGGCTTCGTCACCATCTGCCCCACGCTGACGCATGGCGGGGTCAACAACTATTCCTCCGCATTTCTCCCCGCCGTCTACCACGGCACGCCAATGGGCAATGCAAGCGTTTCGTCCGATCGGGCGATCATTCCGTTCATGACCGGAACCGCAGCCGATCGGCCGTTGCAGCGGATGGAGCTTGATCTGCTCCACCAACTTCATCGCGAACGCCAGCCCTCGCCGGTCGATTCCGCGCTGGAGAGTCGGATCGCGTCGTTCGAGTTGGCGTATCGAATGCAGACCGCCGCGCCCGAGGTGCAGGACCTTCGCGACGAGACCGCCGAAACGTTGCGTCTCTACGGGCTCGATGAAGACCGCACGCGCAACTTCGGCCGGCAATGCCTCCTGGCACGCCGTTTCCTTGAACGAGGCGTTCGTTTCGTCCAGGCCACGCACAGCTACAAATGGGACCAGCACGATGCGCTGCGGAAAGACGTGACCAACAACTGCGGCGAGATCGACAAGCCGATGGCGGGCCTTTTGGCCGATCTCAAGCGACGCGGGCTTCTCGAAGACACGTTGGTGGTCTGGGGCGGAGAGTTCGGACGCACGCCGGTGGCGCAAGGACGTGATGGCCGCGACCACAACCCGGAAGGGTGGACGATGTGGCTGGCCGGAGGCGGAGTGAAAGCAGGCCTCTCCTACGGCGCGACCGACGACTACGGATACTATGCGGTCGATCGTCCCGTGCACTTGCATGATCTGCACGCCACGATCTTGCACCAGCTAGGACTCGATCACGAACGCCTGACCTTCCGCCACGGCGGCCGCGACCACCGCCTTACCGACGTGCACGGCAACGTCGTCCGCGGCATCTTGGCGAGTTCAGGGCTTCTTCCGAACGCTAAGCAGTAGTCCGGCCCCCCCCTCTCCCCCTTGGGGAGAGGGGCTGGGGTGAGGGGAGAAAGCGGTGCATAATGATAATGTCGTTCCGCAAGCCCCAAGGTAAGCGCAGCGCACCTTGGGGATCCAGACCGCGGATGCAAAGAACCCCAGGGTGCGCTGCGCTTACCCTGGGGCTTGGCGGACAACATTAAGTTTGTGCACCGCTCGCTCCCTTCACCCCCAGCCCCTCTCCCCAAAGGGGAGAGGGGGGCCTGAAGGATTTTCTTTATGCCGCATTCGACTGTTCTCGATCCTGCCGAAACGGCTGTGCTTGTCGTGGACATGCAGGAGAAACTGCTTCCCAAAATCCTTAACGCAGAGGCCCTCACTCGCAATGCGGCTTTTCTGCTGGATGCGACCAAGTTATTGGATGTGCATGTCCTCGCCACGGAGCAGTATCCGAAGGGGCTGGGGCCGACGGTGGCGGAGATTGCCAAGCGATTGCCGGAGAAGCGGGCGGAGAAGACAGGGTTTTCGTGTGCTCGCGTCGAAGGGCTGACGGATTCGTTGCGGAAGCTCGACAAGTTTCGCGTTGTATTGGTCGGCATCGAAACGCATGTCTGCGTGCTCAACACTGCCCTGGATCTGATTGCGGAAGACTTCTGGGTTTATCTGCCGGTCGATGCGTTGGGCAGCCGTTACGCGATCGACCATGACACGGCCCTACGCCGCATGGAATCGGCTGGGGCGGTGCTTACGACGGCGGAGACGACGGTCTTCGAGTGGCTGAAAGACGCGAAGCATCCGCGGTTCAAAGAAGCGAGCGGCCTCGTTCAGCAGCGCATGAAGGAACTCGCATGAGCCGGTTCGACGTCGCCCTTCTCACCGAGGATCGCTACGAGTCGCCGGACGAGTCGGACCCGTATGTGGCACGGTTGACGCATGAGGATGCACTCGTTCGCCGAGCGCTGGAGAACCGCGGCCTTCGCGTGGCTCGGCTTTCCTGGTCTTCCCCCAATTTCGATTGGAGCCAGACGGCATGTTCCGTCTTTCGATCGACGTGGGACTACTTTTATCGCATCGGCGAGTTTTCGCGTTGGCTGGATCATGCCGCCGGACAGACTCAGCTCATCAATGATGTGTCCCTCATTCGTTGGAACCTTGACAAGCACTATCTGCTCGACTTGCAGCGCTCCGGCGTCGCGATTCCGCGGACGCACATTATGGAGATTGGCGATCCAAGTTCGCTCGCGTCTGCGTTTGCCCAGACGGGTTGGACGGAAGCGGTCCTGAAGCCCGCGATTTCCGGGGCGGGGCGTCACACGTATCGCCTCTCGCCTTCGAACGTCGATGCACACGAATCGATCTATCGGCAGTTGATCGAAACCGAGGCGATGCTCGTGCAGGAGTTTCGGCCCGAAATCGTGGACGCGGGCGAAACGTCGCTGATCTTCATCGGCGGCCGATTCAGCCATGCGGTTCGAAAGACGGCGAAGCCGGGCGAGTTTCGCGTGCAGGATGATCATGGCGGCGTCGCCCATCCGCATCAGCCGGGCGCCGATGAAATCGCGTTTGCGGAGCAAGCTCTCGCGGCGTGTTCGTCGTCGCCGATGTATGCACGCGTCGATGTGCTGCGGACGGGGGATGACGGATGGTTGTTGATGGAACTGGAGTTGATCGAGCCGGAACTCTTCTTTCGCTTCCGCCCCGAAGCGGCGGACGAACTCGCGGCGGCCGTGAGCGCACGACTACGGGGTTAGTAGCGGCGACGCGCAGCGGAGCGCGGACTGCGAACCCAATCTTCGCATGGTTCACTGTCCGCGCTCCGCTGCGCGTCGCGGCTAACCAAATGCGAACTTATCGCGATGGAGCGACGGATGCAGGGAGTGGACGCCAATCGGCGACGTCTTCGCGTGTGTGCACCGAACTGGGGTCTTGCGTGAGGCGTTGGTGATACGCCTCGGCGGCGATGGGGCCGAATTGTTCGAGGTCGCGCAGCGCCACTTGCTGAAGTTCGCGATAAAAGACGATCTGGTCGGCCTGATCGGTCCAGACCACATTCAAGCCGCGCTGCGTCCCCGCAGCCAATTCGCCGAGCGCTTGGCCCGAAGCGTCGCCGGCGAGGGCGATGGCGGCGATTTCTTTTTCGGGCGATACGCGGCCCAACTCCGGGGCGGTCTCGTCGAAGGACTGCTGCAGAAATTCGGCGAGACGTTCTGGGTCGTCGTTCCCCTTTTGGGCGATGACGATCTCGGCGACGCTCGCGCCCTGAAAGCCGGGCTCGAGATACTTTTCGGCTTCCTTCAGCAAGGCCGGCGTGAGATTGCGAACCACGGAGGCCGATCCCATGCAAATCTCGAGCAATGCCCGAAACTGCTTGCGGATCATTTCCTGGGCAGTCTGATCGAACGCGAACAGGTGCTCGTCGAGGATCGATGTTTCGCACTGCTTCACCGCGTCGTCCAGCGACTTGCACTTGTCCGGCAAGATGTGCTGCTCGCTGGGGGAGGCGGAACTCGCCGAGCTGCAATCGTCCTTCTTGAGGCACGCCAGCAACTCCGCGAGACGCTGCCGGCAGAATCCCACTTCGCGGATCTGATCGGAGAGATGGCCGCGCAGCCCGACGTAGAGCCGATTGACATGCGACAAGACGAGGCTTTGATAGCGCAGTTTCGGGTAGGTGCGCATCAGCTCGTAGAGGTCGGAGCCGAAGTTGGGGATGCTCGAAGGCGTCTTTTTGGAAAAGCCCCACATCGACCCGGTTCCCGAACCGTTGCCGCAAACTTCGAGCATGCGGTGGATTCGCTCGTAGAGTCCGTTCGCTTTTTCGGTGAGTTCGCGCGCCAGCGTTTCCTGGGCGTGGAGCGCATCCTCGATGATCGCGATGAATTGCCGTAGGCCTTCTTCCGCTCCCGCGAGGCGGAATCGAGGCTGTTCGATGAGGGAAACGATCGTCGAGGCCAGGCGTTGATCGGAAGCGTCGGCAACGGCGGCGCCGGCGTCCGCGAGCGCTTGCTCGATGATGGCCGGGGGTTGGTGGTGGTGTTCCGTCGTCTTGAATTCCTCAGGCACGCCGAGCATCTTATCGATGGCTTCCATCGCCTGGACCGCGGGGCCCAGGTTGATCGGCGACTTGGCTCCCGCGTTTTCGTTGGCAGCCAGGATCCGGGCGAGCGGGCTGACCACGCCCTGGATCATGCGATCGACGGGCTGCTGCAGAATCGCTTCCGTCTGCTCTTGCAGACGCTGAATGATCGATTCGGGCCGCATCTCCTGCGCGTCCCACTGCTCGATCGCCCAGGTGTGGACTTCGTCGGCGATCGGCTTGGCGTTTTTCGCCATCCAGCGATCGACAAGCCGTTGGCACATTTTGCGGGCCGAGCGTTCCAACATGGCCTGGCGTGGCCACACGATGCGGCGCATGCCGAACGATTGCAGCCAATAGGGTTCCGGCGTGGAGAGTTGGGCCTGCTTGCGCCACTGTTTGCGGGCGTGGTCGAGCGATTTCCCGAGCGGCGTGGCCAACTCGCGCCCCAGATGCTGGGCGGCTTCGTCCACCGTCGTCGGCGTCGATTCTTCCAGGCTTTGCGGCTTCTCGGGAAGATTCATGAGCATGCAGCGGGAGAAGGGGGCCACGCTGTCGCGCAGCTCCGCCAGCTTCTGCCCCTCGCCGGTTTCGTATTTCAACGAATACTGCGGATTGCGGCTGTAGTGGTCCAGCTCGACGAGCGAAGCATACGCATTCGCCAAGCTCGCGGAGCGGATCCCTTCCCGGCCCACGGGAGGCAGGTAGAAGAGGCCGACGATCTCGGCATTCGGATGTCCCTGCTTGCGGAGCAAATGCCGCATGAGGTAGGCGGCATCGATGAACATGCCGCTGCCGGTCGATCCGCCGAGCGCGGCCACGATGTAGACTCGCGGCGTCTGCGTGCGGATGCCGATATCGGTGTGGCGAGCCATCTCGTGCAACGTGTCGTTCGAGCAGCAGGCTTGCAGTTCCATCTCGAGGCGGCGGGATGCCATCCGGAGATGGTCGGCGAACGCGAGGCGAGATAAAGCACGCACGCCGGTCGAGCTCGCTTGCTTGGGGATGCGATAAAGCAGCTTGGGGTTGAGCCAATTGCCCCCCATCGGCTTGCCGTCGAAGCCTTTGAGATAATGGCTGGGCCGTTGCAGCCGAGCGACCATGAGTTCGTTGGCGCGGAGCGACGTGCGCGGATCGCCGCTGCCGGCGTTCTGCACGGTGTCGGCATCGACGTCGAGTCCGACCATGCGGATGTAGGGGACGCAATCGGAGCGGTCGAACTCTTGGTTGAGGAATTGGCGAAGCCGCCGTAGCGTTTCGATTCCAAGCCTGCCGAGGCCGACGACGAGGGCAGGCTGCACGACTCCGGCGAGGTCTTCCTCGGGGATCGCGGCGACGAAGGATTGAGCCTTGTCGACCAATTGCGACAGCAGTTTGTCGGTCGGCTGGGCCATCGCCGCCATGGGCTGCGAATCGTGAGGGGTTGGCAAGTTTCCCATGGAGGGGGCGGGGAACTGCGGCCGAGCTTCGCCCAGGGGACGGGCGGGCAGGCCGAGACCGGCGCCAATCGGTTTCTCGCCGCCGCGCGCGTTCCACGTCAAAGCGATGCTGTCGCCCGCAGCCGTTTTTGGTCGTGGATCGCCGTAGTCCTTCGAGGTCGGCGTATCGACCTGCACCGCAGGGGCAACGTGAGGCGGGGCCGCAGGCGGACCGGATTTGCCCGCGTTTCGCAGCGCCTGTACCATGTCGACGCAGGTCGGGAACCGTTCGTCCGGATTCTTGGACAGGGCCCGCGCGATGACGGGTCGCTCTTCCGGAGGAAGCAGCGAGAGGTTCGGTTCGCCTTGCAAATGCTGCATCACCAGCTGCCGCATCGTCGATCCCTGGAAGGGACGCTGGCCGGTGAGCAACTCCTGATAGACAATGGCGAGGCTGTATTGATCGCTGAATCGGCTGAGCCAGCCGTCGAAGGTTTCGGGAGCCGCGTAGACGGGGGTGACGCCGCCGGTGATGGTGGCGGCCGCCATGTTGCCGAGGTCTTTCACCAGGCCGAAGTCGGCGACCTTGATGTGGTTGAAAACCAGGAAGAGGTTTTGCGGCTTGATGTCGAGGTGCTGCAGTTGGAACTGGCTGTTCATCAGGTCCAAAGCTTCGGACGTTTCTTCGACGTAGTTGAGCAACTCCTCGCGAGGAATGCCCTGGAGCCCCTGCTGCCGGCTTTCCTTGAAGCGGTCCCAAAGCGTGCGGTCGGCCAACTCCATCACGATGATGAGCTGGCCATCGATGATGTCGTAGCGTTCGAGCGAGAGGATGTAAGGGTGATGGACGGTTTTGACGCGGCTGAGTGCCTTCAGTTCCTGCTCGGCGCGCGCACCGTCGGCGCTGTCCGCGGCCTGGAGGTCGCCGAAGACGAATTTGATCGCCTTGAAGAGACCGCCGGGGGCCTCGGCTTTCCAGACTTCGCCGAATCCGCCGCCACCGAGCCGTTCAATTAGCCGATAGCCTGCGATCGGTTCCGCATTCGCTTCGATCCGCACGGGCATGGGGAATCCTGCCTTTCCCGGTTCCGGGTCAAGCCATAGACGCCGGACGGGAGATCGGGTCCGCGCAAAGGTAGCTTGCGTCGGGGAGGGCAGCAAATGTCAGGAGAGGAAATCCGTGAATTCGCGGCGAAAATGAGGTAAATTTGTTCAGGGCAGGGTTCGAAAGCACCAGCATCTGTGGGAAAAGCATGTCGCAGATCGCAATATCGCTGAAGCAGCCATGGGCCACATTGCTGGTTCATGGGCTAAAAACGATCGAAGTTCGCCGCTGGCCGACGCCTCGGCGTGGGCGAATCCTGATTCATGCGGCCCGCGTGCCGGATGCCCGCAAGGAAGCTTGGCAGCATGTGCCGAGCCATTTGCAGGAAGCGGCCAAGATCGGCGGTGGCATCATCGGGGCGGCGTCCCTCGTCGAATGCGTTTCCTACGCGGACATGGCGAAGTTCTTGACCGATCGGGCCAAGCATTTGAACGAAGACAGCTGGTTTGAACCAAAGCTGTTCGGCTTCGTGTTCGAGCAACCCGAAGCGCTTCCCTTCCGGCGCTATTCGGGTTGGTTCAAGTTCTTCGAAGTTGAAGTCGCGGCCGAGCCGGTGACGCCATGAAGGGGACGGGATTGCTCGTGAGCGTTCGCGATGCGGACGAAGCCGAGGCCGCGTTGCTTGGTGGGGCGACGTTGATCGACGTCAAGGAGCCCGCCAACGGCCCCCTCGGCAAGGCGGATTCGGCGATGATCGCAGCTGTTGTGAATCGCGTTCATGGGCGCCTCCCCGTGTCCGCTGCGATGGGGGAACTCGCGGACGAGACGTTTGAGATTCCGCCTGGGGTGCAGTTCGCGAAATGGGGGCTCGCCAAATGCAGGCCCGGCGTTCGTTGGCGCGAGCGATTGGATCTGCTTCAGCAACGGAATCCTGACGTTGAGATCGTGACTGTCGGCTACGCGGATTGGGAATGCGCGCAGGCGCCGTCGATCGACAATGTGCTTGAATTCGCATGCGATCGCGGCGGCGTGTTTCTGATTGATACCTGCTGCAAAGAGGCGACTGGCTTTCGGCAAAGGCCCACGTTGCTCGATTGGCTGGATGAAACTTGGCTTCGCGGGGCGGTTGCGAGATGCCGTCAGTCGGCGGTACGGATCGCGCTGGCGGGGTCGTTGAGCGAAGACCTCATTCGGCAACTTACAGGGCTCGCTCCCGATTGGTTTGCCGTCCGCGGGTCGGCGTGTGAGGGAGGCGATCGTGGCGCGACCGTAAACGCGGGACGCGTTGCATCGCTCGCTTCGATTTTGGATGCGGCCTGGTATCCATCAACGTAAGTTTTTTTTAAATCAAGGATGCGGTGAAGTGCCATGCTTGTGCGGGTTCCTGGCCGGGGCCTTGTACGGTCCCCCTCCCCCGCACAAGCATGCCCCAGACAGGACGCTGCATACGGGCGGGGGCATGCTTCGTCGGTGAAAGGGGAAGCATTGAGGGGCCCGGCCAGGAACCCGACGAAGCATGGCACGCAACCGTGTGTTTGCTGTCTCAAACATCCCCACGGCGTACGCCACCCATGAGAACTAAGTCTCTAAGTCTCAAAGCCAATGGCGACGTGCCAGGCATGGCACACATGCGATTCGGGTTGAACCGTGCGAAACGCTAAAGCGGGGCGGGGCAAGTTGGGGCGAATCGGAAAGGGGGTGGAATTTGCTTTCCTTTGCCGAAAATTCCGACTAAGACAGAGGGCGGCCGATACGGAATCTCAGGTCGACGCGGTCGCCGCGCAGGAGTTGTGTTTCATGGTGGGATCGTTCCGACGCTTCGCAGCCGTCTTCGTCGTTGCCCTCTTCGCTTCCGCCTCCGCTCATGCCTATTGCGGCTACGCCTGGTATCCGAGCGCGATCCCGTACTCGTACATCTCGCCCATCTATTACTCGACTCCCATCCGCTCGTACCCGATCTACTCTGCTCCGCTTTGGCCGTGCCCCATCGAACCGACGATCCGCGTCACGCCCCTTGCGAAGGAAACCCCGGCCCCCGCGAGCAGCGCACCCTCTCCCACCCCCACCAGCAAGGAACCGCCGCTGCACAATCACGGCAAGGCGCCGACGATCACGGAATCGCGATCCGTGGGGGGCGCCTACGCGGGCGTCGGCATGGTGTTGCCGCGCTGCAAGGTCGGCTTCTGGAACCTCACCGGAAAGGAAATCACTGTCCGCGTCGAGGGGAAGGTTCAGGTCCTGCCCAAGGATCGAGCCGTCACCATCGAACTCGATCGCCAATTCTCCTGGCAAGCGCCGGGCCGTGAGCAGACGATGGAACGCGTGCCGGAAGATCAGAATGCGTATGAAGTGATTATTCGGCCCAACATCGATTAGCTGATGGTTCTGCGAAGTAAACGACAACGTCCGCGACGCTCGCTTCGAAACCCCAGTCTTCCGCTTCGGCGAGCGGCGCCTGCATTTCTCCCCTCTCCCTCCGGGAGAGGGGCCAAGGGGGAGGGCGTGCGACCTGGCGTAACGCGAGAAAAGTCGCCCTCACCCCAACCCTCTCCCGGAGGGAGAAGGGAGGTAGACTAGCTCCTGCCGGTCGCCTTGCGGCTTAGCGTTCGGAAAGAGCCCTGATCTCGCCAGGCCGCAAGCGGAAGACCTGCGTAAACGGTTGTGAAGAGGCTTCCTAAATCAGCGTGCGCGATTTCGCCGCAGCACCTTTCGCACGAACCCGAAGCGTTTAGCGAAGGATTCACGTCGTCCCTCGCTGACTGACGCTTCGGGCTAGTGCGGGCGACTGGCATGTTTTGATCGGAAGCGCGACGCCCGCACTTATTCGAAAGGCCGCTAACGCGCCGCCGATTTGCCCACGCTGATCTAGCGAACGGTTGCGTGACTCGTCGTCATGGAAGAGCGACGCGAGCCGCCATAGAGGGCGGCCGAGGTCGCGGCGACGCAGAGTCCCGAGAGACCGACCAGCGAGTAGATGATGCGGGCGCCGGGCGAATCCTGCCCGCCGAAAAGGGTGGCGACCAGATCGAATTGGAACAGGCCGACGAGGCCCCAATTGATGGCGCCGACGATGACGAGCGTCAGGGAAAGGTAATGCAGTCCACGCATGGCGATGTCTCCGGAAAGGTTGGTTTGCGACTATTGAACGTATCTAATCGAGTGAGCGTTGCCCGTTACTCAATTGGGCAAACGGGTCGCAAAATTGGGGCCGCTTCCTAGCGATGTGGAGTATTGCGGCGCTTTGCAAAGAAGAGGAAAATGAACGAGCATCGACGCGTGGGACTGGGAAGTGTCCGCGTAAAAACGCCTCACCCGCGACAGCCGAGCGTCGCCTGCATTTCTCCCCTCTCCCTCTGGGAGAGTCTGGGAGAGGGGCCGGGGTGAGGGCATGCGACGTGGCGTTACGCGAGAAAAGGCACCCTCACCCCAACCCTCTCCCGGAGGGAGAGGGAGACTATCTCCTGCCGCTCGCCTTACGGGTAACTTTGACGTGGATTCTAAGGACATTGGCGTCCCTTCTTCTTCGCCTTGAGCAAATCCCGGTGGACGCGGGCGACGTCCCACATGTAGTGGCCGATGCGGTGGCCTTCGGTTGCTCGATCGAGGTGGTCGAGGGCTTTCGTTGGGTCGCCGGTCAGGTCGTGCCAGATGCCGACATAAAGGTTCGCGTAGAAACGGCGGCTGTTGCGGTCTCCTTCGGCGGCTTTGCCGGCTTCGGCGGCGGCCATCACGTCTTGGGGTTTGTGCGTCCCCTTGAATAGCCCGTAGATCTCCTTCATCGGCACGCGGGCGTCGGGGCCTACCTTCAACATGTCGCGCTGGGCGGCGACGAGGTTGCTCGCTTTCGCCTGGCACATGCAACGCCAAACCGCGTTCTCGACATCGGCGTCATGGTAGTTCTGATAATCCGCGAATTGCTTCTCGCCGGCGGCGAACTTGCCGGCGTACCAGCAGGTGATGCCGCGCTGCCAATGGCTGATCGCCTGGGTCGGTTCCATCTCAAGGTAGCGGTCGAAGTCGGCCAGCGAATCGGCGAATCGGCCTTCCTTGAACCGAATCGAACCGCGGCGTTGCCGAAGCTCGGATCGCTTCGGCTCCGCTTCGATCGCCCGATCTAGCGCTTCGCCGGCATCGGCCCAGCGATCCATCGCGTCGAACATGCTCGCTTGCAGTTGATGCGCTTCGACGAACTTCGGATTCGCTTCGACCGCCTTGGCGAGGACCGCAATCGCATCCTGCCGTTTGCCGTCGGCGAAGAGCTGGCGCGCTTCGCGAAGCGGGTTCGGCGTTTCCGGTGGAAGGAGCAGAATCAGTGCGGCGAAAGCAACCATGTCGAGTCTCGCAGAGGAATGCGGACAGTTTCCTCGATCGGGCGTCTGATGTCGAGTGATTGAGCTTCGAATGTTGAAGCATGCGGTGGTGTGCCATGCTTGCGCGGGTCCCTGGCCGGGGCGGTGGCAGCGGGTGCTTTCACCGTCCAAGCATGTCCCCAGACCGAGGGTTTATGCCTTCAGAAGCTTCGCATGCTTCGCCGGTGGAAGCGGAAGGTTCTGAGAGCCCGGCCAGGGACCCGGCGAAGCATGGCACGGTCTACGGAGGCTATCTCCGCTTCATCCTTTTTGGGAGAAATGCAGCCGCTGCGCTCCGTGCCGTGCCCGCAAAATTGATTGTTGAAACGACGAATTATCATGGCGTCTCTGGAGGGACGCCTTTATATTGAGAGTGTCCGACTTCCTGCCTTGCGGTGGATGACGCCGATCCTCGTGGCGTCCGGTTGCTTGTCTTTCCCACAGTCCGGCCGAGGCGAATTCATGAAACTGCGTTCTTTGTTTCTGGTCGCGGCCCTTGCGGCGGCGGTCTCCGCGGCATTCGCCGACGATTGGCCCAGCTTCCGAGGCCCGCGCCGCGATGGCGTCTCGAAGGAAACCGGCCTGCTCAAGGAATGGCCCAAAGGCGGCCCGAAGCTGGTCTGGACCTTCGACAACGCGGGACTCGGACATTCGAGTTCCGCGATCGTCAAAGGCGTCCTCTACACCAACGGCACCCGCGACGGCGACGAGATCACCCTCGCCCTCGACGCGGCCACCGGCAAGGAAATCTGGAAGGCCAAGATCGGCCCTATCTTCACGTTCAAAAGCAACATCTGGGGCGATGGCCCTCGCAGCGTTCCCACGGTGGATGGCGACAAGCTCTATGTCCTCGGCGCCCAGGGCGATTTCCTTTGCCTGGATACCGCGGGCAAGGAACTGTGGCGAAAGAACCTGATCAAGGATTTCGGCGGCGAGATGATGACCGAATGGGGCTACAGCGAATCGCCTCTCGTCGTCGGCAATCTCGTGATCGTGACGCCGGGCAGTCAAACGCAAGGAACCGTGGTCGCCTTCGACAAGACGAGCGGCAAGGTCGTTTGGCAGGCGAAGGAGCTGAAGTACAAGGCGCCGTACACCTCGGCGGTTTATGCCGAGATCCACGGCGTGCCGCAGGTGATCCAGGCGGGTTTCAGCGCCGATCCGGAAGGCGGCTACCTGAGCGGCATCGCGCTCAAGGACGGCAAGTTGCTCTGGTCCGAGCAGATGGTGAAGGGGCACAACTACTCGATCGCTTCGACGCCGATCGTCCGAGGCAATCAGGTTTACGTGAGTGCCGGGACCGGGGCGGGTTGCCATCTGTTCGACATCGACAAGGATTTCAAGGTGAAGGACCTTTACGGCGTGAAGTCGAAGAAGTCGGTGAAGAACAATCACGGCGGCCTGGTGCTGATCGGCGACCACATTTATGGACATTCCGAAGGGAGCGTCTGGGTGTGTCAGGAATGGCAGACCGGCAAACTCGCTTGGGAGGAGCGCAACGACTTCAAGACGAAGAGCGGGGCGACGACCGGAGCGGACGGCATGCTTTACTTGCTCAGCGAAGGAGGCGAAGTCGCACTCGTCGAAGCAAATCCCGCGGCCTGGAAGCTGGTCAGCCAGTTCGAATTGCCCAAGCGTTCGGCGTTTCCCAAGCAGATGCCGAGCGCGAAGTTCAGCAGCCCGTGGGCGCATCCGGTGATCAGCGGCGGCAAGCTGTTCCTCCGGGACCACGAATACATCTTCTGCTTCGACGTGAAGAAGTGAGCGGTCTGGTTAGCCGCGACGCGCAGCGGAGCGCGGACAGCGCGCTCTGCGAGCGCATGGCAAGCAGTCCGCGCTCCGCTGCGCGTCGCGGCCAGTTTTGCTCCCCTCTCCCTCCGGGAGAGTCCGGGAGAGGGGCTGGGGGTGTCTTTGCCTTGGGGGGTAACGCGAGCAAATGGAGCATCGCACGGGGCGGAGGTTCGGCCCTCACCCCCAGCCCCTCTCCCGGAGGGAGAGGGGAGCAAAACCAACACTCGCGCTTTCGCTGCCTGACGATCAATAACCTCGAGTTTTGATGACGGATGCCGGCCACTGATGCACGCCTACCAAGACGAACGCCTGGCCGAGCTGCTCGACGAAGTCGTGCCGCGCAATCGGTTCGTCGCGGAAAGGTTTCGGCAAGCGGGCCTGAGTCGCAGCGACATCCGCGGCGTCGGCGATTTGCGGAAGTTGCCGACGACCACGAAGGAAGAACTGCTCGCCCGTCAGGATCTCGCTCCTCCTTACGGCGACCTCTTCACCTATCCGCGCGAACGCTACACCCGGCTGCATCAAACCTCCGGCACTCAGGGAAAGCCGCTACGGTGGCTCGACACGCCGCAAAGCTGGGATTGGATGCTCGAATGCTGGCGAAAGATGTTCGCGATGGCGGGGGTCACGGCGACGGATCGCATTCTGTTTCCGTTCTCCTTCGGCCCGTTTCTCGGCTTCTGGACGGCATTCGAGGCGGCGGGGCGCATGGGGGCGTTATGTTTGCCTGCGGGCGGGCTTTCGACGCAGGCGCGCGTCCGCATGCTGCTCGACCATGAGGCGACCGTCGTCTGCTGCACGCCGACATATGCGATGCATCTGGCCCTCGCCGCGCAGGAGCAGGGGATCGCGCTGCAGGCGGGAACGCCGGGATTTAACGTCCGGGCGGTGATCGTCGCCGGCGAACCTGGGGGGAGCATCCCGGCGACGCGCACGCGTTTGGAAGCATCGTGGCATGCCCGCGTCTTCGATCATTCCGGACTTACCGAGGTTGGGCCGATGGCGATGGAATGTCGTGAGAATCCGAGCGGATTGCATGTCCTGGAAGAGGACTACATCGTTGAGATCGTCGACCCGCAAACCGGCGAACCGACGACGATCGGCGAGATCGGCGAGATGCTGGTGACGAACCTGGGCCGCGTTGGCGGGCCGGTGCTCCGGTATCGCACGCGGGATCTGGTTCGCGTCGATCCGAATCCATGTCCGTGCGGCCGAAAGCTCATGCGATTGCAGGGTGGCATCCTGGGGCGGACCGATGATATGATCCCGATTCGCGGCAACAATTTCTATCCCGGCGCCCTCGAAAACGTGGTCCGCCGATTCGCGGAAGTGGCCGAGTATCGGGTCGAAGTGGATGCGAGTTCCCCACTGGCGGAACTGAAGATCGAGGTTGAGCCGACGACGCCGCAATCCGCGGAACTGGCGTACCGAATTGCGGCAGCGATACGAGACGAGTTGTTCTTCCGAGCCGAAGTGACCTTGACCCCGCCCGGCAGCCTCCCTCGCCATGAAATGAAGTCGCGACGTGTGATAAGAAAACGATGAGTTGGCGAGCAGCCGCTGTTAGGCGGCTGGTACTTCATCCCTAGGAGTCTCGTGACCCACAGACGGTTTGGATTCGAAGCAATCTGGGGACGAAGAGACTTCTGCGTGATGCTATACCAGCCGCCTAACAGCGGCTGCTCGCCGGACGATTGCAACGAAAGGTACTCCATGAAACCGATTCGTTTCGCCCTTTGCACGATGTTGCTGGCGTTCGCGGCGGTCGCGAATGCCGGGGATTGGACCAACTGGCGCGGGCCTGGAGCTCGTGGCGTCTCGCCGGAGACGGGCCTGCCGTCCTCGTGGTCGCCGGATCCGAAGGCGGAGGACAATAACCTTGTTTGGAGCGTCCACTACGGCAGCCGTTCCACTCCGATCGTGATGAATGGCCGGGTGTATCTGCTCAACTACGTCGCGGAAAAGACGAAGGAAGGCAAGGACGTCGCTGAGACCATCCAAGAGCGCGTGATGTGCCTGGATTTCGATTCCGGCAAGGTGATCTGGGAGCGTGCGTTCAACGTCTTCCACACCGACATCGTGACCGTGCGCCTCGGCTGGACGAACATGGCCGCCGATCCTGCGACGGGGAACATCTATGCCCACGGCACTCAGGGCTTCCTGGTCTGCCTCGACGGCAAGACCGGCGCTACCGTGTGGCAACGATCGCTGAGCGAGGAGTATGGCCGCATCACCGGATACGGCGGCCGCGTCACCAGCCCGACGCTTTACAACGACCTCGTCATCGTCGGCATGCTCAATTCAAGCTGGGGCGATCAGGGGAAGGGCGGGCATCGCTTCGTTGCGTTCGACAAGAAGACCGGCAAAGTCCGTTGGTGGAGCGAACCAGGCGGGCAGCCGAAGGATACGTATTATTCCGTGCCAGTGGTCGCGAACATCAACGGCGTCGATCTGCTCATCTCCGGCGGAGCCGACGGCGGCGTCTACGCGATGAAGGCGGCTACGGGCGAGAAGGTCTGGGGCTACATCCTCGGCACCACGGCCGTCAATTGCTCGCCGGTGGTGGACGGCAATTTCGTCTACATCGGCCAGGGCGAGGAAAATCCCGACAACAACGAACAGGGCCGCATCGTCTGCCTGGATGCCTCCAAGGCGACGGAGGGCAAGCCTGCACTCGTATGGCATGTGGACGGCATCAAGGCTCGCTACACGTCGCCCATCTTCAATGAGGGCCGATTCTACGTCACCGACGATGTGGGCCGGCTCTACTGCCTCGATGGAAAGACGGGAAAGCAGCTCTGGAAATTCAACTATGGCCGCAATTCGCGCGGCAGCCCGGTGTATGCAGACGGCAAGATCTATGTGGGCGAGGTGAACAGCAAGTTCCACATCCTCGAACCGGGCGACAAGAAGTGCAAACGGCTGCATCAGCAGTTCTTTTCCTCCGATGACGGCAGCGACGTCGAGATCAACGGCAGCCCCGCGGTGGCGCATGGTCGGGTGATCTTCTCGACCAGCGACGGCACCTATTGCATCGGCGCCAAGACGGCGAAGAAATCGTCGAACGGCGAATCGACTTCATCGGGGAAGAAGTCGGAAGGCCCGATCACGCATCTGCAGGTCGTTCCCGCCGAGATCGAACTTCACCCGGGGCAATCGGCCCAGTTCAAGGTCTACGGCTACGACGCCAAGGGCGTGTTCGTGAAGGAAGTGGAGGCCGAATGGTCGCTGCCTGAGCCGCCGTTGCCGAAGGGGGCGAAGAGCGCTCCGCCCGCGCTCGCCGGCACGATCAAGGAAGGTTTGCTGACGGTGGATGCGAAGAAGCCGTCGCAGCAGGGCTATGTCGTCGCCAAGGCGGAGAAGGCGGAAGGCAAAGCCCGCGTGCGGGTCGCCCCGGTTTATCCCTATGAGCAGGATTTCTCGAAGGTCCCCGATGGGGCCGTGCCGGGTGGGTGGGTCAACACGCAGGGGAAGTTTCTGGTCGCCACGGTCAAGGGGGAGAAGCTGCTGCGGAAGGTGAACGACAAGGCGAGCCCGCTGATCGCGAAGGGGAATGCTTACATCGGCCTGCCGACGGATAAGGACTACGTGATCGAAGCCGACGTGCAGGGGTCGAAGGCGGGCGATGATCTTCCCGACGTGGGCGTCGTCAACAATCGCTACACGCTGCTGCTGTGGGGCAACTCCGGCAAGCTGCGTCTGTCGTCCTGGGAAGCGCTGCCGCGGATCGACCGCACGATTCCCTTCAAGCTCGAACCCGGGCAGTGGTATCGCCTCAAGCTCGCGGTGGATTCGAACGGCAAGACTTCGACCGCCAAGGGCAAGATCTGGAAACGAGGCGAAAACGAACCCGCCGAGTGGACGATCAGCGTGGACGACCCTCGCCCAAACAACGAAGGGGCGCCTGCTCTGTACGGCTACGTGACCGGAATTGAAGAAGGCGGCGTGGGGACGGAAATCTATTATGACAACGTCCGCATTGCGCCGGTGAAGAAGTAATAACGCGTGGCGGGTTAGCCGCGACGCGCAGCGGAGCGCGGACTGCTTGCCGCGCGATGATTGGGTTCGCTGCCCGCGCTCCGCTGCGCGTCGCGGCGAACCAAAGCTAGATGAAGTTGACCGAAACGAAGTCGGAAACATCAAAAATTACCCCGAGGGGCCGGCCCCCTCGCCTCTGACTGGAGAAATTCATGGCCTCATCCCGTCCTCAACGCTGGGTCGCCGGCGTGTGCGTCGTCGGCGTGTTCGCCGGCGTTGTCGCGTTTTTGCCGCGCGACGGCAAGCCGAGCAATGTCGTCGCCGCTCAGCCCGCCGCGGCCGCGCGTGCGGCTGACTGGATCATGTACGGCGGCACGCCGTCGCGCAACATGGTCAATACCGTCGTCAAGGGCCTGCCCGCCGAATGGGACTTGGCCAAGAAGACCAACATTCGCTGGGAAGTCGATCTCGGCTCCAAGGCGTACGGCGGGCCGGTGATCGCTGACGGCAAGGTGTTCGTCGGCACCAATAATCAGAAGCCGCGCGATCCGAAGGATGTGGACCCCACCACCAAGCGTCCGATCGACCTCGGCGTGCTCATGTGCTTCGAGGAAGCGACCGGCAAGTTCCTTTGGCAGCTCACGTTCCCCAAGCTCGCCGCGGGCCGCGTGGTCGATTGGCCGCTCGAGGGCATTTGCTCCACTCCCTACATCGAAGGGGACAAACTTTACTTCGTCAGCAATCGCTGCGAAGTCATTTGCGCGGCCACGAAGGATGGGTCGATCCAGTGGAAGCTCGACATGATCAAGACGTTGGGCGTCTTCCCGCACAACCTCTCGGTCTGCTCGCCGTTGGTCGTCGGCGACGATCTCTTCATCATCACGTCCAATGGCGTGGATGAAGGCCATATCAATGTGCCGGCGCCGAAGGCTCCGAGCTTCATCCGCGTCGAGAAGAAGACGGGCAAGGTGCTTTGGGGCGACAACGATCCGACCATTCGCCTCACCGAAATCCCCAAGGGGGGCGACGACGAAGCGTACATCAAACGGCTCGTCAATCGCGGCGAGTTGATCCAGCACGGTCAATGGTCGAACCCGGCTTACGGCGTCGTGGACGGGCAGGCACAGGTCGTGTTCCCAGGCGGCAACGGCTGGATTTACTCTTATGATCCGGCGTCCAACAAGCTGCTCTGGAAATTCGACTGCAATCCGAAGACGTCGGTCTATGAATTGTCCGGCAAGGGGACCCGCAACGACTTCATCGCGACTCCCGTGATCCACAAGAACCGCGTCTATATCGCGGTCGGGCAGGATCCCGAGCATGAAACGGGCGTGGGCCATCTCTGGTGCATCGACATGACGAAGCGCGGCGACGTGTCGCCTGAGATCGTGGAAAAGTGGGGCGCGAGCGGGCCGGAAACGAAGAAGAACCCTGACTCCGCGCTGGTGTGGCACTATGGCGAGTCGATCACCGATCCAGCCGAGCGGAAGAAGCTAGGCCGCAATTACTATTTCGGCCGAACCATGTCGACATGTGCGTTGCACGAGGGACTCTGCTACGCGGCGGATTTGGGCGGCACGCTGTTCTGCCTCGATGCCGACACCGGCAAGCTCCATTGGTCGCATGAAACCGGCGGCATGACGTGGAGTTCGCCTTACTTCGTGGACGGGAAGGTGTACTTCGGCAACGACGACAACATTCTCTATGTCTTCGAGCATGGGAAGGCAAAGAAGCTGATTTCGGAAAACGACATGGAATCGCGCGTTCGCGCGACCCCCGTCGCGGCGAACGGCGCCCTGTTCGTGATGACCGAAAACAAGCTTCGCGCCATCGAAGAAAAGAAGTAGCGGCCTCCGGCTCCCCTCTCCCCCTTGGGGAGAGGGGCTGGGGGTGAGGGGCTGACCGGTGCTGACGCTCAGAGTGGTCCTCACGCTCCGCGTGAGGTCAGCGGCGATGCAATGTCAGTCCGCAACTCGCCATCCGTGGCGACAAGTTTATCTAACGTGTCGGATAGGTAATTCCTCAGGAATGCAATACTTCGAACAAGTTAGATAAACTTGTTCCCACGAAAACGCAAAACAGGGCTTCCATAAAGGATTGAGAATGACCTCCCGGATCAACTTGCTCGTCTCCGCGTTGCTGATCGCCGCCGTCAGCGGCGCCGGCGTCGCGTATTCCCTGATGCGGCAACCGTGCGGCAGTTCTTGCGAGGCCAAGCCGGTCGTCACGAAAGAGTCGTGTTGCTGCCAGGCGCCCGCTCGCGGCGACTTGCAGTTCGTCGCGGCGGAAGACGACGTCAAGCTGCCCGATACGCCGATGTTCGGCAACACGCCGTTCCGCAACATGGCGAACGCGACCGAGAAGAACATCCCGGCCGCGTGGAGCGTGGAAGAGGGGAAAGAGAAGAACCTGCTCTGGTCCGCTCAACTCGGCAGCAAGGCTTACGCGGGGCCGGTGATCGCCGACGGCAAAGTCTTCGTCGGCACCAACAACACCAGCCCACGCGATCCGAAGGTCACTGGACCCAAGGCGGTGCTGATGGCGTTCGCCGCGGAGGACGGCAAATTCCTCTGGCAGATCGCCCACGACATCCCGACGGACGAAGTCTTCAAGGAAGCGATCCCCGTCGGCCTTTGTTCCACGCCGGTCGTCGAAGGAAAGAAGCTCTGGTACGTCACTTCCGGATCGGAAGTCGTGTGTGCCGCCACGGACGGCAAAGTCGAGTGGAAGCTGAACATGCACAAGCAACTCGGCGTGATACCGTATCACCTATCGAACTGTTCCCCCTTGGTCGTCGGCGATCTGGTGATGGTGATTACCGGCAACGGCATCGACGAGCAGAAGGGGAAAGTGCTTAACCCGAAGGCGCCGAGCTTCCTGGCCCTGGAGAAGAACACCGGCAAGATCGCCTGGCAGAGCGCGTTGCCCGGCGAGGCGATTCTGGAAGGGCAGTGGTCCAACCCGACGCTCGCGGTCGTCGGCGGCAAGCAGCAGGTCATTTTTCCAGGCGGCGATTCGGTGCTCTATGCGTTGGAACCGACGACCGGCAAACTGATCTGGAAATTCGACTGCCTCCCCGATCGCCCCAAAGACGGCGGGGACGATGCCCCGGCCCAGAACTACTTCATCGCCACCCCGGTCTTCCACGACGGCAAAGTCTACATCGGCCTCGGTGTTTATCCGGAGCATCCGAAGGGGACCAAGTTCAGCTACGTCTTCTGCATCGATGCGGACAAGACCGGCGACGTGTCGCCCAAGAGTTACGACGCCAAGGATCCGAAGAACAAGGACTCCGCCCTCGTATGGGCGTTCGGCGGCATGATCGAACCGAAGCCGAAGGCGGGGCAGCGGCAGGTCTATTTCGGCCGAACCATCAGCACCGCGGCAGTGCATGACGGGCTTGTCTACATCAGCGAAGAGGGGGGCTACCTGCACTGCCTCGATGCGAAGACGGGCCAGCGCTATTGGGTGCACGATCTGAAATCGGGCGTTTGGGGTTCGGCCTACTATGTCGATGGCAAGGTGATGATCGGCAACGAGGACGGCGAAATCAGCGTCTTTGCCGCGGGTAAGGAAAAGAAGCAACTCGCGGGGAACGAGATGGGCGAAGCCGTCGACTCGACGCCGGTGGCGGTGAACGGCACGCTCTATCTGACGACGCGATCGAAGCTGTTCGCGATCCGGGAGAAGAAATAATGGTCTCCCAGGGGCGCGATCTGTGGGCATTGGTGCAGGGCCAACCTGCTATCGAACCTATGGATCTGCTTGCGGCCATCGAGGATCAGATTCGTCGGAATGATTTGGATTTCCGCAGTCGGCTTTTGATTCGCGATTCGATCAACGCGCTCCGGGCGAGGTTAGGGCCACAATATCTGAATGAATGGCTGATGTCGTCGGCAACGCGTGACGACATTCAGCGAATCTGCGAGGAAGAATTGGGGCGGGTTGGTTTTCCGTTTCTGGGGAAGCAACTGATGCAAACGACGACGCCCGAAACGATTCGCCAGATGCTTCGCGAAATAGGACTGACGATTCCGCGGCGTACGGAGATGTTCGTTGCCGGATCCGTGGCGTTGATTCTGCCGGAATACATCGCTCGAGCCACGACGGACATCGACTGCATCGATGAGGTGCCCGAGGAGATCCGATCTCGCCACGATTGGCTCCATCGCCTTGAGGATCGGTATTCGCTGAAGCTGGGGCACGTCCAGCAGCACTATTTCCCAAGCGGTTGGAAAGAACGGGTTCACGGGATGGAGCCGTTCGGCCGACTTAGCGTTTATCTGCTGGATGTCTACGATATCTTCATGAGCAAGCTGTTTAGCTCAAGAGAGAAAGACCTCGACGATTTACGGCAACTTGTGCCCCAGTTGACGAAGGAAACGATCGAGCGCCGCCTGAAAGAGAATTCAGGCGGATTTTTGGCCGCTCCTCGCCTTAAGGAATTGGCGGAGAGAAATTGGCAGATCCTTTTCGGAGAAGCGTTACCCCAATGACCATGACACCTGCTCAAGCCAAGGAAAAGCTCGACGCGCATGTGCGCGAGATCGTCGAGTGGCACTTCAATCCCGAAACCGGCGCTCCCTTTTGGGTCGATGCGGCGGCGGGGAAGAATCCGCTCATCAAGCTCGATTTCGATCCGCGCAAGGAGGTGAAGACTTTCGAGGACCTTCGCAAATTCCCGCTCTTCGTTGATGATTGGCTTCGCGGCGGCCCGGTTCGCCGATGGCAGCCGAAGGCGTTGTGGAGCAAGCCGACCTACGTCTTCGAAACGGGCGGCACCACCGGCATTCCGAAGAGCCGAGTGGTCGTGGACGACTTCCGCATCGACTACGAGCAATTCAGCGAAACGCTGCCCGAGAAGTACTTCCCCAAAGGCGCCAACTGGCTGATGCTTGGCCCCAGCGGCCCGCGCCGGCTGCGTCTGGCCGTCGAGCATCTCTGCCAGCATCGCGGCGGCATCTGCTTCTGCGTCGATCTTGATCCGCGCTGGGTCGTGAAGGTCATCAAGAAGGGGTGGATGGAACACCTCAAGGCGTATCAGGAACACGTCATCGACCAGGTGATGACGATTCTGTCCGCCGGGCACGACATCAAGTGCTCGTTCATGACGCCGAAGCTGCTCGATGCCCTCGCGGGCCGGTTGGAGAAGGAAGGCAAGACCTTCGAGAAGGTCGGCATCACCGGCATCTTCTGCGGCGGCACCGAGATGACCTCGCAGTGGATCCGCTTCGCGATGGAAGAATACCTCGGCCGCAACGTCTACATCGCGCCGACCTACGGCAATACGCTGATGGGCCTGGCCGCGTCGGATCAGCCGAAGCCGGCGGAAAACTACAAGATCGCCTACTACGCGCCGCAACCGCGGGCCGTGGTCGAGATCGTCGATTTCGACGATCCGAACAAGGTGATGCCATACGGTTCGGATGGCCGCGTGAAGCTGACGACGCTCACGAAGGAACTGTTCGTCCCCGGCTTCCTCGAACGGGACGAAGCGGTTCGCGAGAAGCCGTCGGAAAAGTATCCCTGGGACGGCTGCTCCGGCGTCAAGCCATGGCGCGGCGTCGCCGCGACGACCGTGGTCGGCGTGTACTAGGAAGCGAAGGCGAAGCCGGCGAGCAGCCGCTGTTAGGCGGCTGGTAGAGCGTCGGCAAAAGTCTCGTGACGCACAGGCGGATCCCGTTACCCGTATAGGGGTAGGGAAGGCCGATTGAGTTCGGCCTCCCCTCCCTCCGAACCGGACGGGCGGGTTTCCCGCATCCGGCTCTCCCGTTGACGGTCTTACCCCCAAGGGGGTTGACGCGCCGCGTCGTGGGCAGCAGCCAGGCATGAGTACCCACGTTCGGCAAAGTACGCGTTTGGCCAACGCTGATGATCGCTTCCGCGACCGCGACCGCGACCGCGACGACCCGCGCGCCGACGCAGAATGCTGCGCAGACGACCTCGGATCCACTTGTCCACGGGCGTGAACGTGGCGCGGCAACTGTGCTTGAAGTAGCCGAACCAGCCTCGCAGCGTCCGATTGACGTCCTCCACGATGCATCGCAAGGACCGCCCGTCGTTTCGCCGCGTCTTCATGCGAAGAGACGCTCTGAGCTTGTCCAGGCTCTTCTTCCTCGGCCAACGCGTCAGGCGACCCTGCCGCGTGGTTTGGAATCGGTAGCCCAGATAGTCGAAGCCTTCCTCCCGCACGTCCACGATCTTGGTCTTGGTCGGGTGCAGCAGCAGTCCCTCGGCTTCGCACCATTGACGCACCTGCGTCAATGCCGCTTCCGCCTCGGCCTGGCTGCGGCACAGGATCACGAAGTCGTCCGCGTAGCGCACCATCTCCCAACCCTGGGCCGCCATCAGGTGGTCCAAGGGGTTCAGGTAGATGTTGCTCAAAAGCGGACTGAGCACCGCGCCTTGCGGAGCCCCGGCTTCCGGTTCCCATTCCTCCAGACCGTCCATGATGCCGGCCTTCAGATAGGACTCGATAAGACCGAGCACCCGCCCGTCCGCGATGCGTTCCCGCAGCCGGGCCATCAGCCGGTCGTGCGGGATCGTATCGAAATAGCTCTTGAGGTCCGCATCCGCCACGTAAACGAAGCCTTGCTTCAGAAGCTGGTCCGCTCGCCGCAGCGCGTCCTTGCAGCCCCTTCCGGGACGAAAGCCGTAGCTGTGCGCCGCGAACTCCTTCTCGAAGATCGGTTCGACCACATGACGGACCGCACCTTGCACCACCCGGTCGCGCACCGTGGGAATGCCTAGAGGACGCTGCTCGTTGCTCCCCGGCTTCGGAATGTACGTCCGCCGGATCGCTTGCGGTTCGTAGGAACCCTCGTGCAGCGTCGCCGTCAGCTTAGCCACGTTCGCTTGCAGATGACGCTCGAACTCCTCGACCGTGACGTGATCCGTTCCCGGAGCGCCCCCGTTGGCGGCCACCTTATGGAAGCTCGCGTGCAGATTGCGCTCCGACCACACCTTGTCGATCAGCCGAGACCAAACGTTTCCTTTCACGCCCTCTTCGAGCGCGGTCAACATGCGATCGGTCCATGCCGCGGGTTCGACCCAGAACCATCGATGCCGAATCGTTCCGTCTTGTTGAGCCTTCGAAGGGGTTGCCCTCGAAGGCACTGCCCTCGAAGGCACTGCCGACGGTGTCGGTTCCCGCGTCATGTTCGTCACGCATCCGTCTCCCTGCGTCCCTTCGCTCCCCCGGCGTTACCCGGCTTCCTCGCTACTATGGACGCTCTGACTCCGGCCGACGCGGCGGAGCGGTCGTTGGTTCCGTCCGCCGTCCTGCCGTCGGCAGGTCTCCCTGCTTCACGTCGAGAAACGTTCCGACCGTTCCGTCTCCAAACACCCCTGATCGCCCTCGAAGCTCGGGTCTGGTTGTCCTT
>JAIEPT010000150.1 GCA_019748295.1 Gemmataceae bacterium | reverse complement strand
GGAGGCGATCCTCTTCGTCCTCCGCACCGGCTGTCAGTGGAAGGCCCTCGACGCCACGCGCTTCTGTCCCGGCTCGGCCGAGATGCGGAAACGCGGATCGGTGGACAAGGCGAAGCTCCGCGAACGGCTGGACAAGCACAAGACCGACGATGACGTGAAGAAGCAGGCTGCGGCGGCGTTTGGCGCCTTGCATCACCATCACGGCGATCTCGTCGTCCATCGCATCGAGGAACTTGCGGACGCGACGGAGAAGTCGCTGGCGGCGATTCCTGAGGAGCAGACCGATTCGCTGGCTCGCAAGACGCTGGTGCGGAAGTTGGCGGCGTTGCGGCTGATGATGGACCATGCGGAGGCGAAAGGCGTTACGGGCATCGTTCGCGAGCGGAAAAAGCTGCGCAAATCGCCGAACCAAAAAACGTCCGGTGTGACGATCGCCCGCGAAATCTCATCGCGTGGCGGCATTGACCCTGCGAGCCTCGAGGAATTCGTCGGCAAAGGCAAGATCGGCGAAGAGGGCTTACTGGGCATCGCCCGCAAGGGCGGCATGTCGGTGGACGAGTTCGCTCAAACGCTCGAAAAAGAAGGGCACTTTGTCACCCCTCCCGGTAGAAATGCCGATGACTACCTTGTAGAATTGATCCAGCGTGGCGCTCACTCGATGGTGAATGCCGCGAATCACCTCGAAAAGCAGTTGGAGGCTGAGTATGCCGAATACATCAAGCAAGCCGAAGACGCCGCTATCGAGAGAGCAGATATTGAAGAACGTCGAAGAATCGGCGAAGAAGCTGGCGGCAGCGAAGAAATACAAGGCGATGCTTGGGAAGGCCCTGGCTCCGCTGTTGGCGAAGCAGGCCTAGACTTCGACCCGTCCACGTTCGACGATCCTGAACCAACCACAGACGCTGAGGCTGATGCTTCGGCGTCTTCTGCTGCGCCTGCCCAGACAGCGGAGGCAGATGTCAAACCCGCCGAAGCTCAAAAAAACGACCCATCCACTACCGCATTCTTCACGCCTCCGCCCGTGCAAGGCAATCTGCTGAACGACAATGGCGGCGAGTGGGTCAAGCCTCTCACATCGGGCGAAAAGGCGAAACCGCTGTACACGGCGAACAGCGACACGCCGACGCGGACCAAGGATGAGATCGACGGCAAATCGGCGATTCAGCGGAGCATGGAGGAGAAGGAGCGGGCTGCTGAATCTTCCATGGGCAACGGCGGCAGTGAACCGCCGAAGGAGACGGGGACGGATGGCGGCGACGGCTGGAGCGGCATTCAGCCAGGCCAACTGGTGAAGCACAGCGGATCGACCTATGAGGTTACGAAGGTCAACCCGCCGTCGAAGAAACACAAACTCGGCACGATTGAGGGGCGAGAGGCAGGCAAGGGCTATCAGACGCCTCGCATTCTTGGCGGCATCGCCGACTTGCAAAAGGGCGGTGCCCAACTGGTGACGGCAGACTCGCACAAGGCGGAAAAGGAATCGGCAGAGAAGGCGAAGGCGGATGCGATTCAGGCGAAGAAAGATGCGGAGAAAGCCGCCGATCAAGCCAAGGCTGAAGCCGAGAAAGCCGAACGCGAGCGGCGAAAGGGCCTTTCGCTTGAAGCTAAGGCCGCTGAGATGCAAGCGGATCCCGCCGCATGGGGATACAAGCGAAAGCACATCCCGTCGGGCAAACTCCCAGAGAACGGGCGAATCGACGAATGGCGCCGCGATCCGAATGAGACCTACAGCAAGGGGCAGGTCCACAAGGGGTCCGACGGCTACCGGACGGTTGTTTCAGTCGGCGATCCGATCACGCAAGGCGATGCCGAATGGGGAAGTGTCGGTTGGTCGCAGGTCGTGATGACGCGGCCATCAACGCCTCAAGAGGGGCAAATGGCACTGGTGGGGCGAAGAGCAAGACGTCGCCTACTATGCCGCGTCCGATTGGGTTCGCACGCCGATCAAGCGGGATGGAGCCAGCCAGAATCGCTATGTACATAAGACGAGCGGCAAGGTGCGGTACTTCACGACCGCGCCCAAGGACAAGACCGAACGCCAAGCACCGCAAAACTACATCGCTATGCTGCACATGAGCTTTGCGTTCATCATATACGGAAAAATGGGGTTTTCCGGATAGGCTCTAAAGGTGGCGGCGTACTGCCCCCGGAAGCATGCGATGGCGTGCCATGCGTTCCATGCTTCGTCAGGTCCCTGGCCAGGCTATGAAATGCTTCCGCTTTCACCGACGAAGCATGCAAACCTTCCAAGGGTAGAGTCGAGCGGTGACGCGGTTTGCCGGTGGACACCGGCGTTCCGTTCAGCTTGGTCACTTGCTCCCGCTCGGTACGCAACGCCGTTTGCCGGCGAGTCTCCACGCTGGTCTTGTCGCAGATCGCTTGGACTTTCTTCGTGGCCGGCGTCGGAGCTGCGTGGGACGCAACCCGCTTCCCAGCCCCGTTCACGGGGCTTTCGCGCAGCGTCTAAATCAGCGTGCGCGATTTCGCCGCAGCACCTTTCGCACGAACCCGAAGCGTCATCAAGGGCGGGCCTGGACGCTTCGCGAAAGCCCCGTGAACCCGATGACGTCACCTGCAAGTCCCCTTCAGAAGTTGTGCCCAGAGGAGCTCCTTCCCACCAGCATTACCCGGATGGCCCGTCCGCTCGCGGAACTGCCTCAAGCAGCCCTTTGCATCAAAGGCTCTCGCCGGTTTGTCGCCTCCCCAGCGACTTCAACTGCTTCTGGTCGGAACGACAAGAACCAGCATGGGTCTCGCACCCACAGGATCATCAACACCTACACGACGCACAGCCGCGCACGTAGTAAGCGGTTCGGCATGACGCCATGCGAAACCGCTTACTCCGTGCGCGGCTCTTTTTCCCAACCTCGGAAACAAAGGCGATACTTAGCCCCTCGCTCCCGGTTAGCCCTTTTGTATTCCACAGGCTTTGCTTGCAGCGATCCGCTGGTCAGATAAAATACGGCCATCTTCTTCGTTCATCCTGATATTTCCGGAAGCCGGGGAGTTGCCTCCATGGCCGTGGTCACCGTCCTCAAGGGCGCCAATTCGGGTTCGACTCACGAACTCGTCGGCGAACGCATCGTCGTCGGACGCAACGAAACATGCGGGATTCAGATCAATGTCGCCGCCGTCAGCCGCGAGCATGCGGTCATCAAGAAGATCCAGGGCAAGTACTACATCGAGGACCTCAAAAGCCGCAACGGAACCTGGGTCAACAACAACGAAGTCAAGAGCCGGTTGCAACTGAAGAACAACGACCAGATCAAGATTTGCGATACCGTCCTTGTTTTCGCAGACGGCGTGGCCCATGTGGAAGACGAGGGGGAAGACGATTCGTCCACGGTCGAAGCGAGCATCAACCAAAGCTCGCGCGAAGCGATCGAGACGCAGCCGGCCGAGAAGCTCGCCATGCTGCTCGACATCAGCAGCGAGCTGTCGCAGACCTTCGATCTGCCCCAACTGCTGCCGAAGATCGTGGACAGCCTGTTCGCCGTCTTCCGCCAGGCCGATCGTGCGTTCATCATTTTGAGCGAAGACAACAAGCTGATCCCGCGGGTGGCCAAGACGCGGCGACCTGACGACGAGCAGCCGAAGTTCAGTCGAAAGATCGTCACCAAGTGCATCGAGACAGGCCAATCGCTGCTCAGTGCGGACGCGATGAACGACGGCAAGTTCGACGTTTCGCAGAGCATCGCCGACTACCGCATCCGCTCGATGATGTGCGTGCCGCTCATTAGCCGATCGGCGGGTCAGGCGTTCGGCGTCATTCAGCTCGACACGCAGGATCGCTTCAAGAAGTTTCAGGAGCCGGACCTCAAGCTGCTCCTTTCCGTCGCGGGCCAGGCGGCCGTGGCCCTGGAAAACGCGCGGATGCATGAAACGATCGTCGCTCGGGCGGGCTTAGAGCGCGATCTCAAGATCGCCACCCAGGTGCAGAAGAGCTTTCTCCCCAAGCGGATGCCGCAGATTCCGGGATACGAATTTCACGCCCATTACGAGTCGGCCCAGGAAGTGGGGGGCGATTACTACGACTTCATTCCCCTCATCAACAATCGCCTCGGCGTCATGTGCGGCGATGTGGCGGGCAAAGGGGTCCCGGCGGCGCTGCTGATGGCGAAGGTCAGCTCCGAAGCCCGATACTGCGCCCTCACGGAACCGTCGTGGACCGACGTCGTCGGCAAGCTCAACGAAGCGATGCAGGAGGCAGGCATGCTCGACCGCTTCGTCACCCTCGGCGCCTGCTTGCTCGACACGACGACGAACAAGGTGACCTGCGTGAACGCGGGCCACATGCCGCCGCTGATCTACCGCAAATCCAAGGGGACGATCGAAGAAGCCATCTCCCGCGACATCGCAGGCCTCCCTCTCGGCATCGCTGAGGGCATTCCCTATGAGTCGGCCGATTTCGACCTGCAACCTGGGGACGTCACGTTAATCGTGACCGACGGCGTCACCGAAGCTCAGAACAAGCTGGAAAAAGAATTCGGCATGGACGGCATCAATGAAGCGCTCAAGAGCGGACCGATGACGCCCAAAGCGATGGTGGACCGCCTCGCCGCGGCCGTGAAACGATTTTCCGAAGGCCGCAAGCCGCATGATGACGTGACGATCGTGGGATTCGGGCGGTTATAATTCAAAGGAAAAGCGGCGATGGAAATCCGCTTTTACATGGATCCGGACACCGGCCTTCCGCATGTTGCAGGTCATGGTGTGACCGAACAGGAGGCCGAAGAAGTTCTTCGATCTAAAGGTGAGGACACAAAAGCGGCCGAGGGCTCACGACGCAAAATCGGGCGCACGATTGAAGGGCGGCTTCTCCAAGTCATCTATGTTCCTGACAACATCGGCGACGGCATCTTCGTCATCACCGCTTACGAGTTGCGGAACAAAGCACAAAAGGCGTTCCGGCGACGAAAGAAGAGGAAGAGACCATGATCAAGCAAAAACTGCCGGAAGGATGGGACGAGGACCGAATTCGGAACGTAATCGCCCATTACGCCGGCCAGACGGAAGACGAAGAGGCATCCGAGATCGAATCGGCTTTGGCGGATGAAGGCGAAACGCTCATGGCGATTCCGAAGCACCTTGTTCCGCAGGTCCGCGCCCTACTTGCGCGGGAGCAATCGATTTGACCTCGGTCCAATTGGAAACGTCTCGTTCAGCGTAACGGCGGCAAGGGGCGGCCGTCCTCGGTGCACATCTCCCATACCGCTTCGAACGCATTGCGAGCGTTTGCTCTGGCTTACATCACCAAGCCCGCTGCTCGTCTATAATGAGGCGTTGCTCGACTGTTTCTCGCCGAGAGTCGCCATGTCGTTTTTCGAGTATTCCCGCTGGGATGGGTCGCAGAATTTCACGCCCCTCTCGGCGGAGCAGGCGTTCGACAAGATTTCCGAATACTTGCTCGAACATGGCGAATACGTCCTTCGTCAGCTCGAGCGGAGCGACATGGAGGATTCGGATCTCCTCAAATACTTGGTTAAGGAGCAGTTCCTTGAGAAGGACGAAGGGGGCCAACTCGCACTCGGGCCACGTGGGCTCAAGCGAGTCGAACAGAAGGCGCTGGAGGAACTGTTTCAAATCGTCCGCAAGGACGCGCCGGGGAAGCACGCCACCGATTTCAAAGGCGCGGGCCAAGTTCGCCATGAAGACAGCAAGCCCTACGAGTTCGGCGATCCCGTCGCCAATCTCAACCTGCACGAAACGCTTAAGAACGCGTTCGTCCGCCAAGGCCCACGCTCCGAACGCGGCGACGGGCCGCTCGTCGATTTGATCGAGGATGACTTCGTCGTCTACGAAAGCGAATACCAGACGAGTTGTGCCACCGTCCTTCTCCTCGACATGAGCGGATCGATGGCTCGCTACGGCAAGTTTTACAGTGCCAAGAAGGTTGCTCTCGCGCTCTCGGCCCTGATGAAGGCTCGTTACACCGAGGATTCGCTCAAGATCATCGGCTTCTACAGCTACGCCTCGCCGCTCACCGAACGCCAACTGCTTCTTGCCGCGCCGAAGCCGGTGACGATTTTCGATAGCCGGGTGTTTCTGCGGGTGGCGCTCGACAATCCGCCGGAGTTCGTTCCGGAGCACTTCACCAACATCCAGGCCGGTCTTCGCTTCGCCCGCCAACACCTCGCCCGGACGCCGGCGGCGAACAAGCAGATCATTTGCGTCACCGACGGCGAACCTACTTCCCACCTGGAGGGTCGCGAATTGGTGCTCGCCTATCCGCCTAATGAAAAGACGGCGCGCCATACGCTTGAGGAAGCCCAGCAATGCGCCCGCGCCGGCATCACAGTGAGCACGTTCGCCCTGATCGAAGACTATTTTTACCTAGGGCTGGTCAACTTCGTGGATCAGATGGCTCGCGTGTGCAAGGGCGTTTCGGTATATTGCAACGCGGGGGAACTGGGTTCTTACGTCCTGGAAGGTTTCGTCAAAGGACGCCGTTCTCGCAAACGGATGGGGTGAGCCGGCCATGAGCGATTTCGCGACGCAGACCGAAACGATCGTCCGCACCAAGCGGCAGCCGAGGGACAAGACCAAGCGTCAGCCGCCTTACCACGTCATCCTTCTCAACGACGACGACCATAGCTTCGGCTACGTCATCCACATGCTGCAAAACCTTTTCGGCCATCCCCCGGAGCGGGGCTTCAAGATGGCTGAAGAGGTCCACACCAAGGGCCGCGTGATCGTCGATACGACGAGCAAGGAACGGGCGGAACTGAAGCAAGAGCAAATCCACGCCTTCGGGCCTGACCCCTTGATCGAACGCTGTGCCGGCTCCATGACCGCGGAAATCGAACCTGCGGAGTAGCGTCCGCTGCTTGCGGCTTAAGCGAGCGGCATCTGCATTTCTCCCCTCTCCCTCCGGGAGTCCGGGAGAGGGGCCTGGGTGAGGGCGTGCGACCGGGCTTCACGCTTGAAAAGGCGCCCTCACCCCAACCCTCTCCCGGACTCCCGGAGGGAGAGGGAGGTAGACGAGCGCTCGCCTTAGCGATCGGACGCCGCTAAGCCGCAAGCGGTGGACGTGGATAACTTCTAAATCAGCGTGCGCCAATCGGCAGCGGGTTAGCGGCCTGTTGAATAAGAGTGGGCGTCGCGATTCCGATCAAAACATGCCAGTCGCCCGCACTAGCCCGAAGCGTCAAGTCAGCGAGGGGCGACGCGAAATTCCTCGCTGTCGCTTCGGGTTGGTGCGAAAGGTGCTGATGCGAAATCGCGCACGCTGATTTAGCCCGAAGCGTCATGTCAGCGAGGGGCGACGCGAAATTCCTCGCTGACGCTTCGGGTTGGTGCGAAAGGTGCTGCTGCGAAATCGCGCACGCTGATTTAGTCCTCGTCCTTCTTCCGTTCTTCGATCCGTCGTGCCGATCTTAGAATGACGTCTTCGAGCGGCACGTGCTCATGAATGCCGCGTTTGCCCGTTGCGACTTCGCCGATTTCATCCGCCACGTCCAAGCCTTCGACAACTCGGCCGAACACGGTGTAACCGATCCGGTTCTCGGAAAGGTCGCTGTCGAGTTCGGTGTTATGCTTGAGATTGATGAAAAAGTGCCCCTTCGCTCCGTCCGGCGAGGAACGAGCGCGGCCCATCGCGACCGTGCCTCGCCCATTCTCCAGGGCGTTGTCGGATTCGCTGGGGATGGGCGGGAGCATGGTGCGGAGGCTCAGGTCGGGATTGTGGGCGCCCGTCTCGATCTTGGCGCCCGGCTCGGCGAGGTGAAAAATCACGCCGTCGTATCGTCCCTCGTCCACATAGCGGAGGAAATTCTCCACCGTCAGCGGAGCGTTCCTGGGGAACAGCTCAACCACGATGTCCCCCATCGAGGTTTCGAGTCTCACCTTCGGCAGAATTGCCGGAATCGCAACCGCGGGCGATTCGCGATTCTCTACCTTTCGATGCTCACGAGGGCCGGGCCCGCGCGTGCAGCCAACCAGGAACATGGACACGAACAGAACGTATGAGGATCGAATCATCGCGGTCCCTGAGCAACGCCGAAAGCGTTACTTTTTGGCCTCGTCCTTCTTCGCGTCCGCCTTCTTTTCGTCGTCCTTCTTCGGCTCATCCAGCCGCCGGGCGGATTTCAAAAGAACGTCCTCAGTCGGCACATCGTCATGGCCGCCACGCTTGCCCGTGCGGACCTGGGCGATCTTGTTCACCACATCCATGCCGCTCACGACTTTGCCGAAGACGCAGTAGCCCCAGCGATCTTTTGCGTTCTCACGGTCGAGGAAACCGTTGTCTTTGAGATTGATGAAGAACTGATCGCTCGCACTATGCGGATTGGACGTGCGGGCCATGGCGAGCGTGCCGAGTTCGTTCTTGAGTCCGTTCTCCGACTCGTTTTGGATCGGTTGCCGCGAATTTTTCTCCCGCATGCCCGGTTCGAAGCCGCCGGTCTGAATCATGAAGTCCGGAATCACACGGTGAAAGATGACCCCGTCGAAGTGCTTATCCTTCACGTATCCCAGAAAGTTCTCGACCGTCTCGGGAGCGCGCGAAGGGTACAGCTCGACGACGATGTCCCCCATTGACGTCTCGAGTTTCACCTGCGGCTTCGGGCCATCGGGCATGTCGCCGAGCGTGAACGGTTTCTTCTCGACGTTCAGCTTCGGCCAAAGCTTCTTCTCTTCTTGGGGACAACCCGCCATGGATACGACGAACAGCCCGGCGATGAGGATGCGATACACGGATGTCTCTCCGATGAAACATGCCGATCCGCGATTTTGCAGAGCGGAATCGCGGATCGGCCTTGTGTGCGTTCTTGACGATCTTACTGCTTGCGGCGCCTGCATTCCTCCCCTCTCCCTCCGGGAGAGTCGGGGGTGAGGACGTGCGACGTGGCGTTACGCGAGAAAAGGCGCCCCAACCCTCTTCCAGAGGGAGAGGGAGATAGAGCATCTCCTGCTGCTCGCCTTACTGCTTGCGGCGCGCGGTGCGGATGACGACGTCCTGCAGCGGCACATCATCGTGGCCGCCCTTGCTTCCGGTCCGCACCCGGGCGATTTCATCGACGACGTCCATGCCTTCGATCACTCGACCGAAGACGGCATAGCCGAATTTGTCGCGGGCATTGGCCTTGTCGAGGAAGTCGTTGTACTTGAGGTTGACGAAGAACTGCGCGGATGCGCTGTGCGGGTTCGGCGTGCGGGCCATCGCCAGGGTGCCGCGTTCGTTCTTGAGGCCGTTGTCCGATTCGTTCTTGATCGACTCGCGGGTCTTGCGTTCGCGCATGCCAGGCTCGAAGCCGCCGGTTTGGATCATGAAATTGGGGATCACGCGGTGAAAGACGACGCCGTCGTAGTGCTTGTCATCCACGTACTGAAGGACATTCTTGACGGTGCCGGGCGCTTTATCGGCGAACAGTTCGACGACGATCTTGCCGGCCGACGTGTCGAAGACGACGGACGGGTTCTTGTTGTCTTGAGCGGACGCCGTAGGCGTGAAGGCGGCCAACATGAGGCCGAACGCCGTGGCGACGAAGCCGACGCGAAGCATGAGAATCTCCGTACTGGGTCGGGAATGGTAGCCGAACGGAACCTGCTTTTTGTAGAGGCGAATGCCATGCCTTGCAACCGCCCCTCGATCCCCGCTTGCGGCTTCGCGATCCGGATGGTCCACGCGAACGCTAAGCCGCAAGCGGGGGAGACCTGTATTTACGCCGACACTAACTTGGTTTCAGGAATAGGCACACGGCAAAGCACGGTGCCGAGCACGAGCATTCGGAGGAATGGATTCGTCACCTTCGGCTCCAGCCATTCCAGAAAATCGCTGCCGTCCGACGCCATCCACACGGCGTAATCGCGTCCTGTGAGATCGCGGAAACGCCATCGGCTAGATCCAAAGGGCTCGGCCCATGCGAAGCGGTAGCCGAGCGGATCTTGGATGCGCAAGCCATGGATCAGGCCGACGATTTGGTCTTCCGCATCGAACAGTTTCCAGCGCCGAGCAGAGAGCCAGGGGCGGCGCAACGTCGCCATGTGGCAAAGTCCGTCCTCTTCCGCTTGCATCACCACCAGTTTGGGCGGACGCGACCACGTCCAGCGTGAACCGGAAGGCTTCCCCTCGAAGCGAATGGCGCCGACTGCCCCGCCATGCCCCGCATCCACGACGCGGCGAATCGGTTGGGCCGTGCCGTCGTCGGCGTTTCCGGTCCAGGGGAGAAACTCGACTCGATTTTGTTCCAGCATGGAATCGCGAGCCTGCAACACGAAGAGAACGGCCCCGACACTAGCCGCTTTTGACCTTGCGATCAAGCTCCGCTTAACGCGAGGTTAGCGCGTGAATGCGAACGCATCCACGTGTTCAGATTGGGTTTGCGCCGCGATTTTTGCATGGTTTTCGTGGCATACTCGTTTGCTCCGGACGCTGACCTGAGCTACTTTTTTCCAACGGAACTCAGAGGCATCCCGTCCGGAAAGGTCAAACCCCATGGAGCCGATCGTAGGAATGTGCGGCGTTTTCGCCGTCTCGATGCTGTTTGTCGGATACGAGAAATACCGCACCTGGCGGAAGCAGCGTCAGCGCCAGCTTCGCGAACGCGTGACCTACATGCTGTGGGTCATGGCAAACTCGGCGGAATGACGCCGAACTCCCCTCTCGCCGGGATAAGGATATCCCCTTTCTTTCCCCGCATAACCTCCGACGCCCTTCCCCGCCCCGCGTGCATTTGACGCTGATGCGTTCGCCTGCGCGACGAGCGGCTGCGAAATGGCCGTCCCACGAAGAATCATCTAGTCCCGACGTGCCCGCGGCGGCGTGTCGGCGATACGGGCGACCTTGCGTCGCCCGGGCATCCTCCGCCGTGCAGGGGCCTCGGTCGTCTCACGACGGCTGAGCCCCTGCTTTTCGTTGCGCGGCAAAGCGCCAGCCGCGGCCAGAGTAGTCCTCACGCTCCGCGTGAGGTCAGCGGCGATGCAAAGTTCATCCGCGGAAGGTATTTAGGGTCCGACTGTCTGTCATTACACCGCAGTTGACCTCACGCGGAGCGTGAGGACCACTCTCACCTCACGCTCCGCGTGAGGTCAGCGGCGATGCAAGGTGCGCCCCTCAGCACTTGCTTGCGCAGCGCGTTCAGGAGCGTTTTCAGACCGATGAGGAATCAGCCAAGATCGGCGGCCTCGATATAGGGATACTCTTCCAGCAACTCCGTGCGAAGATCTGGTCCACGACGCACGGCTTCGCGCAGAGCCGCAACGACCGTAGGCTCATCGCCGATCTCCTGGTAAGCTTTTGCGAGCGCCAACCAAGGAAGCGGCGAATCCGGCAGGAGCGCGGCCGCTTGCTGCAATGCGTCCCGCGTGCGGAAATACGCGTCCCGCGCCCAGCGTTGCATGGGGTCGAACAGCTGCCGTCGTGCGTGTTCGTCGAGATGCTGGATGCCGCCCCACATCGCATGCAGCGTCGATTGCGTCACTTGGAAGCGATGCTGCAGATGGAACCCGCGGTAAAGCCAGGCTTCTCCAAAGTCCGGCTTCAGCGCGATCGCCTGGGCAAATGCGTCGAGCGCCAATTCCGAACGCCGTTCGTCCCAGTTCTCGCGCGGCTGGCTGGCGTTTCGCAAGAAACCGGCCCGGGCAAGACCGAGAACGTACCACGCATTGGCGTCCGATTTTCCCTGGGTGAAAATCCTTTGAAGCGTCGTCCATCCGGAGTCGGGGCGCAGCGTACGCGTCTCCGCAACCAGATGCTCGACGGCATGCGAATCGATTGCCGGCGGCAACCAGGGACGCGGTCCAAGATAGGACGGACCGACGCTCGCCATGGAGCCGAACTGCACTTGAGGCGGCGGTTGCTGCAAAAGGGCCGTCTCCTTTCCTGTTTTCGCGTTTTGATGAAACGCTTTGGCCAGGCCGTTGTCCGGTTGCCGAGCGAGCACTTCTTCGAGCAGCTTCAGCGATTGACCGTAGAAGGCGACGGCGGCGGGGCAGTCGAAGCGATCGCGTGCGATGTTGCCCAGGTTGCAAAGCGTGCCGCCGAGCGACGCGAGGTTGCGGTCGTCGCGTTCTTCCTTCAACAACGCCTCACGCAGGCCGCGAGCTTGTTCGTAGGCATCTTCGGCGTCTCCCATGCGGACGCTGTTTTGCAGAAGGATGCCGAGGTTGTTCCAGCTGTCGGCCAGCAGTTGCCGGGTTTGGCGATCGTTGGGCCGTTCGTGCGAACGTGCCTCGAGCAAACGGAGCGAAAGGCGTTGCCAGTGTTCCGCGGAATCAGGCCGGCCGCTGTCGCGATAGAGGATGCCGAGGTCGTACGCGGAGGCCGCTTCGAGATATCCTGTCTGCGGATCGGCATCGACTTGCTTGAGCTGACCGATATACGCATGGGCTCGTTGATACGCTTTGGCCGCGAGGTCGGGGCGATACGCCTTCTCGCTTTCGCCGGCCGCTTGCAACAACTCTTGGCCCGCGCGCCGCAGCGATTCGGCCTGCTGCCCGGATACGGCAACTGCGGGAATGGTCGGCAACGCGGCGATCAGGCGTTCCACCGACTCCCGCTGCGAGGCAAGATGCTGCGCGAAACCGTGATGATGCTCCTTCGCATCCTTCAGCCCTTGCTCGTAAGGCTGCTGGCCGGGGTAACGGCGGATCAGTTCGTCGAAGTCGGCCACCGCCTGTGCGCTCGCGCGCTCCGCCTCATCTGCTTCGCTGACCTGCTGAAGCGAAATGCACAGATTGATTCCGCTGCGTGCCAGGTCGAAACGGGCGGCCTCATGCTCGTGCTGTCGCAGCAGACGCCTCAGGTGCAACTGAGCCTGCTTGTAGGCATCGACCGCTTCGGGCGGATGATCGTGACGCGAGTACGCAAGGTTGAAGAATGCACGCGAAAGGTCATGGCGAATGCGCGGCTGATCCGGCAGTTTCGCCGCCAACCTTTGCCAGGCGCCGACCGCCATGCGAAACCGCTCGGCCGCTTCCTCGACTTTTTGCTGGCCGAGCAACGCATTGCCGAGGTTGAACGTCGCCTGGGCGAGCAAGTCATGCCGCGTGTCGTCGTCCGGCTTGTCCATCGCGCGTGGCGTCGCGACTTCGATGCACTCGCGGAACGCCGCCTCGGAATCGATGAATCGCTGCTGGGAGGAGAAGGCGTTGCCGAGATGGAACCACGCCGCCGTTTCCATTTCCGCGGCATCGAAAGCGGGGTCGGCCGCTTGCTGTTCCTCCGCCGCTTCGACGAGCGGGACAACTGCTTCCTTGGCATGATCCAGCCGGCCTTCGGAAAGCGCCGCTCCAAAGCGGTCCCACTCCGCCTTCGTTTTGACATTCATGTCCGCCATGTCGTCGCCTCATCCCTGGTCGCTGGTCGTTCAACGACTTATCGTATGCGGCCGAGCATGAAGGCGCATGGTGACGCGTGAGGAGATGGGAGTCAAGGCCCGAACACAGGGATGCACCAAGCCCCACCGTAAGCGCAGCGCACGGTGGGGATCGCGCCCGCGGACTGGATCCCCAGGGTGCGCTAGCGCTTACCCTGGAGCTTGGGGGAACGGATTTGCGAACTAATGGTTGAAGAGAAACTCTTTCGTGTTCACCAGTGCCCAGAGAATGTCCTCATATGCCGAAGCGACGTCGTCTTTGCGGGCATCGAGGTAGGCGAGGCTGGCGCGGACTTCGTCGGCTTGGGGCGGGCGGCTGAAGGCGGCGAGGTAGAGTTCTCGGATGCGTTCTTCGTGCGTGCGGGAATCCTTGAGCAGCTTCTGCAAACGGCCACCCCCCTGCGCGAGCGTGGGACCTCGGGTTCCGCCCTTGTTCACGGCTTTCGTCTTCTTCGTCTCTTTCGGGTCCTTCGCCATGGGTTGCATCGCTCGCTTGCCGCCGATGCGTTCGCGAAGCTCTTCCGAATTGAACATGTAGAGCACTTGGGCGAGCGTCGCGTCGTTACTGCGTTCGCATTCGCAGGGGCTCGCGGAATCAGGCCGGCCGAAAACGCTGAGGAAGTACGACTCGAACTGGTTGTCCGGCAAATACACCGCCCGAGTGTCCGTAGGCATGTTCGGGAAACTCGATTTCGAGCCGGTCACTTGATCGATCGCATCGAACAATGCTTCCGCATTGATTCGGCGAATGTAGAAGTGCGAGTAATTTTGCGTATCATCCGCATTCTTCCCCGTGGGAATCGCGGCGAGCCGATACGATTGCGAGCCGACGATCGTCTTCACCAGATTCTTGAGATCGTAGCCGCTGTCGATGAAGTGCTTCGCGAGCGCATCGAGCAACGCGGGATTCGTCGGCGGGTTGGTGAGACGCAGGTCGTCTTCCGGTTCCACAAGGGCTCGGCCAAAGAAGTGCTTCCAGTAGCGGTTGACGAGCGTCTTGGCGAAGTAGGGATTTTCCGGCGACGCCATCCAATCGACCAGCTTGTGGCGAGCATCTTCCTCACGCGAAACTTCCAAAGCATTCCCACCAAGGCCGGCGGGCTTCAGCGATTCCTTCGTCCGGGGATGCGTGGCCCGCGCATCGCCTGGCTTGTGGTAGACGCGGGACGCCTCGACGTTCTTCCCCTTCTTGCCGCCCACCTTCACTTCGGTGCGGCTGAAGAACGCGGTCATGCTCCAGTAATCGCCCTGGCTCCATTTCTCATGCGGATGATGATGGCACTTCGCGCACGAGATGCGCTGCCCGAGGAAAAGCTGAGCGACATCCTCGGTCTGCCCTGGAGCGTCCTTCGTCTCGCGATGCCAAACCACCGGGGGCTCATTCGTCTCCTCGCCCGAGACGGTGAGGATCTCGCGGACGAATCGATCGAAGGGCTTGTTGCGATTCAAGCTTTCCTTGATCCACACATGAAACGCGGCCGTGGGTCGCGGATCGTCCGTCGGGCTGTTGCGGCGATTGCGAAGAATGGCGCTCCACTTGTTGGCGAAGTGATACGCGTAATCCTCGCTCGTCAGCAGGCGGTCGATCAGGCGGTCTTCCTTGTCCGCGCTGCTGTCAGCCAGATACGCAGTCGTCTCTTCGACGGTCGGCAATCGGCCCGTGACGTCGAGCGTGACTCGCCGAAGGAACGTCGAGGCGTCGCACGGTTCGGAAGCCGGCAGGCCGAGCGATTTGAGTTGAGCGAAGACATGCTCGTCGATGAAGTTTCGCTTGGCCGGCATTTCTGCAACGACATTGCCCGTCGGAAGCGTGGCGGTGAAAACTCCGATCAGTGCTTGATAACGCACCTTGACCGAAACCACGCCCGGCTTCGCCTTGGCAGTGAACAGGCCCGTATTGGAGACTTCGCCGAGTTCCGCATCGCCGATCTCGAAGATGGCGAGACGCGTCACGTCCTCGACCCGGCCATCGCTCAGGTGGGCAAGCACGGCCAACTGCTGTTCGCTCTGAAACGACAGCACGCGCGAGCCGGGCGACACTTCGATGTGCGTGGCGACCGCATCGCTTTTCGCATCCGCCGGCGCCCCCTGCTCGATCCAGCGGCGCACCAATCGGTAGTGCGTCGAATCGTATTCCAGCCTTTTGCCCCCCGCGTGGGCCACTCGGCCGGTCCCCTTCAGCAGCATCAAGCTGCTATCCACCGAAGCGGCAAACAGCCTTCGGCCGCGGCCTTCCTTGACGAGGTATTCGTAATCGTCTTCCGGCTCGAACCCGAACAGGGAGAGAGCGAATCCATTCTGCCCGCCGGCCTTGCCGTGGCATCCGCCAGTGTTGCAAGCGGCTCGGCTCAGGATCGGATTGACGTGCGTCGCGAAGCCGACGCGGTTTGGCGACAGCATGTTCTTGACGACGATCCTTGCGGTCACCGGAGCTACGTCGTCCGCTTCGATGCGGATGGTCCCCTCCCCTTCGCGCTTCGGCGTCGCCAAACCCGACGCATCGATGGTGGCCAGATCCGCTGGTTCCACCTTGTAACGAACCGCTCGCGTCACATCGATCGTTCGGCCATCTTCGCGTTCGCCGGCGACGAGCAACTGCCGCCACGATTCCGGCCCGCTGAGGAGGAGCGATTTTTCCGCGCGTGCCGATTCGTGCCGAATCGATTTCAGCTTGGCGACCGGTTCAGCCGCGGACAACGAGGCGCTCACGGCCAGCGCGGAAACAAACAGCAGCAAGCGTTTCATCGGCAAGCACCGGTTAGCCGCGACGCAAAGCGGAGCGCGGAGAAAAACCAAGCGGAGAGTGAATCGTGATTCCGTTCGGACTATGCGAAGATCGGCAGGGGCCGGCCGTCGCACAGGGGGTAGGTTCGGCCAAGGCTATCGCGAAGCGGGCTATCGCTCGGGATGCCCAGAGCATGAAATACGGTCGCGTGCAGGTCGGCGGGACTGCAAGGCAGTTCGGTCGGCGTCGAGGCGACGGCGTCCGACTTGCCGTAGACGTATCCCCGCCGAATGCCGGCGCCGGCGAACGCCACCGAGTAGCAGTTCGGAAAGTGGTCACGCCCCGCGCCGCCATTCACGCGCGGCGTTCGGCCGAACTCGGTGAACCACACGACCAGCGTGTCGTCGAGCATGCCGCGTTGATCGAGGTCTTCGAGCAACGCGACGCTCGCACGTTCCAGCGGAGGCAGCAAACGATCGCGAAGGCGGACGAAGTTTTGTCCGTGCGTGTCCCACATATCCCCCGACCCGCCGTTGAGATCCCCGGCGCCCGGATAGACCATCACGAAGGGAACGCCCGCTTCCAGCAATCGGCGGCCCAGGAGCGTCGCCCTTCCGCATTGATGCGGGCCATACGCTTCGCGAGTCTGAATCGATTCGCGTTCGAGATCGAAGGCAGCCGAGACTTGCGGCCGAGTCAACAGATTCGAGGCGATTTCGCGGTAATGGTCGAGCGGCTGACGACCTTCGAATGTCCTGGGCAGTTGGTTCAGCAAGCTATGGCGATGCAGCACGCGATCGGCCGAAAGCTCCGCGGCGAATCGCAAATCCGCACCTGTATTTGGCGGCGATACGCCTTGGTATGGCGTCCCCCCTTCAGGACTCACCAAAACAGGATCGGCGGCGGAGCCAAGGAAACCCGCTGTCTGCCCGTTGACCAACCCGCGGTCCGCAAGCATGTGCGGTATGGCGACATTTCCCGGCAATCCCGGGGTCCCCTTCAGATGCATCCCCGCCATGGAGCCGAGCGAAGGCCAATCCTTGCGTGAGGGCAGAATCGTCGTGTCGTTCCCCGGCGTATGCGGCTCATGCCCGGTGAGATTCCAATAGGCCGCGTTGCGATGCCCGCTCTCGCGATGGTGAACGCTGCGGACAATCGTCATCCGATGCGTTTGCCGAGCGAGGCGCGGCAGAAATTCGCCGATGCGAATGTCGGGCACCGAGGTGGCGATGCTTCGATAGTCGCTGCGATACTCGGAAGGAGCTTCCGGCTTGGGGTCGAAGGTTTCGAGCTGGCTCATCCCGCCCCACGCGAAGAACGCCAGGCAACGCTTGGCCCTGCCGAACGACGCCTCCGAAGCGCGGGCGATGCCGGGGCCGAGCGCTAGCGTCTCCGCAAGCGAAAGGCCGAGAAGGCCGGTCCCCACACCTAGAAATCGTCGACGATTCATTCAATGTTCCGCGTCGGCTGGAACCGTTTAGCGGGGAGCCGTAGGCGACCAGTTCCGCGTCGCCTACGGCTCCCTGCTAAACGCAAATTAGAACAACTCGCGGATCGGGGACACGGCGCCGAGGGTATCGACGATGTTCTTGGGCAGGTTCTGCGCCACGCGCAGTTGGTTGATGTCGAACAGCGTGTGCATCACGGTCGCCATCAGGTTGCTGGGCGTGTAGCGATCCGTCGCGGGCCGGCCGCCGCGGTCGTCGGATCGGCCGATCACCTGGCCCATCTTCAGCCCGCCGCCCGCGAGCACCAGCGGCGTCAGTTCGCCCCAGTGATCGCGGCCGCCGTCGCGATTGATGTTGGGCGTGCGGCCCATTTCGCCGGAGACGACGAGCAGAATCTTGTCGCTCAGCCCGCGTGCTTCCACATCCTCGAGGAACGCGGTCACCGCGTGATCGACCTGCGGACCAAGCCAATACATGCCGCCGAGATGCTTGGGGCTGTTGCCGTTGGAGTGCATGTCCCAGCCGGCATCGACGACGGTGACGAACCCGCAACCCGCTTCGCACAGGCGGCGAGCCATGAGCATTTGCTTGCCGAGGAGATTCGTGGAGCGTCGCATGTCGCCCCACTTCTGCACGTCGGCGTTATCGAAGCAGCGAGCCGTGTCGTAACGCTGGACAACGCGAGGGTCTTCGCGCGAGATGTCGAAGGCTTGCGAGATGCCGTTGACGATGACGTCGTAGGCCTGCTGCTCGAAGACGGATGCGTTTTCGATCGCACGCGTCGATTCCACGCTGCGGCGGAAGGTATCCAGCTGGCGGAGCAACGATCGGCGGTCGTCGAACCGGCTTCGCGGCAGTTGCAGTTCCAGGTTGCGTCGAAGCTCGCCGCCGCCGGAGGGATCGAAGTAGGCACAACTCGCACCGAGGTTTTGGCTCGATGCGATCAGTTTGTTGAGCGAGTCCGTCTCGAAGTTCGCTCCCAGCCGCGATTCCGCATCGACGGCTTCCGGAGCCACAAGCACGTTGGACGGCATGCCGGTGACCGGATGATTGGTCCCCGCGATGCGCGAGTAGAGCGTGCCCATCGGAACCTTGAGGCTGTTGCCCCCGGCCACCGACAAGTAATTCTGATGATCGCCGTTGCCCGAAGCGAAGGAGCGGACGACTGCGAGTTTGTCCGCAATCGAAGCCATTTGCGGGAAGGTGCCGCCGAACGTGACGCCCGGCAGTTTGGTCCGCACTTCCCCGGTGATGGTGCGGTATTCGCGGGGCGCCGCCATCTTCGGATCGAAGGTTTCGAGTTGCGAAGGCCCACCCTGAAGGAAGAGGAAGACGACCGATTTGTCGCGCACCATTGGCGCGAGTTCGTCGGCCGCGGCGGCGCGGGAGGCGAGCAGATTCGGGAGAGCGAACGCGCTGCCGAGGGCGAGGCTGCCGATACGGAGGAATTCGCGACGCTGAAGCCGGCCGTGGGCGCCGCTGGTGGGCTGAGATTCCAAGAGCGAAAACATGTTGAACCTCGGAAGGCGGGATAGCGAAGGTTCAGGCGGGAGGCTCGAAGCCGGGGGGTGGGCAGGCACGACTGTATCATCGAACCTTGCTGCATGGTAACAAAATCCGAAAAAGAAGAAACGGCATTCCAAAATCTTTCGGCCCGTTTATGCTGGCTCTTCTCGCCGAATCGTTACGGTCGCATACAGTGCAATCCGCATTCCGCGGCCGCCCACCGTTTCCCCTAACTTCACGGAGCATCATCCGATGATTCGCACGTTCGCCGCGTTCGCCCTGCTGGGCATGGTCGCCTTCGGCGTGAGCCAAGGCCAAGACAAGAAGACGGAACCAAAGAAAGGGGAGAAGAAAAAAGCCGAACCCAAGCCGGTCGACCTCACTGAGGAATTCGCCGCCAAGGATCCCGACTTTGCGGTGCAAGGCGAGTATGCCGAGACGAGCGACGGCAAAGGGAAGTATGCCGCCCAGGTCGTCGCCAAGGCCAACGGCAAGTTCGAGGTTTACCTGCTCGAAGGCGGACTTCCCGGCGCGGGTTGGGACGGCAAGTCAAAGGTGAAGCTCAACGGAACAACAAAGGATAGCGCGACGACCTTCGCGGATAAGACCTGGGAAGGTACGATCGCCGACGGCGTCCTCAGTGCGAAGGGCCCGGTCGAGATCAAGCTCAAGCGGATCGTTCGGCTCAGCCCGACGCTCGGCGCTAGGCCGCCCGAAGGCGCCACCGTGCTCTTCGACGGCACGACGGCGGAATATTTCTCAGGTGGGAAAATTGTTGGCGACAAGTATCTGCTCTGCGGCTGCAACAGCAAGAAGGGCTTCGCGACCGGCACGCTCCACCTCGAATTTCGCTCGCCCTACGAACCGAAAGACGGCGGCCAAGGACGCGGCAACAGCGGCGTCTACATCCTCGGGAAAGAAATCCAGGTTCTCGACAGCTTCGGCCTCAAAGGCGAGAACAACGAATGCGGCGGTTTCTACGGCTTCGTGAAGCCGGCGGTCAACATGTGCCTACCGCCGCTTGCCTGGCAAACCTACGACGTCGAAATCAAGCCCGACGGCAAAGGCAATCTCGTCGCAAACGTGAAGCACAACGGCGTCGTCGTGCATGAAGCGTTCAACATCGCGAAGGAAGGCGCCAAGCCTGCGTCCATCAACCTGCAAAACCACGGCGACGCCGTCGTGTACCGCAACATCTGGCTCGTGGAAACAAAGTAGGCAAAACGAGCGCAGCGAGACGGATCGTCAGAGCCCGAGCGCCATGGCGCTCGGACTCTGACCTCAATGCCGCAGCAGGAACTCGCCGAGGTTGAACAGCGCGTACTGCACATCCTCGAAGCCCTTCGCCCGGTCACCCAGCGATCGGATGTGGCGCAGCGAAATCTCGGCCTCCGCCGCGGTGGGCCGACGCGAGAGCGTGGCGAGATAGATGCGTTCCAGCAACTTTCGATCATCCGGTTCCGTCCGTAGTCCCGTCTTCACCAATGATCGTTCGACGCGGAGCTTATCGAGCACGCCGGCGTTGTTGAGCAGGTGCAGCATTTGCGGCAGCGAGGGGTCTTCCTCGCGGGCACATTCGCACGACACGTCGCGAACCGGCTTTGAGAACGCTTGCAAAAACGGATGACTCACGCCCCCTTCCGCAAGCTCCATCGCACGCACGCCGAGCGGGTATCCCTTGAATTTCTCCGGCACGCCCGTGGCGGACGACACCGCATCCAGAATCTGCTCCGCAGGCAGCATGCGAACCGCCGCCTTGACGAAGTAGCGATCCGGATCGGCCGCATGCGGCAATTGCGAGGCGAGCCCGAATGCGGAGAGCTGATACGTCCGCGAGTTGAGAATCAGGCGAATGAGCGGCTTCATGCGATAGCCATTCTTGACGAAGTCGTCGGCCAAGGCTTGAAGCAGTTCAGGGTTCGAGGGCGGGTTCGTATCGCGGAAATCATCCACGGGCTCGACGATCCCCTTGCCAAGCAGGTGATGCCACAGGCGATTGACGATGGCCGGGGCGAAGTAGCGATTTTCGCTCTTGGTCAGCCAGTCCGCCAAACGCTCGCGGCGATCCGCATCCTTGTCCGGCGTCGATTCGACGACGCCAAAGGCAGCGGGCGGCTGATTCTTGCGCGTCCCCGGATGTTGGATCTCGCGATTGGGCTGCAAGAAGACAACCTCATCATCGAGGCCGAACTTCGCCCCCTTGAACTGCACCTGGGAGAAGTACGCAGCCAGACCATAGAAGTCGGTTTGCGTCAGGCTCTCGAAGGGATGGTTGTGGCACTTCGCGCATTGCAGCCGAACGCCCAAAAACACCTGAGCCGTCGCCTCGGCCGCGTCTTCGGCCGTGCGTGCGATGCGGTAGAAATTGGCGGCCGGCTTGTTCAGCGTGTTGCCGCGTGCGGTGAGCAGCTCGCGAACGAACTGGTCCATCGGCCGATCGTCCGCCATGGTGCGGACGAGGTAACGATGGAAGCTGTGCACGCCCCGTTCGCTGATCGTGGTCGGATTGCCGCGCAGCACATCAGCCCACTTGAGGGCCCAGTGGTAGGCGTATTCGTCTCGTTCGAGCAGCCGATCGATGAGCTTCGCTCGCTTGTCGGCATCCTTCGAATCGAGAAAGGACTTCGCTTCATCCGCAGTGGGCAACACTCCGATCGCATCCAAATACACGCGGCGGAGAAACGCTTCATCGCTCGAAAGCGGGGCCGGTTGGAGTTGCAGCTCCCGCTGCTTCGCGAACACATGCCGATCAATGGCGTTCGCCGACTCCGGCGCCTTGAAGACGAACGACGGATCGGCCTTCACATAGGTAAGCCGAGCACTGCGCACCTGGTCGAGATAACGCACCAGCACCGACGCTTCGCCGGTTCGATTGAACTCGACGAGCCCATCCGGGCTCACCGTGGCGCACCCGGCTGCATTCACGCTGAAGACGGCAAGGGGCGTCACGTCGCGCACTTCGCCCCCCTTGAAATGGGCCTTCGCCGTCACCTGCTGCATCGGCGCGTTGCTCGCAAGCGTGCGTCGATCCGGCGTCAATTCCAAGCGCTCCAGCGGCGACGCCTTGTTATCCCGGCACCCCTCGGCGACCCACCGCAACAGCATCTTGTAGGCGGGGTCTTCGACCTTCAGCATGCTCCCGCCCTGATGCGGCGCCCGGCCGCTTCCCTTCAGGAGGAACAGGCTGTTGTCCGGCTTCGACAGATCCACGCGTCGGCCCATGTCGCCGCGCGTGAGCGTGTGCAGATCGAGATCGGGATCGAATCCGCGCAGACTCAAACGAAAGCCGTTCTTGCCCTGCGGCGACCCGTGACACGCCCCCTGATTGCATCCCGCACGCGAAAGCGCCGCGATCACATCGGTGCGGAATTCGACAGGCCGCTCCTGGCTCCAAACCGGAGCAACGGCGACGCATAGAGCTAGAACGCTGAGCAGCGGACGCATGGCAAGAGCCTCACTTCTTCTTTGCGGGAGCCGGCTTCACGATGTCGATCTCGAATCGCGTGCGCTGCTCCTCTTCGTATCCGTTGACCGTCGCGGTTGCCGTGATCTGTACGTTGTGGCGCCCTGGGTTGCGGTCGGCATCGATCTTGATCGGGATCGAGACGCTCGACTTTCCCGCGGGGAATACGACTTCGCTCGGCAAAGTGGCCGCCGCATTCGGCGACAACTCCAAACGCACCGGCCCCTGGAACATGACGCCTCGCTCCAGCGTCAGCGTGATCGTCGATTCGTTCCCCGGCTCGATCTTCAAAAGCGCAGGTTCGGCGACGACGGCGAATGCGGCCTTCACATCCAACTCGAAGGTACGCGTCAGCGAGATCGTTCGCCCTTTGTCGCTCGCCTTGCCGGTCACTTCGACGCGATGCTTTTGCAGGTTCGTGAGAATCCGCGAATGGATCGAACCAGTCACCGTCTGCTTGTCTGACGTTGCCTTCGGCAAATCGACATACACACGCGTGCGGCCTTCTTCCTTGTCCGCGATCTGGCCACCCTTCGCCTCGAAAGCGATCGGCTCCGCGAAACCGGCGGCCCGTTTCGTCACGATCGGAAAAGGCACATGCTGATACCGTGCCAGCACGCGCTGCGATTCGGGCAGTTCGAAGTCGAACGGCGAGGGGGGCGTGATCTGTACGGCAAACCGATCCGCCAACGACGGCGGCAGACGTCGCTGGTCCTCGCGCAATGCATGCACGATGAGATCGACGTTGATGAGTTGCCGATCGATCAGCGGTCGCGTTCGCACCAGAATTGGTTCCGCATCGGGCACGCTCGCGGGTTTGGCGAGGATTCGAAGCGTATGGAGTCCGAGCGGCGCAGCGTCGCTGGCGACCAGGTTGCAAACAACCGTGTTTTTCCCTTCCGGAATTTCCTGGGGCGACAAGACGACTCCCGTGGGTGCTCCCACCAGGGACAACGCGATCGGCCCCGCGTAGTCGGTTCGCGTGACCAGGATCGGAATCGGCTGATGCGAGCCGCGCGGCACCGCAAGACCTTCGACCTCGGCGATTGCGGAGATGCGGGGCATCGGATTCGCGACTTCGATGCGATACGCGAAACTTGGCCCGCCATCGCGCTGGGTATCGCGGACGGCGATGCCGTAGATGCCCGGCTGATTCGCTTGAAAGTCGAGCGAGGTCTCTTCCTGCTGATTTTCAGTCGCGCGCCGCAACTCTTTGCCGGCCGAGTCGAGCACGGCGATTTCCAATTCCGCGGGCGAGTTGAACGCTTTCGCTTCCGCGCGGAGCAGGATCTTTTGCCCCTTCGTTAGTTCAACCTTGAAGACCTGCCGTTGCCCGGGTTTGCTCAAAATGCCGCACAAAATGCCTGGCGCCTTCGCCGGCGTGGCCGATTCCATCGAATCGCCCGGCTCGCGATGCATTGCGACGTCAGCCGCACTCGCTTCCAAGGGCCACCATGAAGACCCATCGTCGTCCTTGCCGCGACCGACACCGAAAAACAACCCAGCCGCCGGCGCCTTCGGGGCACGCACATTCCAAACACGCTCTCCTGCACGGCACTCGCTGACTGCGTCCGGCCGGATCGATGTTGGTACGACGGCCTGAGCGGCGGAAAACTTTCCCATCCGCAGAACGAACATCGCATGTTCGTTGCCGTGATAGCGAGCGTCGCGAAACTCGATCCCATGCTCGCCATCGGTCGCGAAGACATGCTCGAAGCGGAAATCGAAGTACAGCCCCGCATCGTTGTCCCGCTCGACCACCACTTTCCCTTGCGGGTCACGAACGACGATCAGCGGATCAACATCTTTTCCAAGCCGATTGGCGACCGCTTCGAACGCGACTCGTTGGCCCGCTTTCACGTCGATCGCAAAGCGATCCGCTTCCCCTTCGCGAAAACGTCCCCAGAGCGATGCGGGCAACCCGACCTTCGACGGCATCGCACCGTTGGGAGCCGGCCGTGTCGGCAGATCGTCGATCAGGAAGAGAGCGGCATTGGTGAGCCCGTCTTCCGTTGCCAAGCGTAGCCCGGCGACGCCTACGGGGGCATCTCCAGCAATCGTCACATCGACCGAAACTCGCTTGTCGTTGCTCGGCCCCGGCTTCGCTTGCAAGGCGCCTTTCGGCAAGCTGGTCCAGACATCGAGGGGTTTGCCGAAGCGGGCGCCGACGAAAGCGACGCGTGTCGTTTTGCCGACTTGCAAAACCGGCGGCTCAATGCGTTCGACCACTCCCTGCGCAGCCGCGGTGCGGGGCAGCAAGGCCAGACATGACAGCGCGACGAGAGAGGAGATCGCGCGAACCATGGAGACGCTCCACGAAAAGCAACAAGCGGGCTAGGGACACATTCGGGCAGGCAGTTTGCGGGACGATACGCTTGCGGGCAGGTAGGACTGCGGTTATGCTGCGGTAGTCCCTCATCCTAGCCCACCCCCCGGCTGATTGCACGCCTCGACTCGTTTTTTGTTCGATCCCGCCGACCTTCCCGGTGCCGCATGCTGAATCTCTGGAACCTCGCGTCCCGCGCCGACATGCTCGATCGACGCGAACTGCTCCGCGTCGGCGGGCTCGGCATCGCAGGCCTTTCGCTCCCGACGCTGCTCGCCTCAAAGGCTCAGGCGACCGAACGTCGAACCGTTCCCTCCAGCGTCGGCAAAGCGAAAAACTGCATCATCCTCTATCTCTCCGGCGGTCCTTCGCAGCTCGATACCTTCGACCCGAAGCCGGACGCACCCGACGACATCCGCGGCGAATTTCGCACGATCGCCACCTCCGTGGCCGGCATTCGCTTGACCGAACTTGTCCCCCGCACCGCGAAGTGGATGCACAAGATCGCCCTCGTGCGAACGATGGCACACACGCACAACGACCATGGCCGCGGCTCCTACTGGATGTTCACCGGGTATCCGTATCTCGGTTCCGTGCCTGACGTGAACTCGATGAGCCGGGCCGATATGCCGCACATGGGTTCGGTGGTCGCCAAAGTCGCGCCCGGTCGCGGGCCGATGATGCCCTTCGCGATCGTCCCTCATCGCATGGACGTGGCCGGCGGCCGACGGGCCGGGCAGTTCGCAGGGTCGCTCGGAGCCCGATTCGACCCCATGCTCACGGGGGGCAACCCGAACGACGACAACTTCCGACTCGACCACATGCCGCTGGCGCCGAACGAAGAGATCAGCGTCCTGCGTCGCCGGTTGACGCTCGCCGATCAACTCGCCGCGCAGACGCGGTCGATGCAGGAATTGTCGATTCAGCAATCGATTCGCGAAAACCAAGCCAAAGCGCTCGATGTGATTTCGTCCGATGAAGTCCGCCGCGCGGTCGATCTCGCCGCCATTCCGACGGCCGAACGGGAACGCTATGGCCGCAACCTATTCGGCCAATCCGTCATGCTGGGCAAACGCCTCCTCGATGCCGGCGCTCGGCTCGTGCAATGCAATTGGCAGCGAACGCAAGGCATCAACGGCTTCGCCTGGGACACGCACTGGAACAATTTCACCGCTCACAAGGACGATCTGGTTCCTCCCTACGACCGTGCCTTCGACGCCTTGATGACCGACTTGGATCGCGCCGGCAAGCTGGATGAAACGCTCGTCGTCGTCGCGGCCGAGTTCGGGCGATCGCCCAAGATCACGCGGAGCAACAGCGGCCGCGAGCATTGGCCCGATTGCTACAGCGTCCTGTTCGCCGGCGGCGGCATCAAGGGAGGCCAAACCTACGGCCGATCCGACCGCATCGCCGCCTATCCCGCGTCGTCGCCCACCACCCCCGCCGATTTCACCGCGACGATCTACCACCTCCTCGGCATCGACCACCACTCCGAAATTCTTGACCAAGGCAGCCGCCCCCTCATGATTTCACGCGGCAATCCCCTGACGGAAATCATGGTGTAATGTCGGTGGCAGCGATTGCTTCTATGTAGCCCTCTCGCTCCGCGAGAGGTAAGCGGCAGTGCATCATGCGGCGGCGCGGCATTCATCCGCTTACCTCTCGCGGAGCGAGAGGGCTACATAGAAGCCAGCAAAGCCCGGCCTTCGGCCGGCCACCCCGAAACTTTTACTTCGTGCTCACGATTATCGGCGGGCTCCAGTGGCTGCAGCGGCCGGTGTCGTCGCGCCAGCGGGCGCGGATGCGGTATTCGCCGCGGTTGGCGAACACCTCTGCGGGGATATCGATCTCAACGCCGGTTGCGATCTCTTTTCGCCAATGCTCCGCAAGTTCATACCGACCACGTTGCCCGATACGGCCGACGCGCCATTCGAGAGCGGCGGCTTTCGCGTTTGCGGGAGATGCGAACGGGGACGCCTTAAACGAATTGCCCTGCCCCGTCCGCTGAACTGTCGGCATCGCGGGGATGCGGTCGTCCTTCGCTTCATGCGCGAGGTAGCCCCAACCGTAGCCGCGCGTGTCGCCGTCGTTGGGAGCGTATTTCTTCGTAGGACGCGAATCGGTGCAGAAGTCGATCAGGTACTTCACGAAACCTGCGAAATCGTTGGTCGCAATCGTCCGCGTCCAGGGACCGCCGAAATGATCGCCGCGAGCCGGGTTGACGTAGAAGGATCCTCGCTGATTGCTGCGCGGATGCTGGTTCCACATCGCTTCATCCAGCCGCGGCCAATCGACCTTGAATCCCGCCGGAGTCAACGCTGAAGCGAGGTCGCGCGTTAGTTGGCCCACCTGCCCGCCCTGTTCGCTGGCATCGGAAGCGAAGAGATCGAGGATTTCGCGTGCGCGATTGCGGTACTCCAAAGCGATCGCGGGATGCGCGAGACTGCGAATCGCTTCGATATGTCCCGGCTGATGATGGCGGGGGACGAACATCATGTCCGTATCCCAGGGGATCGGAGCCCACCGGCCGTCGGGATGGCGGTAGTAGCCGTGATTGCCGTCGGGCCGCAGATCGACGTTGCCCAGCAGACGATTCATCGAATGGAAGCTGAAGTACGCGGGCAGATCCAGGTTCGCCCGCCACCATGCCTCCTTCGGATTCGATCGCATCGTGTTGAGGAACTTCTCCCATTCCTTTTGGGCTTGCGCGTCCTCCATGCCGCGCGGCGCATGCTTGAGGCCGCTCTGAATGCTGACGGTGATGCCGTCGGGGAGCTTCAGGTCCGAAAGCACTTTGGGCTCCATCTCGCCGATGGCGACGTAAGGGCCCCAGAGGTCGCCGCGATATTGGCTTTTGGGATCGACTTCGTCCACTTCCTGCACCACGCGCCACTGGACCCAAGTCGCCGGCGGCGTCGGAACGCCGGCGAGTCGGTAGGCCCGCAACGACATGACTTCATCGAGTCCCGTGATGCCGCGCAGCACCGGGAGGTAAGGCGTCGAGCCGCCGGGGTTCAGGTTCAGGCTTCTGATCGATTCGCCGAAGCGGACGCCGGCGTGATCCTCGAACGGCACTCCGTGCCCCTTGTTGAACTTCACACCCCACTTGTTCTTGCCGGAGATGTGAGCACTCCCCTGCCCTCGATTGCTGAACTGGATGTGGTCGTAAACGACGCCCCGGTAGATGATCGTCCCCTGTTGCTTTTGGCGATGGGCGCCGCCGTCCCATTGGCTCCGTGCCACGTCCTCCGCGCGAGCGATGAGATGCATCGTCTGCAACGTGCCGAGAAACTCGGGCGAAAAGGTGAGCAACGGCGTCTTGCCAGGATCGCGTGTTCCGGTCCAGGCGGAGAGACCTGCATCGCACCACCATGCAAAGTTGGGGGAGGGATCGTCACCTTCCGGCGCGCGGGTCGCCTTGCCGTTCTTGTCGATCGCCGTCACGCGATAGCGGATCAGCCATCGGTGCTTCTGGTACGTCGCCGGCACACGCACGCTGAACACGCCATCGCCCGCCTTGGCGTCCCCCTCTCGCCCGTCATCACGCATGGGCAGATCGACCCAGTCTTTTTCGTAGGCCGGGTCGGTTTTGCGGATGTATTTCCCTGGCGCAACCGCCTGCAACCTGAGCGTGGTCTTGGCGGTTTCTTTCGGCAATGCAGCCGTTACCAGGACCGCCACGCCAGGCTTCGGCTGAACCGGCTCATGGCGAATCGCCGGCGCATCATCGGCGGCAAAGACCAGGCATCCCGCAAGGAAGTGGACCATCGACATGACTTGCACCTTCGTTCCCAAATGCGGCGGGCACTGAGGTCATACGTATTGCAGGAACTGCATGTTAATGCCGGCAAGCGAAGTCCCTGGCAGCGTCGTGATCCGTGTCTCGGGCAACACGCCGGGCGTCGGGTCGGGCACTTCGAAACCAGCCGAACGGGCCTGAGACACGGACTCATCGATGTCGGCCACTTCCCAACTCGCCATGCTGATCAAGCCGGGGACGCGTTTCATCAGCGGACTGTCGACTCCTGCCGGCCCCAACAATTCCAGCATGGCATCGCCGATGCGAATCTGGCGTATCACCATCGTCGGCGTAACGACTTCTCCCGTGATCGGCATGCCGAAATGCTTCTCCCAGTAACGGCACTTCGCTTCCAAATCATGCGTGACGGCGGCGAGGTGGTCGAGCCGGCGTAACGGAAATCCGTGCGCGTCAGGCGACGGAGATCGTCCGTCTCGGACCAACACAATGTTGGCGCCGGCTTGCTCCTCCACATCCAGAAACACGGCTTCGCGACCATCCGGCAAGTTTCCGCGAATGCCGTTTCTCGAAACAGCATCCAACTTCCCGACGCGAAGCACCACCGCCAATGAGGTCCGCCCGCTGGATTGAACGGTGTCCCAGGCGTTCCGCAGCATCGCATCCTCGCTCGGCTCCGCGACCCACTGGAACGCGAAAGAGCCGACGTTCAGCTGCCGCCTGCCCGCGGCCTTTTGGATGGCAAGCCCTAGTCGTCCGTATCCGGAAAGGTCCGCTCCTTGAGGCCGAGCCTGAAGTACCGCGTCGATGGCGAGAAACATGCCGATGCTCCGAAAGTCCGTTCGTCGTCGTTCGGCTATGATACCCGCCCTATTGAACGCGGCAGGAGACAGTCTTCCTCCCTCTCCCTCCAGGAGAGAGAGTGGTCCTCACGCTCCGCGTGAGGTCAGCGGCGATGCAAAGTTCGCCCGCGGAACGTATTTTGGGTTCGGTTGTCCGTCATTACACCGCCGCTGACCTTACGCGGAGCGTGAGGACCACTCTCACCTCACGCTCCGGGAGAGGGTTGGGGCGAGGGTGACTTTTCTCGCGCAACGCCACGTCGCACGCCCTCACCCCCGGCCCCTCTCCCGGAGGGAGAGGGGAGAATTGCAGGCGCCGCTTGCCTAAGATGGCTGCACGCCGACGTTCCTCGCGCTCTCCCCTCTGAAACGTTTCCGCGGCCTCGGCGGCTGGATATGCGAGGTTTCACCATGAAGACGATGGATCTCTCCGAATACGGACTGCAAGTCGCCGACGTCCGCCGCAATATCCATCCGGCCCATCTCATCGAAGACGCGATCCGCTTCGAATCCGGCTCCCGGCTCTGCGATTCCGGCGCCCTGGTCGCCTACTCCGGTTCGAAGACAGGGCGTTCGCCACGCGACAAACGGATCGTCCGGCATGGCGAATCGGAAAAGGAAGTGTGGTGGGGTTCCGTCAATCTCGCGCTCGATCCGCAAACTTTCATGGTCAATCGCGAGCGTGCCATCGATTATCTGAATACTCGCACGCCTCTCTACGTCGTGGACGGTTTCGCGGGGTGGGATCCGAAGAGCCGGCTGAAGATCCGCGTCGTCTGCTCGCGACCTTACCATGCACTCTTCATGCACATCATGCTCATTCGGCCAACGCCCCAAGAGCTGGAAAGCTACGGCAAGCCGGACTTCGTGATCTTCAATGCCGGCTCCTTCCCCGCCAATCGCCACACTTCGGGGATGACTTCGAAAACCAGCATCGGGATGAACCTGGAAACGAACGAGGTCGTGATCCTCGGGACGGAATATGCCGGCGAAATGAAGAAGGCGGTGTTCACGCTGATGAACTACCTCCTTCCCAAGCGCGGCATCCTCTCGATGCACTGCTCCGCGACCACGGATCGCGAACGCGGGCAATCTTCCATCATGTTCGGCCTGTCCGGCACCGGCAAAACGACGCTCTCCGCGGATCCCAAGCGCCTGCTCATCGGCGATGACGAACACGGCTGGTCGGAGGACGGCATCTTCAACATCGAGGGGGGATGCTACGCCAAGGCGGTCAATCTCACCGTCGAAGCGGAGCCGGACATTTTTCATGCGCTGCGGTTCGGCTCCGTGTTGGAAAACGTCGTGGTGGACGAGAACGACCGCCACGTCGATTTCTCGGACACCCACATCACCGAAAACACGCGCGGCGCCTACCCGATCGAGTTCATCGCCAACAGCAAAATCCCCTGCGTGGCCGGGCATCCGACCGATGTGATTTTCCTTGCCTGCGACGCTTTTGGCGTGCTGCCTCCGGTAAGCAAGCTGACGCCTGCCCAGGCGATGTACCACTTCATCTCGGGCTACACCGCGAAAATCCCGGGGACGGAAGATGGCGTGATGGAGCCGCAGGCCGCGTTCTCGCCGTGCTACGGCGGGCCGTTCCTCGTGTGGCATCCGGGCAAGTATGCGGAATTGCTGGCCGAGAAATTGAGCAAGCATCGAACCAACGTCTGGCTCGTCAACACGGGTTGGACCGGCGGCCCCTACGGCATCGGTTCACGCATGCGGCTCAAGCTGACCCGCGCCATCGTGGACGCCATCCACGCCGGCGAACTGCGAAGCGGGCCGACCAAACGCGATCCCATCTTTGGCTTCGAAGTCGTGACCGCCTGCCCCGGCGTACCGCCCGAGGTCCTGCTGCCGCGCCAAACGTGGCAGAGCGGAGCCGAATACGACGCGACGGCAACCAAGTTGGCCGAGCTGTTCAAGAAAAACTTCAAAGCCTACGAGGCGGGCGTTTCCGACGAAGTCCGCCAAGCCGGCCCCGCGTGACATGAACATCAGACGGGCGGGGTAAACCATCCCCTCTCCCTCCGGGAGAGGGGTTGGGGGCGAGGGTGCCTTTTTTTGGGAAACGCGAGCAACTTCAACATCGCATGGGGCGAAGCTTCTGCCCTCACCCCCAGCCCCTCTCCCGGAGACTCTCCCGGAGGGAGAGGGGAGCAAGACCGGCCTGTTCGCTTTCGCGGTCTGATCATCAACAAATCACTTCCCCCGCCGCAACGCCTTCCCCGGCATCGCCCCGAATGCTTACCCCGATCCAGCACCAATTCGATTCTGCGCGTCAGCACCGCTTCCACGCCCTTCGCTTCACTCAGGGCGTGCCACGAGCGTCAGCGTGGGACGACGTGGATCCCTCGCTGACTGACGCTTCGGGTTAGTGCGATCGCTGACGCTTCGGATTAGTAGTGCGATCGCTGACGCTTCGTATTGGCGCGAAAGACGCTGCTGCGAAATCGCGCACGCTGATTCAGCCCGGAAAGTCACTTGCCCAGCAATTGGAATTGGCGGAGGACTTCCGGCGTCGCGGGATAGATGCGGACGTCCGGCTCATTGCGCGGCTGAAAACCGGGCGACATCGGGACGGGCGTGATGAGAATATTTTTTTGCTCGTTCATCACTGTCAGCGGCACCAGATATTCCCCAGGCCCACGCCAGCCGTGCGAAGCGTCGAGGTTGGGCAGGTCGCGAACCGTAATCGACTTGGCCAATGCCGGTCCGGCGGCGGGTTGCTTCAAGGTTTCCGCCACGAGCGTCTCAGCGGACGGCTTGCCGTCCTTGTCGCCAATGCGGAGGACAGCGACATAGTTGGAGACGAGGATCTGCGGGCGCGAGAGGACAATCGGGTCTCGCGTTTTGCTGACGAGGTAGCCGAGCCAACCGATCCAGCCGAGGAAGAGGAAAGAAAAGAGGGCGAGGCGACCGCGGGGAGACAGCATGGCTTTAGCGAACCTCATCGAGCGAGATGCGGTAATCGAGCGCCTCTTCCAGGTCGAACACGCCGCGAAAATCGTCGCGGTTGTCCTGGTCGTTCTTGCTCATCAGATTCGCTTCGATGAGGTTGAAGACCATGTCGCCGAAATCATCGGTTCGGCGAATGCCCCACATCCGGAAGACGGTGCGGGCCATCAGGCCGAATTCCGCGAGGGCAAGCGAACGAATGCCGTCGAGCAGCTGAGGCCCGCTGACGTGGTTCTTCGCTTCCACCGCTGTGACCGGATCACGGCCCAGGATGCGCTGCGTGTGCTGCAGGGCGTGGAAGAGAAACTCATATGCCTCGTAAGGAAAACGCGGATCGCGTTTCACCACGGAAGCCAAGTTTGGATCGAAGAAGCTCATACGGGTTCAGTGCCTAGGGAGGCTAATGCTCGATTTCGAATTGCAGATTTCGAATTGCAGATTGAGGACGAGAGCCGCCTTCTTGATTTAAATTTGCAATTTGCAATTTGAAATCTGAAATCTGCAATTCGAAATTAATCTACTTCCTCTTCTTCTCGCAGCGGCGTCTGTTTGCCTTGGGGTCGGATCACGGACAGGATCTCGTCCGCGGGGACCGGCAGGCGTCGGCCGTCTTCGAACTCGATCAGCAATCGGCGGGCAAGCACTTCCTGGGCGAGAACCCTGCCTTGACCTTTTGCCGTCACCACGCGAGCGCCGCTAGCGGGAAGCTCTTTCTGGAATTCCTCATACACATGCTGCTCATAGCGGAGGCAGCATTTCAATCGGCCGCATCGGCCGGAAATCTTCGAAGGATCGAGCGTCGATTTCTGCAACTTGGCCATCTTCATCGACACAGGGGGCATCGCGGTCAGATGCGTGTTGCAGCAGACCGGCTTGCCGCAATCGCCGTAGTCGGCCAACAGCTTCGCTTCGTCGCGGACGCCGATCTGGCGCATTTCGATGCGGGTGCGATATTCGCGAGCCAGGTCTTTGACCAGATCACGGAAATCGACGCGCTTCTCGGCGAGAAAATAGAAGACGACTCGTTCGCCGCCGAAGAGATGTTCGACGTCCACCAATTCCATCTGCAGCCGGCGTTCGCGGATGAAGTCGTTGCAACGATGGAACTCGACTTCCTCCCGCTGCCTCAAGCGTTCGACCTCGGCTCGGTCCGCCTCGGACATCACGCGGACGATTTTCCCCTTCGTCGGCTCCGGCAACATCTGGACGGCATGGGGCGACGATTCGCACAGCACTTCGCCCCACTCGACGCCGCGCTCGGTGCGCACGACGACGCCGTCGCCGCGCTTAAGAGCGATCTGCGTCTCCGGCGCGAATTCGCCCACGAAACGCATGGTGCCGTGGCGAACCAATTGCGGGACTGGCATGTCGATGTCTCATCGCCGAACGAACCGTGCCATTGTAAGGACGTCGGCAGACACCCGCCACCCGCGCCTTTTTCGGTTCGCTTCAGCGTTTCGCGAAGGCGCGAAAGCATGCGACCGCGGCAAGGCAAGCTGCGGCGAAACGCAAAGGCGAGCGGCAGGAAATAGTCTCCCTCCGTCTCCCTCCGGGAGAGGGTTGGGGTGAGGGCGCCTTTTCTCGCCCAACAACGCGTCGCACGCCCTCACCCCCGGCCCCTCTCCCGGAGGGAGAGGGGAGAAATGCAGGCGCCGCTCGCCTTATTAGGGGAGCGAGGAGCACGCAGCGGATTCGCTCCCTGGGCCCCTTCTTCTAAAATGATCGCTTTGCTCGACCGCCTCCACGGATTCCCGCCATGAGCGCCACGGATATCACCAAGCTTCGCAATATCGGCATCATCGCCCACATCGATGCCGGCAAGACGACGACCACCGACCACATCCTCTATTACTCGGGCGCCAAACACAAACTCGGGACCGTGGACGCCGGGACCACCGACACCGACTACGACCCCGAAGAGCAGGAACGCGGCATCACCATCTACTCGGCCTGCGTCCCCTTTAAGTGGCGCGATTGCACGGTGAATCTCATCGACACGCCGGGCCACGTCGATTTCACCGCCGAGGTGGAACGCAGTCTTCGCGTGCTCGATGGGGCCGTCTGCGTGTTCGATGCCCAGAAAGGCGTCGAGGCCCAGTCGGAAACGGTTTGGCGGCAGGCGGACCGCTATGCCGTCCCACGCATGGTGTTCGTCAACAAGATGGACGTCGTCGGCGCCAACTTCGCCAACGTCGTCGAGGAAGTGAAGGAACGCCTCGAAGGAACTCCGGCCCCGCTCACCATCCCGATCGGCGCCGGCAGCATCAAGGATAGCCATGCCCCCTTCCGCGGGATCATCGATCTGCTCGAGATGAAAGCGCTCTTCTACGACCCGAAGACCGAAGGCAAAACCTTCCGCGAAGAGCCGATTCCGGAAGACCAAGAGGAAGAAGTCCGCAAGTGGCGAGACGTTCTCTTCGAAGTCCTCACCAAAAACGACGACAAGGACCGCATCACCTCGGCCTATCTCGAAGGCCAAGACATTCCCGTCGAAACGATGCGGCAGGTGATCCGCGAGCAGACGCTCGCGAAACTCATCCAGCCCGTGCTGGCGGGTTCGGGCCGTGAGCATATCGGCGTGCAGCGGCTCATGGACGCGGTGACCTACTACCTGCCCAGTCCGCTCGACCGGCCCCCGGTCGTCGGCCGACATCCGATGAAGAAGGACAAGGAAGAGAAGCGGAAGCCGGACCCGAAAGAACCTTTCTCGGCCCTCGTGTTCAAGATCGTCGCTGATAAGCATGGCGACTTGTACTTCCTGCGCATCTATTCCGGCACGCTCAAAGCCAACAGCAGGCCATGGAATCCCATGCGAAACGCGAAGGAATTCGCGAGCAAGATTTATCACATTCACGCCGATCCCAGCAACCGCGAGGACCTGCCTGCCGCCTACGCGGGCGACATCGTCGGCATCATTGGGCCGAAAGATTCGATCACGGGCGACACCCTTTGCGACAATGGCGACCCGATCGTCCTTGAGCAAATCCAGTTCGCGGAAGCCGTCGTCAGCATGTCGATCGAGCCGGAATCGTCGGGCGACAAGGATAAGCTGACCGACGCTCTCAATCGGCTCAAGCGCGAAGATCCGACGTTCACCTGGCGTGTGGACGGCGACACCGGGCAGACGCTGATGAACGGGATGGGCATCCTCCATCTCGACGTGAAGAAGCATCGCCTCGAACGCGACTTCCGCCTCAAGGTGCGCGTGAGCAAGCCGCGCGTGAGCTACCGCGAAACGATGCTGAATCCCGTGAGGTCGATGGGAGAGTGCATTCGTCAGAATCCAGGAAGCGGCGCGGGCCTCTTCGCGAAGGTGGAAGCGAGCTTTTCGCCCGATCCGACCTTGGCGCCCGTCAGCGTGGAAACCGATTTCGGCGAGGCGGACTTTCCTCCGCTTTTCATCCATGCCGCAAAAGAAGGCGTCCTGGGCGCCTTGCAGTCGGGCGAACTAGGTTACCCCGTCATCGGAGTGAAAGCGAAAATCACGTTCTTGGAACTGGACGACAGTCTTTCCAACGAAGTCGCATTTGCCGCCGCCGGCGCCGATGCGGTGCACCGGGCGCTGAAGAACAACATGCAGCTTCTTGAACCGATGATGCGTTGCGAAGTGGTCATTTCCGAGGATTACCTGGGCCCGGTGACCGCCGACCTGAATGCCCGCCGAGCCGAGATCCGCGAAGTGATGGCCCGCGGCAAACTGCGCGTGGTCGAAAGCGTGGTCGCCCTGCGGCGAATGTTCGACTACTCCGACAAAGTCCGCAGCCTCACGCAAGGCCGAGCCAGCTGGACGATGGAACCGCAATCCTACGGGCCTGTCCCGCAAGATGTGCTGCAAGCGCTGCTCAACCCGGATGGGTCGTTCTAAGTGCGAATCCGCAGAGAGCGGCGCGGAGTGCGATCGGCATGTAAGACGGAAACTTCGCCCCTTGCGAGACCCGACCATCGCGGCGCGAACGATGCGGCAGGGCAAGCACACGATACGGAATGCATCCGCAGTGTTGGTTTTTGCTCCTCCATCATTGCTTATTGCCAGCATTCGTTGCATCACTGCTTAGGCAGCACGCGAACATCGGTTGCGGCAAACCACGCCTCGCCATCCTAACCGACCAGCTCTTCATATCTTGCGGATCGTCGCAAATTTCGGCGCGGCTTTTGCGTTTGTCGCTATCGCCTCCCCGATTAGTGCCATTTTTTATCGTCCCCATTGCCTTACCCCTTTTTGAGGAGTCGCACCCGTGCGTCGACGTTCACTCCATGTCCCCGCCGCATTTACGCTTATTGAGTTGCTTGTGGTCATTGCCATCATCGCGGTGCTGATGGCACTGCTCGTGCCCGCCGTCCAAAAAGTGCGGGAAGCGGCCGCGCGCTCGCAAAGCGCCAACAATTTGAAGCAAATCGCTCTCGCGGTTCACTCCCACCATGATGCGAACGGCGGAATGCCTCATTCCAGCATTTACACGGGCAATTACACCTACAACGGGAGTTACTATACCGGCACCGGCGCCTCGATGAACGTCTTCTCGCAAATCTTGCCTTATCTTGAACAGACGGCGATGTACAACGCCATGCTCGCCGGGACGAATCCCACGAGCACTCCGTCCGTCTTCGTCAATCCCGCGGACTCCACCTATGCCTTCACGGCCGCCAGCTCTCCGAACGCGACCGGCTATATTCCTGGCGCCTACAGCATTTTCCGCTACGTCTCAAGCCCTTATTCGTACAGCAGCGGCAACGGGGTGTGGTCGACGTCGAAGTCCAGCTACGTGTACACGGGCGGCCCAAGCGCAGGCACTCAGAACTACGGCGGCAAGCGGCTTAAGATTCCCGCGATCTTCGCCGACGGAACCTCGAATACCTTGCTGATCTCGGAGCAAGTGAGCGGTTGCTCGTCCTACGGATCCCAGACTTGGTACAGCTTGAGCGGGATGTATTCGAATTACTACGACTACGGCTCCGGCAACATTCAATCGTACGGTCATACCGGAGCCAAAAACGGCGTGACCTATCAGAATTGCGGATCGTTCTACAACAGCTACGTCATGACCACGCGGGCCGGAAGCATTATGGTCGCCATGGCGGATGGACGGGTTACGGGCATGTCAGCAGCCGTCCCAACCGCTACTTTCTCGCGGCTGTTAGACCCGGGTGACGGCGTCACGCTTGCCAACGATTGGGAAAACTGATCCCATTGCCTCGACAGGCGGCGTCATCCCCTCGCCGAACTTTATCCATGCCCGGTTGCGGAACTTGCGAGGTTTCCTGACTCGAGATCCATCTCCGTCAAGAAACCTCCCTCTCTCTTTCAAGGAACGCCTTCCATGATTTGCACCTCAAGACGCCGTTCATTTTTTGCTGTCGCCGCTTCCGTGTTTCTTTTGGTCGGCTGCGGTCCGAATTTCTCGGAACTCGGCGGCAACGTCACCTTCAATGGGACGCCGCTGCGATATGGTCAAATCTCGCTATTCAACGAGAAAAAAGAGGTCGTCGCATCGGGGCCCATTATTGAAGGAAACTATGTGTTTCCGGGACTCGCTCCAGGCCAATACACGTTAACGGTCGCCACGGTGGGCCCCTTCGGCGAGGCAGTCGGCTTCGAAACTCCGACCGTTGCGACGAGAGACCCTCGCGATCGTCCGCCGCCAGTTCCTGCCGAAGTCAAGAAGTCGATGCTTAAGGAAAAGCCTGAGGTCGTCCAAAAGGCCATCGAGTCGCTGACTCCCATTCCGCTCAAATACGCATCGGTCGAATCGTCCGATTTGAAGGTCACGGTTGCCGGATCCAAAACGGCCTTCGATGTGGCTCTCAGCGGCAAAGGCGAACGGCTCCCTATGCCGAAGTTCAAGTGATTCCAAACAAAAGAATAGAAGCGATCTCTTGCTGCTTTGCTTCGTCTCGGACTTCAAGGAGAACGCTGTCGGATATCAGTTTGTCCACAACGACATCGTTCGCGTGGATTCCGAGTACATTCATGCGGACGCAGTCGTTCCCGCGCTGACGCTCATGCACGAAGGTGGTTCCGACTTCAAAGGATGCCAAGACGAATTCCTAGAAGCCCATGAGCACTATCGGCGCGGTCGCAACAAGGAGGCGGTTCAGTCTGCCGCGAAGTCGTTTGAAAGCGTAATGAAGGCGATTTGTACGCTTCGCAAGCGGCAATTCGATCCGCAAAAGGACGCCGCGGCCGTTCTTGTCGGAATCCTTTTCAAAGAGGAATTGATCCCGCAATGGTTGCAAGATCATTTCTCGGCTCTGAGAAATGTCTCTCGGCTGGCGTTCCTGTCGTCCGAAACGAATTGCCAGGCGCAGGGCATGGGCGAGGGCCAGAAGTGAAGGAGATTCCGCAGCACTACGTGCGATATGTGCTCCATATGGCGGCTTCAAACATCGTCTTTCTCATCGAATGCCACAAGGCAAAGAAGTGACGGCGTCCAAGTCTTCCAGCGAACATAGGCGCAGGCTGCTTCTGTTCTTTTTCGCCTGGATCATCACGCAATCTTCGGCCTACTTCATTCCCTTCTGCTTGCCGTAATGCCGAGCCGAAGCGCGTCCCTTATGCTCAATGCAGATCCGCAGTTCCCTTCCGCCTGGCGACTTAATCGCGGTCGGCGTGATGCTGCTCGCGGCAGTCGCTATTCTTGTGCGATTGTTCCGCTGATCCGCGTTTAGAGCCGTTTGCAGATGGATATAGACCAATGTCGTTTTTTGTAGGGAACGCCCTCCGTGGCGTTCCGCCAGACTAGACGCGTCCGATTGTTCGTCATCCATCTGCAGTCGCCACCCACGCTTGCGGATTAGCGATCCCGGATGGTGACGCGGCGACTCGGACGGGTCCAGTTCGGCGGAACGCCACGGAGGGCGTTCCCTACAGAGCACGACGTTGGTCCTTTGAATCGGGTAGGAGGGGGAATTACTTCCCCCGTCCTCCCACACCACCGGACGTACTCATCGTATCCGGCGGTTTCT
>JAIEPT010000232.1 GCA_019748295.1 Gemmataceae bacterium | reverse complement strand
GGCTCGCTTCCCCCCCCCCCGTCGGTGGGGGGTTGTGGGGGGGGGGGGGGGGGGGGTGCCCCCCCCGGGCCCCTGCTGACGCCCCGTTTTTTGACAGCGGGCTAGGGAGTGTGCCTCTGCATGGGACATCACCCCTCACCCCCAGCCCCTCCCAAAGCTCCCATAGGGGAGAGGGGAGCAAGACCTCTCGCGGAGCGAGAGGGCTACATAGGATGTTGCGCCGACCCGTACAATGCGGTTAGCGATTTGGGTTGGGATCGCATCAAGCTGAAATGTTCAAGGGTAGTCGCCATGGCAGCCGCACATGTTCTTTACGATGGCGAATGTCCTCTGTGCCTCAAGTCGATCGGCATTCTCAAGAAGCTCGATTGGTTCCATCGATTGAATTACGTCAACGCGCGCGACGTCGAACAAGACGTCGTGAAGGAGTTGCCGGTCGATCCGTCGCGGCTGATCGAAGAGATGCATCTGGTGACTCCTGGGAAGACGATCTACCATGGCTTCGGCGCCTTCCGGTGGATGTCGTGGCGATTGCCGCTGCTGTGGATCTTCGCTCCCTTCATGTATCTGCCGGGTGCGGGTTGGCTGGGTCAGAAGGCCTATCTGTGGGTTGCCCGCAATCGCTTCAAGCTGGTGCCCTGTCACGGCGGCGTCTGCACCATACAAAGGAAACCGACGGCGACGAAGTCGGCGTGACCGCAAACGTCCAAGCTCAGGGGCTAGCGCAGCGAGCTCCTGGGTTCCAGACGGAAGATGCGTCCGCTACCGACACTTCCAACCCAGGAGCTCCCTACGGTCGCCCCTGGGCTTTGAGTATTTTGGGTTAGGAATCTCCATGAGCCGGCGTTGCGTGCAGTTGCTATCCGATGGCGAAAATCTCGACGAAGTCTACCTCGTGGCCGACAAGCAGCTTCGCGCCAATCGCCAGGGGAACCTCTTCCTTCAGCTCGATCTGCGCGACAAGACCGGCGGCATCAGCGCTCGCATGTGGAATGCGACCGAGATGCAGTTCAAGTCGTTCGAAGCGGGCGATTTCGTTCGTATCAAGGGGAAGGTGCAGCTCTATCAGGGTTCGTTGCAAGTGCTGTTCACCCATTTCGAGCGAGTTTCGCGCGACATGGTCCCGCTGGGCGAGTTCATGCCGCAGACCGATAAGGACATCGGCCGGCTTACGGAGCGTTTGCGGACTTTGCTGCGGATGGAAAATCCGCATCTGCGCGCACTCGTCGAATGCTTCTACATGGACGACGACCTGATGGACCGGTTCCACCGCGCCCCGGCCGGGATCCGCAATCATCACGCGTATTTGGGCGGACTTCTGGAACACGTGGTCGCGATGCTCGAAGTCGGCGACCGCATCGCCCCGCTGTATCCGGATCTCAATCGCGACGTGCTGATGATGGGCATTTTCCTGCATGACATCGGCAAAACGGTTGAGTTGAGCTACGACCGCGTCTTCGGCTACAGCGACGAAGGACAACTCCTCGGCCATCTGGCGATCGGCGTCGAGATGCTGAGCGAGAAGATCGCTCGCACGCATGAACTCACGGGCGAACCATTCCCCCGCGAATTGGGTCTGCGGCTCAAGCATCTGATTCTGAGCCATCACGGCACGCACGAGTTCGGCAGTCCTCGCGTACCAATGACGCCGGAAGCGATCGCGCTGCATCACATCGACAATCTCGATGCGAAGATCCACAACTACGTGCGCGAGATCCGCGACGATCAGCAAGGCACGTCGTCGTGGACGCCTTACAACCCGCAAACGCAACGACGCCTTTTCAAGGGCTTGCGGAACGGCGAACCGATCGGCGACGATGCGGTATAGTGGATCGAGACGGCACACTTCTCCGCGGATGAACCATGACCTGGCGCTTGCGACATCAGGGTTCGCCTCAATCGGTGCGGAACCTCACGTTCGAGCAGATCGTGCAAGGCCTGCGCGATGGCGTGCTCGACCCTACCGACGAAGTGCAGGCCGAAGGTGATGCGATTTGGCAGGCGATCGAGAACCATCCGCAGCTCGCGGAGATCGCCGAAGAAGTGGAACCGCGGATCGGAGCGAAACGGACGGACGAAGCCACATCGATCGACATGAACGCGTTGATCGACGTCTGCATGGTGCTGCTGATTTTCTTCATTCTCACGACAAGCTACGTGACGGCCGTGCAAAAGGTGGTGCCTCTCTCCGGAACCCGCGAAGGCAAGGGCATCCGCGTCGTCAAGGCGGCCGAGGTCAAGAACAAGATGGTTCGCCTGCAGGCCTCTCACGATCCCGGCGGCAAGCTGTCGATTCGCGTCGAAAACCAGACTGTCGATGCCGTTGGGGCCGACGGCAGCGTCGATTCCGAAAAGCTGGCGTCGTCGCTTCAGCCCTTCCTTTCCGGCGGCGAACGCAAAACCGAAATGCTCCTCGATGCCCGCGACGTGACCTGGGGAACGGTGATCGCCATCCAAGACGGCGCCCGGGCCGCCGGCATTCAGAAAGTGCACCACCTGCTTCGCAAGTAGAGTGGTCCTCACGCTCCGCGTGAGGTCAGCGGCGATGCAAGGTCCATCCGCTTAGGCGAGCGGCAGAAGATAGTCTTCCTCCCTCTTCCTCCGGGAGAGGCCGGGGGTGAGGGCGCCTTTCTCGCGCAGCGCCACGTCGCACGCCCCCGCCTCCGGCCCCTCTCCCGGAGGGAGAGGGAGACTTGCAGTCGCCGCTCGCCTCAAGGAGCCGCGCACGTAGTAAGCGGTTTTGCGGGACGCTCCCGACCGCTTACTGAGTGCGCGGCTCCTTGAGGCGAGCGGCAGGAGATAGCCTACCTCCCTCTCTTCCGGGAGAAGGTTGGGGTGAGGCGCCTTTTTCTCGCGCAACGCCACGTCGCACGCCCTCACCCCCGGCCCCTCTCCCGGAGGGAGAGGGGAGAAATGCAGGCGCCGCTCGCCTAAGAACGAGCGCGTTCCGCTAGAATGACGGCAGGCGAAGCTCCTTTCCTTTTCGGCCGGCGGGACATGCAAACCGATCAGTTGCGACGATTCGCGGAGTCGCCGGAGATTTCGCGCGAGGTGCTCTCGTCGTGGCACGTCCGCGATCTTGAACGCGGCCACATCAATCTCGAGCACATGGCCGAGAGCTTGGGCGTCGATGCCTTTGCCGAGCTATGCCATCCGCTCGAGCGTTTGCTTCCCCGATCCGCGGATGCGGATATGGCGCTCAACAATCTCGAACGATTCTTCAGCAATCCCGCAGGCGTCGAACGGCTGAGCGTGCTGCTGGAAGGCCGGGCCCGCACGCTGGAAACGATGCTGCAGCTTTTCAGCACGTCGCAGTTTTTCAGCGATCTTCTCGTTTCCAATCCCGACTATCTCGACATGCTGCGGATTCCCCTTCGCAGCAGCCCGAGCCGGGCGGAAATGCTGGCGCAGCTCCAGAGCGACGTTGATTCCGCATTCGAAGATTCGGCATCGCTGCGAGCATTTCGCCGGTTTCGCCAGAAGCAGATGTTGCGCATCGGGACCAACGACATCATCCGCGATCGGCCGCTCGAAGAGATCGTTCGCGATATTTCGCGCGTGGCGGATACGTCCTTGGAAGTGGCGTACAACGTCGCGTTCCGCAAAATCGCCGAGCGATTCGGCCATCCGCACACATCCGCTGGCGAACCCGCGAAGGGCGTCATTTTCGCGTTCGGAAAACTGGGCGGCAAAGAGCTGAACTATTCCAGCGACATCGACATCATGTTCCTCTACGACGAGGACGGCTCGACGCAGGGGATGCATGGCGAGATCGGCAACGACGATTACTTCGCGCGCGTCGCCACCGAAGTCGTTCGATTGCTCGGTACGCATACCGACCGCGGACAGGCGTATCGCGTGGATTTGCGTCTGCGGCCCGAAGGCCACCGCGGGCCGCTCGCTCGATCGGCGGCCAGTACGCTCGCTTATTACGATTCGCTGGGTCGCACCTGGGAACGGCAGGCACTGATCAAGCTGCGGCCTGTTGCCGGGGATCTTCGGCTGGGTGAGGAGTTTCTCAAAGCGATCGAACCGTTCGTCTATCGGAAGTATCTGTCGGTCGCGGAGATCAACGAGATCAAGGCCTTGAAACGTCGGATCGAAAGCCGCACCGATAAGGCCGGCGAATCGGATACCGACGTCAAGACCGGGATGGGGGGCATTCGCGACGTCGAGTTCACGATCCAGTTTCTGCAACTGCTCAACGGGGGCGATTTGCCGGACATCCGTCAGCGCGGCACGCTGAAGGCGCTGCATGAGTTGGAACGCGTCGGCTGCCTGACGCATCAGGAGCGCCAGTATCTTGATGCTACCTATCGTTTCTTGCGTAAGGTCGAGCATCGCTTGCAGCTCATGTTCGACCAGCAGACGCACCGCCTTCCCGAAGACCGGGACGAGTTGCGCAAGCTCGCGCTGCGGATGGGCTACACCTCATCGGGCCGCATCGAACCGGTGCCGCTGGACGACGACGTTAGCGCGTCGCATGCTCCGGTGCAAGCTGGCGCCGTCGATCCGCTGGAAGAGTTCACGAAGGATCTGCGCGACAAAACCAGGCTGAATCGCCGCATTTTGGACCACCTGCTCCACCAATCGTTCGCAGCCGAGGAAGGCTCCGAACCCGAATCGGATCTCATGTTGGATCCCGCGCCGAGTGCCGAACGCATTCAGCAAGTGCTCGGCAAATATCCTTTAAAGGACGTGCCGGGCGCGTATCAGAATCTCGTGATGCTCGCCACCGAGACAGTGCCGTTTCTTTCGACACGTCGCTCGAGGCAGTTCCTCGCCAACATCGCCCCGCGCTTGCTGCGAGTCGTCGCGGAAACGCCTGATCCCGACCTTGCCCTTGTGAATCTTGAAAAGGTCTCCGCGTCCATTGGCGGCAAGGGCGTGCTCTGGGAGCTGTTCAGCTTCAATCAGCCCAGCCTTCGGCTCTATGTCGAGTTGTGCGCGTGGAGCCCGTATCTGTCGGAAATCCTCATCAACAACCCCGGCATGCTCGACGAGTTGATGGACAGCCTGGTGCTGAACCAGCCGCGAATGCGGGAAGAGCTGACTGCGGAACTCAACGAACTTTCGCGGAATGCGGATGATCTGTCGTTGATTTTGCACAGCTTCAAGGACAAGGAACTGCTTCGCATCGGCGTACGCGACATTCTGGGCAAGGATACGATCTGCGAGACGACGCATGCCCTAAGTGATCTCGCGGAAACGATTCTTCAGAAGATCGCCGAGAGCCAATACCCGGAGCTGATCCGTCGACTCGGACTTCCGATGGTGGAGAGCGGCGAGCGTGCCGGGGAGCCATCGCGGTTCGCGATCCTAGGCCTAGGGAAACTCGGCGGCGAGGAGATGAGCTACCACAGCGACCTGGACCTCGTTATCGTCTACGAAGGGGACGGCCGGACTATGCCGCCCCCAGGTTCGTCGCGCTGGGATACCTTCGAGCTGACGGACAATTTCCACTTCTACTCGGAGTTGGCCCGCAAAGTCATTCAAACCACAAGCAACATGGGCCCGATGGGTCGGCTCTACCAAATCGACATGCGGCTGCGACCTACCGGCAAGTCGGGCAGCCTTGTCATTCCTCTCCATGAATTCGAGCGTTATTACGAAGGCGGCAGCGCACAGTTATGGGAGCGACAGGCGCTGACGCGGGCACGCGTCGTATTCGCCGAACCGGACTTCGGCGCCGTTGCGGAACGCGCCATCGCTCATGCGATTTACGATCTCACCTGGAAGCCCGAGATCGCGGACGAAATCGTCCACATGCGGGAACGCGTGCAAGCCAGCGGCAGCAAACGGGATCTGAAGCGCGGCTTCGGCGGCATTGTGGACATCGAGTTCCTCGTTCAGATGTTCCGCCTCAAATACGGCAAATCGCATCCCAGCGTGCGGCATCCCAACACCTGGCGAGCACTGGAGGGAATCCGCGCCGACGGACTCGCGCCGCGGGAAGAATGCGAGACGTTGATAGAGAACTACGACTTCTTGCGCCTCGTCGAAGGCCGGCTCCGCATCTTCCACAACCGCTCGCTTGACGAACTGCCGCAGAGTCGCGAAAACCTCGAAAATCTTGCGAAACGCGTGGGACTCATCACTCCGCCGAACATGGATCCCGTGGAGCATTTCCTGGCCGAACTGGAACGCCGCGGCGCCGAGACGCGGCGGTTATTCCTGGAAATCAGCCAGCGCGAACGATGAACGCGTTTAGGCGAGCGGCAGGAGATAGTCTCCCTCTCCCTCCGGGAGAGGGTTGGGGTGAGGGCGCCTTTTTTTTGCGAACGGCGAGCAAATCATTAGCGTCGCACGGATGTTCTGCCCTCACCCCCAACCCCTCTCCCGGACTCTCCCGGAGGAGAGGGGGGCTAGACATCCAGGCGCATTCGCTCCCTGACGATCAATAGCCGCCGCTCTCGGAGCGGCAGCTAAACGTATGCGTCGGTTCTTGCGATCACTCGATCAGCGTCACTTGCACGCCGCTCTGCATGATCTTGGTGAACGCCGCCTGCATGCGGCTCACGCGTTGGTCGTTGGTGCCGTAGATGCGGGCCCAATCCGGGAAGCTTGAGCCGGACGTGTCGGATGCCGTATTGCCGTAATAGGCGACGTTCTGCATGAAACCGAGCGCCGCCGTTTGGGCGGAAGTTGGATTGGCCGGGTCGAAGGTGCTGCCGTATCCGATGGGGTAGACTTCGACGGGTTTGCGAACTGTAGAGTGTCCCGGCGGATTTGCCGTGTCCAGGGCGCAAACCTGCTTGACGACGTTGTAGACGTCGTTGTTGGAATAGCCTGGCCCGCTCGGCCATTCCACGTTGCTGCCGCTCGAAAGATCGCTGGGCTCCTTGATGCGGACCTGGTAGTACGAATCTTTGCCCGAGTTGACGAAATTCGCGGTTGCCGCGGTGTTTGGAGCGCCGTCGGTCTCGAAGATGATGATCCGTTGAGCCCCCTTTCGGCCCAGGCCTCCGGCATTGCCGCGGTAGATCGTGGTCGGAGTCGCGTAAAGTCGCAGGTTGTCGACGCTCGAACTGAGTTGGTTGAAGGAGATCATGAAACCCATGCCGGGCGCCGTGCCGCCATTAGCGCGAGGGACTTGATTGAAGTCCGCATCATAGGGGGTGATTTCCGTCGCGGTTCCCGTCACCGTCGTGGGCGGAAACCACAGCGAATCCTTGAGTTGCTGATAATTGCGGCCAAGGGGGACGATGGCCCGATTGTGGCGTCCTCCGCCGGCAGCGCTATAACTTGGCGTGCTGAAGAACGTCATGCCGATGAAGTCGTTCGGACTGTTTTTCTGAATGTCGTCGATGGCAGTTTGAATGCCGACCTTGCACGCCCAGGCCTGTGCTTCATGCACGTTTCCTGGCCACATGAAATTGCTGGTGTTGTAGTTGCCGAGCCAATCGACCCAGGTCATTGGGCCAAACCAGAACTGATGCTTCGGCCGATACACGTTGTCGGTGTAGCTCATGTAGACTTGGCGGACGATTTTCACGGCGGCGCCGTTGCTGATCGAGGCGGCCAACGGCTGATCAAGAGTGATATTGCTGGCGTTGGGCACGGTAAGCACGCGATAGCGGGTCGTGTTCGAGCCGAAGTAGACGTAGTCCCCCACTCGGATCGCCGCTGACACGGTCTTGAGGTTCACCGTGCCGGCAAATCCGGCGGAATAAGCGGCATTGGAAGCTGCGGTGACGGTTGCCGTGGAACTGCTTGTGACGTCCGGCTTGGGCGAGACCTGCACGGCGCCCCATGCGTAGTAATCGCCGTTGCCGATCATGGCGGAAAGCGGCACGCTGCTCTGCGTCGCGGTATAAGTGCACCAACCGCCGGAGGTGCCGCTGACTTTGATGCCGAGGACGAAATCGACGTAGGCTCGCCAGAAGCGTTCGTTGAGGTTCGTAAGGGTTTGCGTCTTCCAGAAGCGATTGTTCAACGTCGTATCCGTTGGGTCAGGGATCGCATCGTAGTACTTGATGCGTCCGGCGCGGATCTGCGACGGGAAGTGCGTCGGCGATTGGTTTTTGAGCCACTGGAAGATAGCGGCGTAGTTGGGCAGCCACTTGTACGAAACGCTGGCTCCATTCTCGGTGACGCTGGTTGCGGTATCCGGATCGCGCAGAATGGGCGTCGGGTTGGGAGAATTGAAAGTCGCGGGAGCGCCCGAGGGATCGAAAAGAATGTTGTTGTGATCGAGCCAACCGAGTTTCCCGGTTGCTGTGTTGTACTTGAAAAAGAAGCGCTGCCGCCAGTCCTTGGAGCCATTGTCGGCATGGTTGGCCGTGTTGTTGGCGTCAAGCAGCGAGCCGCGCGGGTCGGGCGGCCAGATGAAGAACGTCTTGCCCCAGTATCCGGGGCCTTCAGTGTAGAACACCGACTTCGCGGATTGATACTGGTCGTAGCCGTTCGTTTCGAAGTTCGTGTGGTAGGTCGTCTGGCTGACGACGTCGCTGACTGTCTTGGCGTAGGTGGCGCCGGTGTTCCCGGTGATTTTCAGGTAGTTGTAGCCGCCGGGGGTATTGGCGTAGGCATCGGAACTGCGGGCGAAGGCTCGCAGACTCGCGTTCGGCGTGACTCCCGCTCCGTTCTGATAGAAATCTTCAAGGATTGTCGGGCCTGAATTCGACGTCGTGGATAGGTTGGCGGGATCGACCATTTCGGCTCCAGTCGAGAACGACGTGGTGCCCTGGAGTGCCGCGGAAGACGTTGCGGCATAGTGCCCGAACTGCGGGAAAACGGTCTCAGGATTCATCGAGACCGTGCGCGGCCTGCTGTTCGAGCTCGCATTGGCCGTGGTTCCGTTGAGCGGGATGCCGGGCAGGCTTTGGAACCGCATCGAGCCCGACAAATCCATGATGATCATGAGGTCGCGAGGCCGGTGGGCGGCGACGGCGGTCGCCTGCACATTGGCGGTCGTCAGACCGAAAACGCGCGCGAACGTCAGATTGCTCTGGCCGGTGATGGTGGCGCGAACCGCGCTGTAAGGGACGGTGTTGTCGGTGCGAGGGAACTGAGCGTCGAATTGCTCTTTGCTGGGATCCGAGTCGTTGTAGGTGTATTCGTAGCTTCCCACCTGGATCGCCACGCTCCCAGATGCGTAGTTCACGTTGTCCGCAGTCGTGATCTTGGCGAGATCCCCAGACACGTTTTGGTTGAGAATCTTGTTCTGCATCGCGGCCTTGACGGCGTTGGTCGGGGCGGACGCGATGTTTTGCGTCGTGCCGCCGTTGATCGTGCGGGCGCCGGTCATCGCCGCGGTGTCCGCGGCGTTCTGCGCTTGGCTTCGCGCGACGGCGATGACGCCGACGTCGAGCGCCAGAGCGAGAAGCCCGGCCAGGGAAACAAGGGCGAGGACGAACAAGAGGATGATCGCCCCGCGTCGCTGTTTGGTCTTCGTTCCGATGCGCATGGCAGGCCTCTTAGTTGGCTTCGCTGTACATGAGTTCTTTCGTCGTCAGCCGAAACTTGCTGTTGAGAAACAGCAGGTTCGGGACGATCGGGGAATAGTCGTAATCGACTTGCACGCAGATATAAACGCCGAACCCGGCATCCGTGGGATCGCCAAGGTTCTTGCTGGCGGAATCGGCCATGAAGACCGAGCAGTTGTAGTAGCTCGTGTTCTTGTCCATGCCGCACATCTTGGTCTTCACGATCGCTTGCGTGTCGGCAACTAACGAGGTGGAGTTGGTGTTCACCACGGCATAGCGAGCCCCTTCGCGGGCCGCCTGGAAGATCAACTGCTGAGTGTAGATGAAGCGCGCGTATTCGAAGATGCTGAACATCAGCATGAAGAAGATTATGGCGACGACCGCCGTTTCCACGGCCGTCGTTCCCTGGCGCTTTCGCGAACGTCGTCGGATCATGGCAGGCTCCGTTCGCTCAGTTGAGCGGAATTTCCGTGCTGACCGTGAGCGGAATGTTTTGCATCGAATACCAATCGGCCGAGGCGGAAAGCTGGGTGACCAGGGTGATCGCCTTGTTGACGATGACCCATTTCACGTTGTCCGCGCTGACCGTGACGGTAACGCGCCACTGATCGAGTTGGGTGGAATTCGTCGGGTCAGTCACGGAGGGGTTGTTGATGCATTTCACGGTCACGTCGCTGGCGGCGACCTTCGAGATGCCCTTCTGCTGCAAATAGGTGACGACCGCGGTCTTGACCGCGGCGACGTCTTTCACGCCGGTGGAGGCTTGCCGGGCGCCTTCGCGGGCGCCATTGGCGAGGATCTGTTGAGCCTCGATGTAACGGCCCACTTCCCACAGGCCGAGCAGGAAGAGCAGAATCACAGGCAGAATGACGGCGAATTCGACCGCTGCCACGCCGCGACGAGGTTCGGACTGTAGGCAGCGAAGCCGATGCGGTGTCGTAGGGCAAGGTCGTCGGAGCATGGAGCGTTCCCGCGAGAGATGTCCAAACAATCTCAACGCAAACGTAGGTCACGCTCCGAAGGCAAGCAAACGACCGAAGTTCGGTGCGGGGTGCAGCTGAGGAAATGGCGAGCACTTCAAGAGACGCGAGGACGACGGAAGCTGACGCTAAATCGCGGATCATTCACGACTTCGCGCTTTCAGACGTGCGGAGACGATGCATTTGCCCACATGCCGGAAAAATCGAAAAAAGCGGAACGAGCCATCATGCGGTCAACAGTCCCGATTCGCTGGCCCGGCTGAGCGCTTCAATTAGCAAGCATGAGGCGTTGCACTAAATCAGCGTGCGCAAATGGGCGGCGCGTTAGTAGCGGCCTTTCGAATAAAAGCGGGCGTCGCGCATCCGATCAAAACATGCCAGTCGCCCGCACTAGTAGCCCGAAGCGTCAGCGAGGGACGACGTGAATCCCTCGCTAACTAACGCTTCGGGTTCGTGCGAAAGGTGCTGCGGCGAAATCGCGCACGCTGATTTAGGGAGACAAAAAGGCCGGCGGAGTCGAAACTCCGCCGGCCTTCGAGGATGTTCTCGTTAAGGCGTCTAGACGCTGGATCGAGATCGCACTGCATGCGGATCGCCCGCGGTGAAAGCTTCCGGATCGCCTTCATGCGCGGGGGGCTTGCCGGTTGAAGCCAGTTCAACCGGTTTGTAGCCGCCGCGCGACTGGAAGTAGCCGATGAGGATCAGATACCCCACAAGCATGACCATTGGGAAGATGGTCATCGTCGCGAGAGCGCCCTGGGTGCTCCGTTCTCGCGTGTGCTTCACGTGATTGCGAAACTCTTTTCTTTCGGCCTCAGGAACCTTGACTTCGATGGCGTCGTCGAGTTTCTTGTCGCTGATGGCCTTATACGGAATGATGTCGTAGATCGTTTTGTCTTCGACGATCTGCGCGGTTTCGATTCCGTGTTTCTTCACTTCGGCGTCCGCTTCCAGAGCGTTAATGTTCTGCCGCGATTGCAGGGTTCCGATATAAGGGAAGCCAAGCACGCCGACGGCGAGCATGCCGATGCCGGAGATCGCGTTCAGGGTGAGTGCGCCCCCTTTAGGCATCTGCTCGGAGACGACGCCAAGCATGGTCGGCCAGAAGAAGGTTTTTCCGATGCCGTACAGCGTGGCGGCCGCGAAGATCGCCATGCCTGCCGTGAACGAGAGCGTGTACAAACCCACGATCGCGAGTACGGCGGAGAGGGCGAGCAAGCCGAGCGGCGACAGCTTGTGCACGATGGGGCCGGCGAAGAATCGCAACACCATCATGATCGCCGAGGTGTAGACCAAAATCCAACCCGCGTGGAAGTCGTTTGTCTTGGCGATCCCTTCCATGATGCTGGTGATCCACCCGTCCGTGCCGATTTCGGTGGTGGCCAGCGGCATCATGATGAGGATCATGAAGAACATCAGGAATCGGCCCAGGCTCTGGGTGTAGACGCCGAAGCCGAGGACGATCAGGGCGCCGATGCCGTAGAAGGCGTAGCGCATCGTGTCGGTAATGGGGTTGAAGAAGTCGATGAGTTGGAGCACCACCAAGACCGCGACGACAACAGCGCCAAGGATGCCGAACTCGGCAAGCATCTCACGGTAGGTGACGCCCGAGGAAACGCGTTCCTGCACGGGGAAGCGTTGGGGCAGCAGGATGAAGAAGTAAACGAGAGCGGGCGCGGCGATCATTCCCACCTTGAGGTACCACGGCACGTCGTTGATGAAGATCGTCACAATGCCCGCGACCACAAGCCCACCCGGCCAACCCGCGTGCAGAATGTTCAACCACTTCGTCTTGTCTTTGCTGAACATCGTGGCGACGACGGGGTTGATGAACGCTTCGACAGTGCCATTGGCGAGGCCGAGGACGAGGCTGCCCCAATAAAGCAGGCTGTAAGCCGTCGCCTTGTCCCCCTTTTGGGACAAGAAATAGGCCGAGACGCCCATCGTAGCCCATGCCATATGCCCGCAAAAAGCGATGAGCATGGACGCTTTGTAGCCAACCTTGTCGATAACCAGGCTGAAGCCAATGATGCTGACGGCGAACGGCCAAATGCCGATGCCGGCGAGACGACCCGCCTGGGCTGGATCGAGGCTGAACTCCGTCGCCCACGTGTCGATCAAGAACATGCGGGCGATGAAGCCGAAGGCGGTGGTGACCAGGGCGATGAAGCAACCCCAGAACAACAACTTGTCCTGGGCCGTCGGCTCGGTGCCGTAGTTGTCCGGCGAATGCGAGTTCATATTGGGGGTTTCTCCGAAAAAACAGCCGAAAATGCGGTCGCGGGGTTTCCAAGAGGCCAAGACTACGGCACGCCTCGAATGCTGTCAACGCTTTGACTTGCGGAATCAAGCGTCCCGCGAGGTTGGCAGTACAATAGTGCAGTTCATGCCGCCCAGCCCGTCCGAGCTACCTCATGACCGCCGAACGAACCTTCACCTTTCTGGGGACCGGAACCTCCGTCGGCGTTCCAATGATCGGCTGCCATTGCTCCGTCTGCTCCTCGGCTGACTTTCGAAACCAACGCTATCGCTGCGCCGTCCTGATGCGGCTTCCCAAGGGAAATCTGCTGATCGATACGCCGCCTGAATTGCGGCTGCAATTGCTGCGCGCGAAGGTGGACGTCGTCCATGCGGTGCTCTTCACCCACTTCCATGCGGACCACGTCTTCGGTCTCGACGACCTCCGGCCCATTCCGCGGCTGCTCGGATCCGCAGTGCCGCTTTACTGTGCCCGTGACGTCGAACGGCAATTGCGTCAGAGCTTCGCATATGCATTTGCCGCGGAGGCCGAATCGCTCCCCGCGGGCTTTTTGCCGAAGCTGTCGTTCCGCACGATCGGCGACAACCCCTTCGAGGTTCTTGGCGAACGCGTGACTCCGATCGAGTTGATCCACGCCCATTTCAACTGCCTCGGCTTCCGCGTCGCCGACGTCGCCTACTGCACGGATGTCAGCCAAATTCCGCGCGAGAGCTGGCCGAAGCTCGAAGGCCTCGACGTGCTGGTCCTCGATGCGCTTCGGCACAAAGCGCATCCGGGCCACTTCAATGTGGAGCAAGCCCTCGAAGTCGTTGATCGCGTCAAGCCGAAGCGAACCTTCTTCACCCACATCTCGCATGATCTGGAACACGAAGAGATGAATCAAACGCTGCCCCCCGGCGTGCAGCTTGCGTACGATGGCCTGAGCTTTTCGTTCTGAAGTCAGAGCCCGAGCGCCAGCCAGCGAGGGTTTCGCAGAAAAGCCGGAAGAAAAGCGAATCGCTCCCGCGTCGACGCGAAACCCTCGCTGGCACTCAGGCTCTGACAATCCCTGGATGAACCCATTGAATTTCGTTACCCTTCGAGGCGTTCGCGTCCACAACCTTCGCGGCATTGATGTCGAGATTCCGCTTCGCAAGCTGACTGTCGTCACCGGCGTCAGCGGGGCGGGGAAGAGCAGCCTCGTTTTCGACACGCTCTTTGCGGAATCGCAGCGGCGCTATCTGCAGAGCTTTTCCGTCCGCACTCGACAATTGCTGGAGCAATTCGACACCCCGGACGCGGAGCGCATCAGCGATCTGCCCCCCGCCATCGCGATGCCGCACCGCACGGCTCCCCCGGCGAACGCTACGGTCGGCTCCATCTCCGAACTTGACGACATGCTGCGGCTGCTCTTCGTCCGCGGCGGCACGATGCACTGCGCAAAGGACGGCGAAACGATTAAGCCCGCGGATGTTCGCCGTGTGCTCCAAGAGATCGAGGCGATGCCCGCGGGCACACGTCTTACGATCGCGTTCCCTTCGCAGCCCGATGACGGCGAAACGGTCGAAGCCTGGTCTGCTCGCCTGGTGGAACAAGGTTTCGTGCGATTGCAAATCGGCGCGAATGTCGTTCGTCTCGGCGAACAGGTGGTTCCATCCCTTGCCGACAACGAGGTGGCGCACGTCCTCATCGATCGCATCGAGATCGGCAAGACGGCGCGGGACCGCATCACCGATTCCTTGGAAACCGCTTTTCGCCGCGGCGGGGACCGGCTCGCGCTTCTTGGCGACGCGGAGGTAAGCACCTTCGATCGCCGCTGGGCATGCCCCAAGTGCGGAACGATCTATCCGCCGCCGGACCCCGGTTGGCTCGATCCGCGACATCCCGCCGGCAAGTGCCAAGCGTGCGGCGGGTACGGCAAGGACAAGAAAGCGACCTGCAACCAATGCCGCGGAACCGGCCTCAGCAAGCGAGCCCATTGGCTGCACTGGCGCGGCCGCACCATTGAGGAGACATCGAAGCTATCTCTCGACATCCTCATGTCCGTCTTGAGCGAAACGCCCGGCGAACCGCTCGAAGCGCCGCTGATTGCGGCAATCCGGAGCCGCATCGAATTGTTGCAGTCGTTAGGACTCGGCCATCTGGATGCGGCTCGCACGTTGGATTCGGTCGCCGTCGGCGAGTTGCAGCGATTGCGTTTCGCATCATCGGCCGCGTCGGAGTTGGTCGATGTCTTGCACCTGATGGATGAACCTTTCGCGGGCCTGCATCCCGCTGACCGCGAGCGAGTGACCGACCACTTGATTCGGCTCCGCGATGCGGGCAACACGGTCGTCATCATCGACCATGATCGTCGACTGCTTTCGCACGCGGATTGGCTGATCGATATGGGCCCCGGCGCGGGGGACGAGGGTGGGACGGTTGTTTATCAAGGTCCGCCTCACGCCTTGTTGGACGACGATTCCCCCACGGCCAATTGGTTCGCGCGACGCGATCTGCCGACGCCGCGCGATGCGCCTCGGCGAAGCGATGGCATGTTGGTGCTTGAACATGTCGCCTATCGACATCTGCGGATCGACCGCCTGGAAGTGCCGCTTGGCGTGGTCGCCGCCGTCGTCGGCGTCAGCGGAGCGGGGAAGACGACCTTGGTTCGCGATGTCCTCGGTTCGCTGCTTTCGCGTTCGATCGATGCGACCGGCGAGTGGGGCCGGCTCTCCGGCGGCGAGCGGTTAGGCGATGTCGTCTTGATGGACCAGGCGCCCTTGAGCCGATCGGCTCGCAGCAACCCGGCGACGTATCTCAAAATCTTCGACGAGATCCGCGAGCTTTTCGCCGAGGTTGCGGACGCCAAGATCCGCAACCTCGATGCCGGCAAGTTCAGCTTCAATCAACCCGGCGGCCGATGCGAGACCTGCGAAGGGCAGGGGAGTCTTGCCGTCGATATGCAGTTCCTCGCCGATGTCGTCACGACCTGCCCGGAGTGCCAGGGGAGGCGTTATCGCCGGGAGGTGTTGGACGTGAAGGTCCGGGGATTGAGCATCGCGGAGGTGCTGAACCTTTCGGTTCGCGAAGCGTTTCGCTTCTTCCGGGCGCAGCGCGGCATCGAGAAGAAGCTGAAGCCGTTGCTCGATGTGGGCCTGGAGTATCTGAAATTGGGCCAGCCGATGGAGACATTGTCCGGCGGCGAAGCCCAACGGCTCAAGCTCGCGGGGCATCTTGGCGCGAGCCGAAAGGCACGAACGATGTACCTTCTGCTTGAGCCTTCCGCGGGTTTGCATCCGACCGATATTCGCATGTTGCTGGGATGCTTCGATCGATTGACGCAGGCTGGTCACTCGATCTTGGTTGTCGATCACAGCCCGGATCTCATGCTTGGCGTCGATCACTTGATTGAGCTTGGACCTGGCGCCGGACCCGATGGGGGCAAAGTCATCGCGACGGGAACTCCCACGGCCCTCATGGCTGGCGACACGGGCGACACGCCGACGGGACGTGCGCTGCGCGAAGCGTTGGGTTCGGCTCCGGCTTCGCGCTGAACGAGAAGGCCGCACCGCCATACAACGACGGCATTCCTTCGTGCGAGGCGAACCATGGCGATTTCTCAGGCTCGGTGCATCGGCATCCTCACCAGCGGCGGCGATTGCCCCGGGCTCAACGCGGCCATTCGCGGCGTTGCCAAGCCCGCGATGTCCGACTTTCACATCGAAGTGATCGGCATCGAAAAAGGCTTCCGCGGCCTCGTCGAAAACCATTCGCGCATCCTCCACCTGCACGACGTCTCCGGCATCCTCTCGCTCGGCGGCACCATCCTCGGCACCAGCCGCGAGAAGCCGCACAAGATGCCGCTGCCCAACGGCGAAACCGTCGATCTCACCGCTCGGGCCGTCGAAACCTACCACCGCCTCGGCCTCGATTGCCTCGTCGTCCTCGGCGGCAACGGCACCCACAAAGTTGCTTACAACTTGTCGAAGCAAGGGCTCAACGTCATCGGGTTGCCGAAGACGATCGACAACGACCTCGCCGAGACTGACATCACCTTCGGTTTCGATTCCGCCGTGACCACCGCGGCCCAGGCGATCGACAAGCTGTATTCGACGGCGGAAGCGCACCTGCGCGTGATGGTGATCGAACTGATGGGGCACAATGCAGGCTGGCTTGCATTGAACGCCGGCATTGCCGGAGGCGCCGACGTTATTCTGATTCCGGAAATCCCCTACGACATGGACAGCATTTGCCAGCATTTGACCGAACGCCGACGGCGCGGCAAATGGTTCAGCATTGTCGCCGTCGCGGAAGGGGCGAAGCCGAAAAGAAAAGTCGAGGAGTCGGAAGCGGAAGAAAAGGGCGAGAAGAAAAAAGACAAGAAGAAGGATAAGGGGAAGAAGAAAAGCAAATCCGCCGAAGCGGTGCTCGAGGAAGGCGCCGACGGGCGAGCGGGGCTCGTGGTCGCCAAAGCGATCAACAAGCGGGTCGATATGGAAACGCGAGTGACGGTCCTGGGTCACTTGCAGCGCGGCGGCATCCCAACGCCTTTCGACCGAGTGCTCGCAAGCCGGTTCGGCACCTACGCCGCCGAGATGCTCTCGCGCGGCGAGTACAACGCGATGGTCTCGATGAAGGGATCCAGCGTAACGTCCGTTCCGCTCGCGGAAGTCGCGGGCAAAACGAAGCTCGTTCCGCCGGACCACCCGCTGATCGCCACCGCCCGCCGCATCGGCACCAATTTCGGCGACTGAATTGCAAGTTGGATGCTGCGTCAGCACCGCTTCCACGCCCTTCGCTACGTTCAGGGCGTGCCACACGTGCCAGCGATTAGGCGAGCGGCGCCTGCATTTCTCCCCTCTCCCTCCGGCAAGATATTGCATCTTCAACCGAAAGCGTTGAAGAGTCATTGATTGAGTTTCATGGTGTGGCGTGTGTCATGCTTCGCCGGGTCCCTGGCCGGGCTGTTCAATGCTTCCGCTTCCACCGGCGAAGCATGCGAAGCTTCCGAGCGTTCAGTCTGAGGGCATGCTTGGACGGTGAAAGCGGGCAGTTCGCTGGCCCCGGCCAGGGATCCGCCCAAGCATGGCACGTCGCGGCTGCTTCCACGGATCCAAGTGATTTACGTCGAAGATGCAATATCCCCCCGGAGGGAGAGGGGCCGGGGGTGAGGGCGTGCGAAGTGGCGTTGCGCGAGAAAAGTCTCCCTCTCCCGGAGGGAGAGGGAGACTATCTCCTGCCGCTCGCCTTATTCGCCGAGCAGCACGGGACGCCGTTCGCGGTTCGAGCGATAGATGGCGGTGAACAGTTCGACCACGGCCCGGCCGTCTTCGCCGGTGACCATCGGTTGCCGGCCCGCGCGGATGGCGCGGACGAAATCCTGAATCTGCAACGCGTGATAGTGGGTCGTCGCGTCCACCTCGGTGAACTGGGTGCGATCCTCCGCCTGAAACTGGGCGAGCATCGCCTCTTCGCCGGGGATCGTCCACATGTCATTCAGCGGAGGTTCGGCAATCGAGGTCATGCCGGCGATGAAGGTGGCTCCGCGATCCGTTTCCACGCCGACGGATGCCCCATTCGTTCCGTGGATATGCACTTTGGTGTAGATGCCCGGCTTCTGCGAAACGCTGGTGACGATCGAACCGATGCCGCCGTTGGCGAAACGCAGGATGGCGACGGCAGTGTCGTCCACCTCGATGCTCGGGTGATTGATGTTGGCCCAGTAGCCGCTGACCTCGGCGATGGGGCCCATGAACCAGCGGAGCAGGTCGAGCTGGTGCGGCGACTGGTTGACGAGAACGCCGCCGCCTTCGGTGTCCCACTTTCCGCGCCAGGGGTCCGATTCGTAATAGGACGGCTCGCGCCAGCTATACATCGTGAAGACGGCCAGAGCAGGGCGGCCGATCTTGCCGGCGTTGATGGCGTCCTTGATGCGGCGAACTGGTTCGTAAAACCGCCGTTGGCTGATCGCGCCGAGAAGCACGCCCGATTGCCTCGCGGCGGCGAGCATGGCGTCGCAATCCTCTAGCGTGGCTGCGAGCGGCTTTTCCACGAGCACATGAACGCCGGCCTGAGCCGCTCGAATGGCCGGGGACGCATGAAGCGGGTGCGGCGTGCCGATCGCAACCGCCTCGATGCCGCCTTCGCGCAACATCGCATCCACGTCGCTGAAGGCGCGAGCCTGATAGCGGCTGGCGAAAGCCGCGGCGCGTTCGACGCTGACGTCGCAAACCGCCGTCAGCTCCGCTTCCGGTAGACTGCGGATCGCGGTCGCATGAATCTGGCCCACTTTGCCGCAGCCGATCAGGCCTATGCGCACCGGCATCATGCTCGCTCCTCCGGAAAGTACTTCGCGCTCATTTGCCGAAGGAAGGCAAGCGATTCCGCCATTTCGCCCATGCCGTTCATCCCGTCTTCGATGCTGACCCAGCCGCGATAGTCGTGCTCCGCCAGGATGCGGAAGATGGCATCGTAGTCGTTGAGGCCTTTGCCCGTCACGCCGTGCCGAAGGTTGGGCGAATAGCCAAGCGTTCCGTCGGCTTGGCGAAGCGAATCGATCGACGCGCCTTCCGCAAGGTAGCGGTCGCTGGCATGCATGCTGACGACGCGATCCGCCACCGCGCGCAGCAACTCGACCGGGTCGTCGCCGGCCACGATCGCATTGGAGGGATCGTATTGCACGCCGAAGTGTTTGCGGTCCGAGATGGCGTTCACCAGTTCGAGAAACACATCCTTCTTTTGAGCGAACTCAGGGTACTTCCAGAATCCGTCCTTGTAATGGTTCTCCAGGCCAAGCACGACGTCGCATTCGCGAGCGGTGGGCAGCACTTGCTCGATGCACTCGACAGCCCACTCAAGCCCCTGCCGTCGATCCACGTCCGGATACCGCTGCCCGCTCAGCACCCGGCACACCGCTCCCGCTCCCCCCAGGCGGCGCGTGACGCGGATCATCTCCGCTTCCTTCTCCATCGCCCGCTTGCGGCCGTCGGGGTCGGGATTCGTGAAATCGGGGGAGCAGCAGAGCATCGGCATCTCGAATCCCGCGTTGCCGATCGCTTCGCCCACGCGATCGAGGTAGCTCGGCTCAAGGCTTGCGAAAAAACCCTCGTACATCTCGAGCCCATCCGCATCGAGGGAGCGAGCCATCTCGATCCACTCGAACACCGACATCGACCGCTCGCCGGCGATCTGGTCGAGATAGCACTTGGGAAACGCGGATATTTTCAGCGGCATGGCGTGGAACCTCAAAGTGGCGAATCGACGCGCAACGCCCCGATCGTCTTGGGGTGCAGTTTACCGTGGCGGACCACGCGAGATCGAGCGTCACGGCGGGATATTTTGCCGGCAAGGAAAGCAATCCCGCAGATTGCCTGCGAAAGAGAGGCCGAAATTGCATCGGACCGAATTTGCTTAACTCGAATTTCTTGAATAATCCGCTGCTTTTCGCGCGTAGTCCGGGGCGAAGCTCCGCACGTCGTTTTCGGAAGAGGCATGGCGCCGACGATCGTTTGCTCACATGGAACCGCTTTCGTCGTCTCCACGGGCGCAGGGAGCTACTTAGGCCTGCCGAATTTCGCGCCCGCGCGTAGATTGGTGGTGCGACAACGGCTCTCGCACATGTCTGGTTTCGGCTTTCGATCACGCTGCGACCGAATCGACGCCGGCAAATCTCAGCAAAACGCGGGACGAGGCCGACTTCGCGACCCCCATTAAGCAGACGATTGCCACGGCCCCGATCACGGACCTCGACCACGGACCCCGACGCCGGCGTGGCGAAGCATCCGTCACGGATGAATCAGGTCGAGATTTGGTTCAGCATTTCAAGCCGGCTTCGCCATTGGACGCTGCGGCTCCCGGCCGATCAAATGACGGAACTGGAGATGTGAAGTCAATCGGCCCGGAGACGGTCCGACAGATTGTTTGCCGGGAGGCTGCTCCGCCCCTCCCGTGTTGCCTCCTCGCTTGACCGAAGCTGCTACTAACGATTTGCCTAACCGCTTGAGGTTGCGACGTAGTCTGTCTTTGTGGCGTGTGCGTTTCGGGTTTCAGGAGGCCGAGATCATCATGGCTGACGTGACGCAACTGCTACGCGCCGTCGAGGAGGGGGACGAAGGCGCCACCGCGGCCCTTTTTTCGGCGGTGTATGACGAGTTGAAGCGACTCGCCGCTTCGTCCATGCGTCGCGAAAGTCCGGGGAACACGCTGCAGCCTACTGCGCTGGTCCATGAAGCCTACCTGCGGCTTTTGCGAGGCGCCCCCAAACCGGAAAACAGCGAGACGCGGTGGGACGGGAGCAGGCACTTCCTGGCCGCCGCGGCGGAAGCGATGCGGCGCATTCTGATCGAAGCAGCTCGCCGCAAGGATCGCATCAAGCACGGCGGCGGCCGCGCACGAGAGCCGATTGATCCGGATTCGATCGCTGAGCCTGAAATGGCGGACGAGTTGTTGGCGTTGGACGAGGCTCTTTCCGAATTGGCGAAAGCGGAGCCAAGCATCGTGGAATTGGTGAAATTGCGGTATTTCGCAGGCCTGACGCTCAAGGAAGCAGCCAGCGCCTTGGGGATCGCTCCGCGGACGGCTACCGCTCACTGGGCCTACGCCCGCGCCTGGCTGCTTGAGCGTCTTCGCTCCGCGGATGAACCCGCATCCGAATAAGATCACCCACGCCCGGACCCGAAAAAGAATGATGCGCTGCGCGAACGAACGTGGAAAATCGCATGGAGGAAGGGGAGGCGTCTGTTCCTCTCGCCGCCGCAGCCCCTAAGGTGGAATGCATGGCCGAGCTCGACATCTTTATCGAAGCACTCCAACGCACGGAGCCGGCGGACCAGACCGCGTATCTGAACGAGGCGTGCGGCGAGAATGCGGCATTGCGCGAGCGCGTGAAGAAGTTGCTTGCCGCGCACCAAAGCGACGATTCGCTGTTGGAGCGCATTCCGGCGAAACTGCTTGATTGCCGCGGGCGGCGTCCTCCGCATCGACGCGTCTGCGGAAGGCGACCTTGCCGCGGAAGCGGTTGCTACGTCGGTGGCAGTCTCCATCTTCGGCATCGCCGGCGCCGGAGCCCGCGCGGCTTCGAACGCAACGACGACCGTCCAGGCTTTTGCCGATGGAAGCGTATCGGCCGGTTACGGCATCGCGGTAAACGCTGAAGCCCAATCTGGCGCGAGCGCGCGCACGCTGGGCGCGGCGGGGGGCACGGCTCTCGCCGTCGGCGTGTCCGAAGCGAACTCCACGAACGCTCCTCTTGTCGAAGCCCGTTTGGCGGGGGGTGCGACCACGACGTACGGCGATGTGATCGTGGCCGCCAAGGTGGACGACTTGTCGAACAAGGCCAACGCGAGGGCCGTGGCGGTCGCCGCCGTCGGCGCGGGGAGCGACACGCGCGCGAACGCCATCACCGGCCCCATCGTGCGGGGCCGAATCGAGCCGGGAGCGATCGTTCGAAGCGGCAACAACGTTGTCGTGACCGCGGATTCGACGAGCGCTTCGGAGGCGCGCAGCGACGGTTTCGTCGCGGCGGGGATCGTCGGCGTCGGCGTCACCACCGCGAACGCCGCGGTCGGCTCCGGCGCCGTCAACGGCGCGTCGACTCGGCCCGCGGAGACTTCGGCATCCCTCGGCAGCGGGGCGAACATCTCGGCGGCGCGCGATCTCGTCGTGAATGCCGGCTCGGCACAGGCGGTTTGGGCGGACACCAAGGGGAAGCAATATGCGTTGGTCGCCGTGGGCACCGGATCGGCCACCGCCCTGCGTAATGCGCCCGTATCCGTCGTGGTCGGCGCCGATGCCAAGCTGAATGCCGGCAGGGACATCGTGTTGGATTCGACGAACCGCAGGGGCTTTGGTGCGAACTTCCCGGGTTCCGTCGCCGCCACGGCGACGCACGGCTCCGGCGGCTTGATCGCGGCGGGAATGCCGAAAGCCTTTGCGACGGTCAACGACTCCAGCACGGCGCAACTCGGCGACCGAGTGCAGGTCGATACCGGGCGCGGCAGCTTCAAGCTGCGTGCGGTATCGCAGGACAGCGGAATCATCTCCTCGGCCACATCGTTCTCGGGCGGACTCGCCGGGGTGCCCGAAGCGCTGGCAGTCACCAGTGCGAACGATCCGGCCCGCGCCGTCATCGGCGCCGGCGCGGTCGTCAACGCGGGGCTGAACGTCCTGGTGGAATCGGTATCGGGACTCGGCAGCGAAGCGTCGGCGAAAGCGGACGGCAAGGGTCTCGGCTCCGGCGCCGACGCCACTGCGGAAATCTTCGGCACTGCGTCCTCTCGCACCGACATCGGCGCCGGCGCTCGCATGAACGCCGGGCTGGACATGCAGATTCTGGCGTATGGGGCGGGACTCAACGGCGCCATCGCGGATTCCGAAGTGTCCGGAGGCGGCCTTGGCGTGGACAACACCGCCCGCTCGACCATTCAGCAAGCGTATCTGGCCGACGTCGTCGTCGCGCCGGGATCCCGTCTGGACGCCCCGGGAAAGCTGGAACTGCGTGCCGATTCCGGCGTGCCGAGCCAGGGCGGGTTCTTCGACTACAGCAGCTTCAATCGTGCCCGCGCCGTTTCCAATTCCGGCGGCTTCGCGGGGAAGACCAATGCCTTCGCCACCAGCAACGTGAGCGGGGCGGCTCGCGTCGACGTCCAACCGGGCACGACCAAGACCGCGATGCGGACGTCGAACCTCGTCGTCGCGGCAAACGCCGGGCGTCATGCCAATGCGGCCGAGGCCGAGCGGCCGGGATTCGTCCTCATCAATGGCGGTTCAAGCCAGCGCAATGCGAATCGGCCCATCGACGAGGGGTGGGCGAATCTCGACGCCGACGTCACGATCACTGGAGGCGGCGCGTACCTCTATATCGATGCCGCGGGCAACGAGGTCGCTCGTCGCGGCGTCACCTACATGCGGGCGGGGAACGTCATCTATGTCGATCCGATCACGAACTTCGGCGGCGGGCAGGCCAGCGTCACCGCCAAGGGACGCGACGGCGGGACGTATGGAGACAGCGACTTCCGCTTCGATGCCGGCCGGGGCGCCGTCACGCTCATCAACGATTCCGCCGGCCAAATGTTCGTCGATGCCATCAACGCTCTGGGCGATGCGACCGCGAAGCTGACCGTCTCCCCCGCTCATGCCGGCTCGGGCGCGTATCGAACGAGCCTCACGAACAGCGGCGGGTCGCTCGTGTCGATTTTCGGCGCCGAGATGGTCAACCTTACGGGAAGGATCAACAACCCGTACGGACTCACGTCGGTGGTCGCGGCGAATGGCGACCTCCGCAGCTTCGGCAACCAGATGATTTCCAGCCAGGAAGTTGTTCTCGCGGGGGACCGGGTCGGCCAAGCCGGCAACCGCATCGGCGTGGAACTGATTCAAGGAACCAAGAAACCGACCTTCCGCTCCGTTGCGGACCAGGGGGATAATTACCTGGCACTTTCCGCCCGGAACCTGCAGAATTCGGACGCGCCGCTCGTCGAGGCAGCCGCCATCTCCGGCGGCCGCGTGGATGTGACGATCGGCGACAGCGGGTTGACCAGCAGTTTCGCGTTCCAGGTGGCGACGACCGAACTGTCGATCGACGCGGGGGTGTTTCAGCCGATCGATGTTTCGGTTGCTTCCACGGGCGATTTGCCGATCGATCGGGTCTGGTCGCGGGTTGGGAACATCAGCCTGACGGCCGGCGGAGCGATCCGCGCAACGCGGCCCGGAGGCGAAACAGACCTGCTTGGCAACAGCGTCTCGCTCGTGGCGGCGGGGGGAATCGGCGCCGCGACGGCGCTGGAGATGGTCTCCGCCTACTCCGGCCCAACTTGTGGTGACGGCCGCGGCGGGCGGCCCGATTCGGCTCGATCAGACCGCGCGTTCCATGTCGGTCAATCGGATCGTTTCCATCGCGGGCGATATCGTTCTCAAGACGACGGGCGCATTGCTCGACGGCCGCGTCGCGAATGGACCGGCGAACAACATCGATCCCGGTAGCGGCCGGGCTGTGCTGGTCGCCGGCCAGGGGATTGGGTCGACAAGCAAGCCGCTGGTCGCGGACCTGGAAAGCCTGCAGGCGAACGCCGGCTCCGGCGTGCTTTCGATCGGCAATCGATCGTCCGCGAACTTGACGGTCGGCGGCGAAGAGACCTTCGGTTTGCTCGGTTCCTCCGTCACGCTCACGACTGCCGGCACGCTGCGGATCGACGAGAACGTCGTCGCGAATCAGGATGTGCGAATCCAGGGCCAGGCGATCGCGGTCGCCGGCAACACCGCAATCACCAGCGCCGATGGCTTAGTGAGCCTGACCGCTACGGAGGGCGGCCCCGCCGACTACCTGGACCGCCGCGTCGGCATCGATCTTCAAGAGAACACCTTCGTCTCCGCGGGCGGACGGATCGACCTTCTGGGCACGGGATCGGCAGGCTACACCTTCACGTTCGACGGCGTTCTGAGCGGGTCCGAGGTCAACGTACTCACGGGCGCGGGCGATGATTCCGTCAGCCTGGGACGAATCCCCTTCGGCATGCCGATCTCGATGGACGGCGGAGAAGGCTTCAACATTCTGACGGTCTACGGCACCGCGGGGAACGACACGTTCGACGTTCGCGGAGATTCGTTCGGCACCCTGGGAGGCGTGGACGCTGAGTATCTGCGGTTCGGGACATTCACCATCAACGCCCGCACGGGAAAGGACGTCTTCAACGTCTACGCCACGTCCGTGTCGGCATCTCAGCCGCGAGTCGGCGACGGCACGTACCTCATCGGCGAAGGGGACGCGGCTCTCAACATCTGGGCCAACGGCGCCGACAACGCCCCGGTCGTGTTCATCGGTCGAGAAGGAGGCGTCAATCCGGTGAAGGTGGTCGGCAACACGACTTCAGGCGACACGTTGGTCGTCGTCCCCGAGGCCGCTTCCGCCGGCGACTTGCTCCCCGGGGCAATCTTCACGCCGGCGGAGAACATCGTTGGAGCCGGGTTGGCGTTGCAAGTTCGTCGTCTGTCGTCGCTCGACGTCACGATGCCGGCCGGCGGAAGTGAAGTCAGCATCCTCGCCGTCATCGCCCCGACGACCGTGACCACGACCGGCTCGGACAACGTCGTCCGCGTCGGCGGCGATCGGCAGGTCTTCGAAACCGAATATGGGGTGATCCTGACTCCGGAAGTCCGAAACCTCGGTCTCGTCGGAAAATCGCTCACCCTTTCCGCGGGCCCCGGCGCGAACAATCGCCTGGAATTGGACAACCGCTACGGCGCGGCGACGTGCGGCCAGCTGTATGCCGATTCCCTCCAAGGAGTCGGCGAGGCGTCCGGGGCCGAGATCCGCTTCACGGGCTTCGACCGTCTCGCCATGCACCACGGCCGCGGCGATCTCTCGATCGAGAACACGATCGCCGGGCCCGTCGTGGTCGCCATGGGCTACGACGACTCGTCGTCCGGCAACCTCGTCACGGTTCGGCAGTCGGCTTCGACTGATTTGTCGATTCGCTCCATCAACGCCGCGGGCGTTGCGGATCGAATCGTTTTCGACAACTCCGCGGGAACGGCGTCGCTGGATGCAAGCTTCGCCGACGGCACGGCGCCTGGATCGACACGCGTGACGAACTTCGGTCCCATCGGCCCCACGACGTTCCAGGGATTCGCGGAAGCCGTCCTGCTCCTTGGCGTGAACAACGACCAACTCGAGATCAACACCACCATTCCCACGCTCCGCGTCGTGGTGCGGGGCGGCGCCGGCGCGGACGTCTTCACGGTTCGCGGCAACGGCGATCCGGTCGAGCTGGCGAACGGCGTTCCCACGGCGACGCCGAAGCCGGACGAGTACGTCAACCTGGACCTCCGAGGAGAAGCCGGCGACGACACCGTCAAGGCGATCGTCGCGGATGCGCCGAGCCAGCCCCGGCACGAGGCGTTGATTCATCTGCGCTCCGACGTCGAGCGCATGATCGTGGACAACGCCGCCAACGCCGCCGCGGTCGATTGGTTCACTTCCGCGGGAGCGATCGTGGGCTACCGCAACGGGGCAAGCGACATTCCGCTGCTCGACATGTCGCTGGTCGAGGATGTGAGCATCCTGGGCGGAATATCGCTTGCCAACTCGCTGACCGTCAACGCCGGCTCGATCCAGCAGAAGGGGTCGATCGACGGCAACAAGGTGACGCTGCAGTCCGCGGGGTTCTTGCAGTTCGCCCGGCTGACAAGCGTGGTGTCGGCGTATTCGGAAGGAAACTTCACCTTCCGCGGCGCCGCGAACGGCCAGCCCAACCTCGCCCCCGACGTTTCGCTGCTGCCGGCCGTCAAGGCGGCCCAGCCCGGCGCCAATGCACCGATCGTCATGACGGCGACCGACGGCGGGCTGTACTCGCTCTATGCCATCGACCTGAGCGGCACGGGTACGGCGAAAGCGACCGGCACGACGGCGACGGGCCGCACCGTCAGCGCTTCCTTCAACGTCTCCTCGGTAGGCGAATTCAAGAAGTTCGTGTTGCCCGCGGATTTCGTCAGCCTGACGTCGGTGTCGTTCGAGATCGGCAACTTGCTGATGACGAACCTCGCCGCCACGGAAACGCTCCGGCCCGGAGCGACTTCGGAATCAAGCCGCATCGTGCCCGGCTATCTGCGTTTGGACGCTGCGGACGGCAGCCTCTTCACGCTGGCTTCGCTGAAGCTGATTGGCCAGGCTGCCGTCGAGATCCAAGCGATCAACGCCAATGGCGTGACCTTGGTGGAGCAGGTCGGGATCTTCGGAACCCAGGCGAATGTTCAGACGCTTGTTCTGCCCGCGACGTGGACCGACCTGGTTTCGGTGACGTTGCATACCGTGTCAGGCCCATACGAACTGGTATCGACCGTTGCGTCGGCCCCACTCGAGGTCAGCCGAACCTACCCCGTGCTTGGCGTGATGCCGCAGGCGCCTCAGGCGATCGTGTTCGACACGGACGCATCCGGCCAAGGTATCGTCAGCGTCGCCGGCAATCCCGCGCCGCCGCTGATGCCGGTGGTGTACGCGAACGGAACTCGGATCTACCTGCCCACTTTCAACGGGACGCCCTATTCGACGCAGATCGTCGGCAACACGCAGGTCTTCACCTTCTACGGTAATCTGAACATTCCCGCGGGTTCGACGGTAAAGGCGACGGACCGCTTCGCAGCATCCATCTACGCGAGCAACGACATCAACATTGGGGCGAACGTCACCTTCGACGTCAGCGGCGCCGTGGGAGCTTCAGTTTCCGGCGGGGGCGCCGGTGGATCCGCGAGCTCGAATCTTATCGGCGGCCAGCTCGGCGCCGGGGCTTCGCGTACATATGGCGGCACGGGCGGGATTGGGTTTCCGTCTGGCGGGTCGGGCTTGGACGGGAACGCAGGCACGGGAGGCAACAGCGGCGCGAGCGGAAACTCGGGAACGGTCGGGCAGTACTTCTGGAATTACGGACAAGGCGACGCGGGGGTCTACAGCAGCACCGGCGGCACTCCCGGCAATGGCGGAACCGCGGGACTGGGCGGGGCGGGCGGCATTTCGACCGCGCGTGGGGGCGCTGGCTCCCCGGCTGCAGTCGTGGTCGTTGAGGGCGGCGATGATTCCTACCTCATTGGCTATCGTGCCCCGAGCGGGGAGGCGGGCCAAGACGCCCAAACCGCGGGCAGCAATGGGACCGGCGGCAGTGCAGGAACGGCGGGCTCCTCAGGAAGCATCGTCTATTCCCAAACCTTTTCCACTCTCGTTTTGGCGGGTGGAAGCGGAGGTGGAGCGGGCGGACTCGGCGGGCCTGGAGGGGGCGGCGGCGCGGGAGCCAGCGGCGCGGGCGGCGGCTCAGGCGCCTACCTTCGAATGATCTACCCAGGCGGCGAGGGTATTCCCCGCCAGGGGGGCGCGGGGGGTGACGGCGGACTCGGCGGAGCGGGCGGCGACGGTGGAGCCGGCGGCTTCGGTGGGGACGGCGGCGGCGGCGGTGGAGCCTTCGGCCTGAGCGCCGCAGGACGCATCCAACTGAACGCTACCAACTTCTTGGCCCGCGGCGGCAATGGCGGAGTCGGCAACGCCGGCCAAGCTGGACAACAAGGCGGCTCCGGATCCGCGGGCCAGCCTGGTTACCAGGGAGAAACCATCGGCGGCTCCTCCGCAACCTATTTCGGCGCCGGCAGCGGCGGCAACGGGGGCTCCGGAACCGCGGGAGGCGACGGCGGCGCAGGCGGCACGGGCGGTGTCGGCGGCGGCGGAGCCGGCGGTACCATCCTGCTCTACGGCTCCGCCGTCTACGCCGGGGCGGACAGCACCATCGACGCCACTGGCGGTCTGGACGGCGCAGGCGCCAACCGCGCCATGAACGGACAGTTCCTCTACGGCAGCAATACCGCCACCGTGGCGCCTACCCAGGTCGGCATCGGCAACACGATTGCCAACAGCATAGGGACGCGTGGCACGAACCCTTATCTCAGCGAAGCACCGCTCACGCCGTTCATCGCAGGCATGCTCGGCGGAGCCGACACCTACGGCCTGGCGCCGCAAGGGACGCTTCTTTCCGCGCTCACCACGCCGGACGGGATGCTTCGAACGCTTGCGGCGAACGCTCCCGTCAATGCACTTGCCTCGATCGTGCGGATGGACATTCCGGAAGGTTTCGATCAATACGTCGGCTACGACCTCGTCGTCTTCATCAACCTCACGAGCATGCCGCTCGCCGACCCGCGGATGGGTCTGACGGCGTCCCCGGACTCGATGTTTGCCGCCCCGCTTGCCTTTGGCGGCGTGGGAAGCAATGCGACGTTTCAGAAGTTCGAAGGCGGCGGTTCGCTGAGAAGCATTGGCGCCATTCCAGCCCAGGGCATCTTCGTCACCCTTGTCCCGAAATCCGACGCCCGTTTCGTCAACGCCTCCCTCGGCGGCAGCGTCGCCAACGTCGCCGGCGAATCGCTCAACGAAGGTGATGCCTATTACATCACCCTCCCCGGAGGAAACGGCCCCGGCGAAGCGGCGATTCGAACCTACTCCGTCCTGTTCTCGTCCATGGATGCCTTGACGGTCACCGCCACGGGCGTGGCCGACGACATCATCAACCAGATCCACTCCGCGCCGGTGAGCAGCCTCACCATCGATCTGACTGCGAATACGGGCAACAATCAGGTCAACGTGCTCGACGTTCCTGCCGCAGGGCAGAATCGGGCGCAGACAATCAACGTTTACACAGGCGCCGGCAACGATCTGGTCACCGTCTACGCCGCTCAGGCGAACCATGCTTTCGACGTGGACACAGGCGCCGGCAACGACCGCTTCGTGTTCGACGGCGATTCGACCAATAATGCTTCCGCCCCGGTCAACGCCCGCCTCGGCTCAGGCGACGACATCGCCCAGGTGACCGGCATCGCCCTCGCCTCAGCGCAGTCGGTCTTCCTCGACGGCGGGCCGAATATCGACACGCTGCTCCACGATGCGGCCGGCCGACCTGAACGCGACGATCATTTGGGGTGACGGAACCGAAACGACAGCGACGGGAGCGAACGGCGGCATTTTGCTGAATATCGACGGCAGTTTCACGGTGCGCGGCGTCCATACCTACGCGGACGATGCGGCTAACTTGCCGTTCCGCGTGATCGTGACCGACATCAACTCCGGAACGAGCGACGCAGCCGACGGCATCGTCAAGGTGCTGGAAACGGTGACGGTGAAGAACGTCGCTCCGACGTTCACGAGCTTGACCAGCAGTTCGCCGGATTGCGGCGATGCGTTCATGGGCCGCGATCCAGTGTCGATCGCGGCGACCTTCGCCGACGTCGGCTCGCTCGATACTTACAAGGCGTCGATCAATTGGGGCGACGGCATATCGACTACCGGGACGGTGACGGAAGTCGGCGGCGTGCGCACGGTTCGCGCAAGTCGCGTCTACGCGACCGGCGGCGTCTTCACGATCACGGTAACCCTCACCGACGACGACGGCGGGCAATCGCAGCGGCAAACCGTCGCCACGGTGGGCGGCGTTGGGCTGATCAACGGCCAACTCCAAATCATCGGCACGCGCGGACGCGACGTGGTTCGTGTCGGCACGAGCCAAGGCGGCCAGACCATCAAGGTTCAGACCAACCTCGACCACGGCGGGGGTTGCGGGTCCGGCGACGATGACCACGACCGCGACGACGGCGACTCGCATGGTTCGCACCGCGGCGATCATGGCTCCCACCGCGACTCGCATGGCTCGCACCGCGACGATCATGGCTCGCACCGCGACGACCATGGCTCGCACCGCGACGATCATGGCTCCCACCGCGACTCGCATGGCTCGGACCGCGACGACCATGGCTCGGACCGCGACGATCATGGCGGTGCTAAGGACTATTACTTCCGCAAGCAAGACGTCACGAGCATCCTCATCCTCGGCGGCGACGGCAACGATGATCTCCAGATCACGGACCAGCTTTCCATTCCCGCGACGATCGACGGCGGCCGCGGCGACGACGCCATTGGGGGCGGACGCGGCAACGATACCCTTATCGATCGCGACGGCAACAACTCCATCCGAGGCGGGCTGGGCAACGATTCCATCATCGTCGGAAATGGCTACAACAGGATCTGGACCGACGGCGGCACGGATGTTGTTGCATCTGGAAACGGCAACAATTGGATCACGGTTGGAACCGGCGCCGCCACGATTTCGGTCGGCAACGGCAACAACCGGATCTACGCCGACGACGAGGGCCGCGGCGAATCCGACGGCAACGTCATCCTCGTCGCCGGCAACGGCGATAACGACATTCGCCTCGGCTCAGGCAACGATCGGATTACGGTCGGCAACGGCTCCAACGTCATCCAGGCCGGCGACGGCAACGACTCCATCACGACCGGCAACGGCGACAACACCGTGAGCGGCGGCGCGGGAGATGACGTCATCCGCACCGGTTCCGGCCAGGACAACATCGCCGCGGGTTCCGGCAACGACATCGTCTTCGCGGGCGCCGGCAACGACACGATCAGCGGCGGTTCGGGAAACGACATCCTCGTCGGCGGGGACGGCAACGACGCCTTGACCGGCGACGATGGCCGGGACGTCCTGATCGGCGGCCTCGGCGCCGACCTGCTGACCGGCGGCAAGGATGACGATTTGCTTCTCGCGGGTTGGACTCTCTTCGACTCCAATCGCGCCGCCCTCGAAGCACTCATGGCGGAATGGGGCCGCAACTCCACCTACGCCAGCCGCACCGCACGCCTGAGCGGGAGCGCCGGCGGCCTCAATGGCACGACGTTTCTCCGCGGAAGCGATGTCGCGGGGGGAGTCGGCAACCAGACGGTCTTCGAAGACAACGCCGCGGATCGCCTCGTCGGCAGCCAAGGAACCGATTGGTATTTCGCGAACGCCGTAAAAGACAACAGCTCGGTCTCGGACGTCCTGAGCGATGCGGCATCCGGCGAAAAGGCGGACGATATCGACCTCGACATTCTTTAGGAAAGCATTGACGGTCCAACATCGCGGCGCCATTGTCCGAGGGTACATCGCCGAAGCTAGGCTTGAGTTGCGCACTTGAAGGCTAAATCAGCGTGCGCGATTTCGCAGCAACACCTTTCGCACCAACCCGAAGCGTCAGCGAGGAATTTCGCGTTCGACCCTCGCTGACATGGCGCTCGGGCTAAATGACCGTGCGCGATTTCGCATCAACCTTTCGCACGAACCCGAAGCGTCAGCGAGGATTCACGTCGTCCCTCGCTGACTGACGCTTCGGGCTGGTGCGACTGGCATGTTTTGATCGGAAGCGCGAAGCCCGCTCTTATTCGAAAGGCCGCTAGCGCGCCGCCGATTTGCGCACGCTGATCTAGCTTCAACCGAGGCGGGAAAACCGCCGTTGCGGAACGAATCATACAGTCGTCACTTGGGTTCCGATTGCTGCATCGCCGCGAGGTACGCGGTCATCGAGTGGGCGGCGATGCGGTTCTTGATGGCCGACCAGGCGTCGTCCGCCATCGACACGGTCATGGCTCCCGGCAACGCTTGGCCTAATGCCGAAGCCCAGCTAAAGGAGGTAGTGGTCGGCGTCTCGGCGCTTTCGATGGGGGCGAGTTCCTTTTCGCTATCGCAATGGCAGAAGTCGTTGGCCAGCAAGCTCATCGTCGGCAGATGCGGAATCGGATCGGGGCGATGCACGTAACGGAAAACCTTCCCTTCGAACTTATGATTGATCGCAGCGATCGCCTTGTCGTTGCCGACCATCGGGGCGCCGAACGTGTAGATCTGGTGGACTGAAACCGTCCGCCGCAGAAACCGCCATCCCGCCAGTAGGGCGAGCGCCCCACCGAGGCTGTGGCCCGTCAGCCAAAGCGGCCTCGGCGACGCCTTCATGGCGGACTCGACGAGCGGGAACAGGGGGTCCCACACGCCGCCGATCGCGTTGACGAAACCCTGGTGGAAGCGAGCCCCAACCCCGGCGGCAACAAAGTCCGTGCCAAGCCGGCCCTCAGGAATGATCAGCAAGTTGGCGGCATTCGTCAGGAGCCAATCCTTCAGGCCTTCGATGCTTGTCGGCGATTCCGTCCCGCGAAACGCGACGACGATATGGCTGTCCTTCGTGCAGACATACGCTTGCGTGCTGTCCGCCTGCACGTATTCGACGTCGAGCCCCAAGTCGGTCTCGAACTTGGGCTTCGCCTCATCGATGCCGTAGTAGACGAGATCGGATGCATGCGCGAGAAATCGCGCGTTGCGAGCGTCGCCGAACTCGTCCTCGAACAATTCAAGCGGCATTGCGAACTCCGTTTTCGATGGGGCGCCGTTCTAGAGTTGTTCCGAAATCCTGTCTTCCGCTTGCGGCTTAGCGTTCGGAGCAAGCCTTCGTCGCGCTTAGTGCAACGCCTTCCGCTTCTCAGGATAAACGCTGATCCATTCGCGCACCGTCTTCGACTTCACGGCGGTCTTGCTGAGGTCAAGCTCCCGCAGCCAATCGCGCGACATGAGATGCGTCCGAAAGCCTTCGTCGGTAATCTTCGTCCCGCTGAGCCGCAGGATCTCGAGGCTGGGAAGGCGAGCCGCTTCCGCGAGCCCCGCATCGGTGATGGCGGAATCGCTGAGGTCGAGTTCCTTGAGAAAATCCATGCCGACCAGATTCGCCAGGGCGTCGTCCGTCACGTCGCGGTTCGCCATCTGTAGGACGACGGTTTCCTTTTCCTGCTTGAGCAGTGCGTAGTCGGCGGCTGTCTTGTCCCAGCCCGTCACCGTCACATGCCATTCGCCGTCGACTCGCTTCTTGTACATCGTCAGCGGCGTCTTCGCGAAGTGGTTATAGACATACGGCGCCGCGCCGAGGACCAGCCCGAAGAGCACGAGAAACACGAACGGCGCCTTGCGCCGCGAGCGGAACAAGCCCACAAGGCCAATCAGCAGAAGAACGAGGCCGATGGCGATCGGCAGCAATTGATGCACGGACTCCATGCGTCGGCTCCGGAAAGGATGCGAGGAACGTACCACGCCGCTGATACGACGACAAGCGCCTGCCGAAAGACGTGCCTTTTCGTTCCGAACCTCCTGCCGCAAACATGCGTCCCAAGTACAATGGGCCAAGTCTCTCGTCCCCGTAGCTCAATTGGATAGAGCGTCGGCCTCCGAAGCCGAAGGTTACTGGTTCGAATCCAGTCGGGGATACTCGATTCTCAGTCCATTTGCTCCCCCGGCATTCCATTTCGGGAGTGCAATGTTCGCAAACCCTGCGGGTGCGCGGAGCGATGCGCATGGGTTGACGATTGCGCAACTTGATCCGTGCCGCGTCAAGGTCAGTTTCGCCCGCGAGGTTTCGCCATCTTCGTCGGATGTCCCCGTCTGCCATTGCCGCATCGCATGCAAATTGACGTCTAGCTCACGGCACGCCGGTTGCGTTGTCCCTGTCGCGAATGGAATCCTCGGCCAACCCAACGCGGAAGGCGCCTCGATGAAAACACTCATCTCGCTTTGCCTGCTGGCTGCGATCGGATGCGAATCAGGAGCAAGCCGTTGGACCGTCAGCGGCAGCGCGTTCGTGGAAACGGAACGCCCCGAAGGCAAAGCCGTCGCGAAGATCGAAGTCCGCTACACTCCGCAAGAATCGCCGCCCCGCCCCAGTCCCCGGAAGCCCGCCGAACGACCCGCCCCCGCCGAACGACCTACCCCCGTCGAGCGACCCACCCCCGCGGATGCCCCCGAGCAGGATGCGGCCGAGGCTGAGTGCCGATAGGGCCAAGGCCAGCGCGTCGCGCTTGCAATGCTGGGTAGTTCATTCCGTGTTTCAGCGCGTCGCGGCCGGCGAGTGATCTGTCGCGGTTCGTTCCGCTCGACTAATAAATCAGCGTGCGCGATTTCGCATCAGCACCTTTCGCACCAACCCGAAGCGTCAGCGAGGAATTTCGCGTCGACCCTCGCTGACGCGTCGGGCTACTAGTGCGGGCCACTGGCATGTTTTGATCGGAATCGCGATGCCCACTCTTATTCAACAGGCCGCTAACCCGCTGCCGATTTGCGCACGCTGATAGTAGCTTCGTAGGTCTAAAAAAGAGGAACCCCGGAAGTACGACTCCCAGGGTCCCTCGCCAGCGGATTGGCCCAACGAGGGCCGCACTAGTAACGGGGGCGAACAGTCTCCTTGCGCGGAAAAAGTTACCCAATGCTAACCATTGCAATCTTCGTTGCCTGACCTTGTTCGAAACTCGGCCATTACGGATGTTGCCATTCTTGGCGGACCTTGCCGAGGCCAAAAGCGCACAGCTCGAATTGCTCGCTCAGCCGACGCAACACGGCGGCCTCTTCGCGGTACGGTTCATCCTCGAACGTGCTGGCGATCCAATAGGAGCGCTTCCCCTGCTGACAGTAATCGACGAAGTGATCCTTCTTCATCGCGGAGCGTAATCGCCGAAGGCCTTCGGGGTAGACGCCAGTCCAGAAGAGCGTGAAGTCGCCGATATGGCGATGCAATTCCCGCGCGGTTCGGCCTTCGGGGGGCATCGCCTCCGCTTCGAGCAGCATGTCGGCTACTTCCGCGAGCGTCTTGCCCGTTTCGCGAAAGCGGTGGATCGCATCCATATGCACGAAGCGCGAGAGCATGCCCGAGAGGTAATCGACCAACGGCGGGTCAGCCACGCCCAGGTCGGCAACGAATGCGTTTTCGGTCAGTCCTGAGAAGAATCGGCGGAGAACAGAGTCGTCGTCATACTTCCACATGGCGGGTTCGCCTCCTCGCTATGAAGTCCCGGCCTCCGTGTCCAGGGGGTCTGCAAAAATTCTAGCGCATTTTTGAAATTCGGTCAATCGACATTCTTCATGCGAACGGCGGGCCGAGTGCGTGCGGCAAACTTTTCGGGCGGAGCGACAGACCTCGAAACGCTGAAAGCGTTCTCCAGCAAAGCCCGGGGTTGGAGACCATTGGGAGCCAACCCTGGGTACGCGCAAAACGAATGCCGTGAACCGTGAAGGGGTTCTCCAGGGCGCCTTGACCAAGGAGACTCTTGGTGCAAAGCAAGGCGTCCTGGGGAACTCTTTCAGAGTTCATGGCGGGTGGGCGCCGTTGAACCCAGGGTTGGCTCCCGATGGTCGCCAACCCTGGGCTTTGCTGGAGAACGCTTTCAGCGTTCGCGGTCCGTCCGCACGAACTTATTGCCGCACATGGCTGAGTCTCTCATCGGCAATTTCTTGGCGTTTGCCGCGCCGCCTCGATATGAAAGGAATTCCCGCATGCGAACTCCGCTTCCACGTCGAGGTGCGCCTTGCTTGGCTTCTTCGCGCTCACGCTCTTTCTCAGTGCCGCGCTGCTCTTCATGGTGCAGCCGATGATCGGCAAAATGCTGCTCCCCTCGTTGGGCGGCACGCCGGCGGTGTGGAATACGTGCATGGTCTTCTTTCAGGCCGTGCTGCTTCTGGGTTACGGCTACACGCATTTCGTCACGAAGCTGCCGAGGCGGGGTCAACTGCTTTTGCAGGGACTGATCCTGCTTGCGCCGCTTGTGTTCTTGCCGTTCTCCCTGGGAAATTGGCAACCGCCCGCGGTGGATAATCCCGTCCTCTCGGTGCTCGCGTTGCTTGCCGTCCTCGTGGGCGTGCCGTTCTTCGTCGTTTCGACGACGGCGCCGTTGCTTCAGAAATGGTTCGGCTTCACGGGGCATCCGGCCGCGAAGGATCCCTACTTCCTTTATGGCGCGAGCAACCTTGGCAGCATGCTTGGACTGCTCCTTTACCCCGTTTTCGTCGAGCCGAGTTTCGCCGTGGATGAACAGGCCTCGGTCTGGCGGTTCGGCTACCTCGCCTTCGCGGGGCTCGTTTTCGGGTGCATCGTCGTGTGTTTCGCGGCCAAGCCGACGTCAGAGGAACAGCCTGCCGTGGTACCGGAAGTCGAGCGGACTTCGATTGCTGCGGGGAAATTGCGGCTTCATTCCTCGCCTCTAGAGCCTGCCGCGCAAGCAGCGACGCCAGATGCTCTCGCGATGCATCGTCGGCTCCGCTGGGTGGCGCTCGCAGCGATCCCGTCGAGCTTGATGCTCGGCATGACGACGTACCTCACCACGGATATCGCCGCCATCCCGTTCTTCTGGGTCATCCCGCTCGCGCTTTACCTGATGACGTTCATCCTCGTCTTCGCCCGCTGGCCGGTGGTGTGGACGCAGGAACCGCACGAGTTCGTGCTCTATGCGCAGCCGTGCTTCCTCATGTTTTTGATGATGATTTTCCTGGCGAACTTGTCGCCGCCCATGTGGCTCACGTTTTTTCTGCACCTCACCGCATTTCTCTTCACCACGCTGATGTGCCATGGCGAACTCGCGAAGGATCGGCCGACGGCGGCGCATCTGACCGAGTTCTACCTGTGGATGTCGTTCGGCGGCATGCTCGGCGGGCTCTTCAACGCTTTGGTGGCGCCAACCGTTTTCCAAATGGGGGTGCTCGAATATCCGCTCGCCCTCATCGTGTCGTGCTTCGTTCGGCCCAACATGGTGACCGAGGCCACGCTGATTCCGGGGGACAGCGATCAGAGGCGGAGCACAACGCTTGGGGGGATCCTGAATGCGATCATCCCCGCGGCGGTGCTGCTGCTTGCGATCGTGGTGCTTGGAGCGGCTGCGCAGATCGGGTATCGCGCGGTGTTCATGATGGCTCCCGCCATCGCCGTCATGGCCCTCGCGATGCGTCCTTGGCGATTCGGCATGTCGCTCTTCCTGGTCTGGGGGCTCGTATGGCTGCACAGCAGGCAGGATGCTCCGAACATCGCATCCGTGTTCGAAGGCCGGCCTTACGAGGGGCCTGAAATGCAGACCGTGTTCGAAGGGCGTTCGTTCTTCGGTCCGCTCAAGGTTCGCAAGAATTTCGACGAGGGGACCAACGAGTGGTATCACACGCTCTTGCACGGCACGATCGACCACGGCCGGCAGCATTTGGAACGAGACAAGCGCCGACTGCCGACGTCGTACTTCCATCCGCTCACCGGCATCGGCCAGGTGTTTTCCAAGCTAGGGCTGCATGACCCGAAGGTTGCGCAGTCGATCTTTTGGGGCGATGCCCGCATGCCGGCTTCGTTGGTCGGGCTAGGGACAACTCCGTTCGGGATGCTGCCGAACTTGTATTCGGAGCCGCCCTATGCCGTCGTCGGACTCGGAACCGGAACGCTGGCGACCTACTCGCGTCCGTTGCAGCATGTCGATTTCTACGAGATCGATCCGCTCGTCATGCACCTGTCGCTGCCGCCGGACGGGTCGAAGCCTTACTTCACGTTTCTCAAAGATGCGTTGGATCGCAACGCACGCCTGAGCGTCATCCTGGGGGATGGTCGGCTCAAGATGCGCGAGGCGCCCGAACACTGGTTTCACCTGATCTCGCTCGATGCGTTCAGCTCCGATGCGATCCCGATCCATCTGCTGACGAAGGAAGCGCTCGAGTTGTATCTCTCGAAACTCGCGCCGGGGGGCGTGCTCGTCTTCAACGCGACCAACCGCTATGTGGACATCAAACCCGTATTGCGTGATCTGGCGGACGATCTGGATCTGGAGACGCTCGCCTCGGCCGAGTACCGGTCCGCGGAGGCGCCTGAGAAATATGGGACCGACTTCGTGGTGTTGCGGCGCCGCAATCCCGAGAAACTCGGCATCCCCTTCAGTGGCGGGCCAGCGCTGGGCGAGCGATTGCCGTTGGATTTGGATCGGCCCGAAGAGAAGCGGCGTTGGACCGAGCCGCCGCGATTGGGCGGGCCGTTGTGGACGGATCGTTACTCGAACTTGCTGCGAGTGATGACGTGGTAGGGCGAGCGGCAGGAGCTAATCTACCTCCCTCACCCTCCGGGAGAGGGTTGGGGTGAGGGTGCCTTTTCTCGCGTAACGCCACGTCGCACGCCCTCACCCCGGACCTCTCCCGGACTCTTCCGGAGGGAGAGGGGAGAAATGCAGGCGCCGCTCGCCTCAAGGAGCCGCGCACGCAGTAAGCGGTTCGGCGTGCCCTCAAGCGGAAACGCGTACAGCGGGCGCGGCTGTGCGTCGTGT
>JAIEPT010000029.1 GCA_019748295.1 Gemmataceae bacterium | reverse complement strand
CCTCTCCTTCGCCGACGACGGCTCGGTCGCCGTCGTCAACGAGGCCATGCAGACGCGCTGGTTCTCTCCTTACGGCTCGGGCTTCGTCGCCGACTTCGCCGTCAAGGACTCGCTGATCCTCGACAACGACCGCGGCGTCTACCAGCTTTACGACGTGCACGGCACGCTCACCGAGTACTCCTCTTCCTCGGGCGTCTTTCTGCGTCACCTGGACGCCGCCGGCAACCTGGTGGAAGTCGTCTCCACCCTGGCCAACGGCTTCAACTTCACCGAGGTGCAGCGCAGCTTCCTGCAAGGAGGCGTCGCCACCGTCGAGTCCTACCTCTACTCCTGGAACGACGCGTCGGCTCCCTTTCCCGTTTTGACCGGCGTGCTGTTGCGTCGCAAGGTGGGCTCGGGCTCCTGGGAGAATGTGCAGCGGACGGTCTACACGTATTACGCGGCCGGCGAAGCCAACGGCTCGGCCGACGATCTCAAGACCGCGACGCGGCAGACCTGGGACGGCTCGGCATGGCAGTCGACGGGCACCAGCTACTACCGCTATTGGACCGGCGGCTCAGGCTCCAGCTCTTCCAGCTCCGCAAGCTCCGGCTCGACCGGCAGCGACGGCAGCCATCTGCTGCGTTTCGTGGTGAAGCCGGCCAGCTACGCCCGCATGGTTGCCGCAGGGCTGGATCCCTTGGCCGCATCCAACGCCGTGGTGGCCGGCTATGCCGACTACTACTTCGAGTACGACGCCTCCGGCAAAGTGACCTCGGAGACGGTCGATGGCGGAGCACAGTCCTTCGGGTTCGACTACGAGACCAGCGCTTTCTCCGACGGCTACAACCGCTGGAAGACCAAGACGACGGAGACCCAGGCCGACGGCAGCCGCATCGTCACCTACTCGAACTACGCCGGGCAGACCATGCTGCGCGTCCTGCAGTCGGGCTCGGATCAGTGGCTGTGGTTCTTCAAGTACGACAACTCGGGCTTCTTGATCCTGCAGGCGGAGTCCTCGGCGGTCAGCGGCTTCGATGAGCAGTACGCGGACCTCTTGCATGAGGTCTCGGGCAACTACCAGTATCTGCGCGACAACGACGGGCTGATCCGCACCTACAGCTACCATGCTCCCTCGGGCTTTTTGGCGTCCGAGAGTCTGCAGAGGGGAGAGCTGGGCAGCTCGATCAAGCTGCGCGAGTACGGCTACGTGTCTTGCTGCGAGAGCACCGGCTCTTCGAGCAGTTCTTCCAGCTCGGGTTCCGAGGGGCCGCCGTGCATCTACTTCATCTCGTACGAGATCGTCTATCCTTCGGACGTCGATCCCGGCCAGCAGCAGATCACCACGTACGCCTACGAGTTCTATGCGGGAACCTGCGCGCTGAAGCAGCGGACGACGACGTATCCGGTTGTGCCGCTGGAGCAGAACGGCTCGGGCGTGGCGGCCTTCAAGAAGGAGTACTACGACGAGTACGGCAACCTGACCTGGCAGATGGACGAACGGGGCTTCTTGACGAGGACTTCCTTCGACATCGCCACCAAGGCGGTGACGCAGGTGATTCGGGACGTGGACACCGCGCTGGTGAGCGATGCTCCTCCGGGGTGGGTCACGCCGGCGGGCGGGGGCCTGCATCTGATCTCGGACTACGAGCACGACGACGAAGGGCGCACGACGCAGGTCTTGGGCCCCAGTCACACCATCGATCTAAATGGCGTCGCGACCGTCGTGCGTCGGGCAAACTGGACCGTCTATCAGGAAGCGACGCACCAGATCTGGTCTGCCCAGGGCTATGCGACGGGAACGGAGCCCAGCTACAGCTACCATCTGGTGAATCCGGTCTCGATCACCAAGATGGATGCGGACGGCCGCGTGCTGGAGTCGATCCAGGCGACGCGGGCCAGCGAAGCGGGCAAGCTGCAGCCGACCGACAGCTTCCCGCAGCCCTCCTACGTCCGCTGGACGACGACTAAATTTGGCATCAACAACCTGCCTTCATCACACCGCACCTACAAGCTCATCCCTCCCATAGGCCAGGGCTCCAGTGGCCTCAACTACGACGAAAGCCTGAGCGGCTACGACCTGATGCTTCGTCGCAACCGCACCGTAACGCCACGAGGGACGATCACGCGCACTGTGTTCGACGTTCGGAACAATGCCGTGGCCGCCTATGTGGGGACCGACGACACGGGCGCCACCGACAACGATCCTACCGGCGGAGGCGCCCCCGGCAACAACATGGTTGTCGTGTCGCACTCGCAGTTCGACGGCGGCCTCTCGGGAGGCGACAACAACCTCACGCAGACGACCCAGCATGTGGACGCGAGCACCTCTCGAGTGACCCAATTCCTATACGATTGGCGAGATCGCCGGACCGATGCCGACGGCGAGATCGACTCCTACCAGATCCAGGTCTTCGACAACCTCGACCGCGTGATCCGCACCGATCGCCGCAACACCACCTCTTCCGGCACGCTCGTCGCTCGCAGCACCGCCGCTTATGACGCCCGCGGACGCGTCTACCAGACCGTCCGTTATGGGGTCGATCCAAATACAGGGGCTGTCGGCAGTCCCTTGACCGACAATACCTGGTTCGACGAGGCTAGCAACACCATCAAGTCGCAGCCGGCCGGTTCGAGCCTCTTTACCAAGACCGTCTATGATGGCCTCAGACGGGTCACAATCCAATACCAAGGGTACGACCTGTCGGAGACCGGCTATCCGACACCTGCCGACTTGGCCGACGACACCATCTTCGAGCAGAAGGAGGCCGCCTACGACGCCGCAAGCAACGCCGTGCAGACTACGTCCCGCATGCGCTACCACGACGCCACGGGCACCGGCCCCCTGGGCGATCCCTCTAGCGCGCAGCCCAAGGCTCGCGTCACCTACACGGCTCAGTGGCAGGATGGGATCGGCAGGACCATCGCCTCAGCGGACTACGGCACCAATGGCGGCACGGCTCTCGTTCGGCCCTACCTCGTCCCCTACGGCACCGACTGGATCCTGGTTTCTGAAATGGAATACTCCAGCGCCGGCGACATTGCGCGTTCCGTCGATCCTTCCGGCATGGTCACGTGCATGCAGTACGACGCGGCTGGCCGCGAGACGGTCAAGGTCCTCAACTGCGACGGCGGCTCCAGCTCCTCCTCCAGCAGCGGCCAGGGCGGCTGTCCGCCTTCGGACGATGCACTGGTCCGCGTCCTGACCGCGTACAATGCCGACGGCAACGTCTCCTCGATCACCGCCGTCAACCGCTCCACGGGAGACCAGCTCACTCAGTACGTCTACGGCACCACGCTGTCCGATTCCGATATCGCTTCCAGCCAGATGAAGCGTTACGAGGTGCTGCCTGACTCGACCGGCGGCAGCGACCGGCTCTCCTTCGCCTACAACCGCCAGGGCGAAGTCATCCAGGTCACCGATCAGAACGGCACCGTGCACGCCTACGACTACGACCTTCTGGGCCGCAAGACCCAGGACCGCGTCACCGTGCTGGGCACGGGAGTGGACGGCGCGGTGCGCCGCATCGCCACCACCTACGAGGTGCGCGGCATGGTGGCTTCAGTCACCTCCTACGACAACGCCGCGGTGGGCAGCGGCTCAATTGTGAACCAGGATGCGATGGAGTACGATGAGTTCGGCCAACTGGTCTCCGAAGCGCAAAGCCACAGCGGAGTGGTCACGGGCGCGACGCCCAAGGTGCAGTACGCCTACGAAGACGGCTCGGCCAACACCATTCGGCAGACGGCCATGACCTATCCCAACGGCCGAGTCCTGAGCTACAGCTACGGCGCATCGGGCGGCGACAACGACGCGTTAAGCCGGGTGCAGTCGCTGGTGGACGACAACGGTACGACTCACCTTGCCATCTACAGCTACCTGGGCTTGAGCACTTTCATAGAGACCGAGTACGCCGAGCCGACCACCGTCTGCACGCTGGTGGGCACGACGGGCGGAATCGATCCGGACACCGGCGACATCTATCGGGGATTCGACCGCTTCGGAAGGGTCAAGGACCTAGTCTGGAACAACTACACGACCAACACAGACCTAGAGAGGGTCAAGCACGGCTACGACCGGGTGGGCAACCGCATTTGGCGGATGAACCCGGTGGACCCCAACCGCAAGCACGACGAGTACTACTGGTACGACGGAATCCACCGGCTCAAGGACATGGAGCGCGGCACGCTCAACGGCTCGAACACCGCGATTAGCTCGCCGACCTTCGCACAATGCTGGTCCTTAGATGCCACCGGGAACTGGGAACGCTTCCGCGAGGACGACGACGGAAACGGGAACTGGGACCTGATCCAATCCCGCGTCAGCAACCCAGTCAACGAGATCACGGCCATCAACAATCAGGTAGGCGCCGCCTGGGCGCAGCCGGTCTACGATGCCGCCGGCAACACGACTACCATGCCCAAGCCGGCCGATCCGACCACCGCATTCGACGCCGTTTACGACGCCTGGAACCGTTTGGTCGAGATCAAGTCTTCAGGCGACACCGTCACCAAATACCAATACGACGGGCAAAAACGGCGAAAGACCGCGGAGAGCTACGCCAGCGCCATCCTAACGGTGACCCGACATTGCTACTACACCGCCCAGTGGCAAAACATCGAAGAGCGGCTTGGAGCGGCGACCGATCCAGACAGACATCTCGTCTGGGGCGTACGCTACATCGACGACTTGATCCTAAGAGACCGAGGCACCGCCGGCTCCCTGGAGGAGCGGCTTTATGCGCTGCAGGATCCGAACTGGAATGTCACAGCTATCATCGCAAAAGCGGCTGAAGTGAACGAACGCTATGCGTATTCAGCGTATGGATTACCAACGATTTTGACAGCGTCCTTTTTGCCGAAATCGTCATCCGATCTCGACTGGTGTCACTACTTTGTTGCATATGATATGGACGGGCGAACATATATTTACAACGTCCGAAACCGATTGCTTCACGTCTACACAGGACATTGGCAAAGTCGGGACCCCTTAGGAACTAAAGAAGGAACCAACCTGTACGAGTACGCCTTTAGCGACCCTCTAAATAAGCAAGATCCTTCAGGATTATCCGCGCGTGACTTCGTGGTCGCATTCCTCCAAGAATTACTGGGCTTACTTGGCGGCGGCACACGACAAGATATTCAGGCTTGTGCAGTGCTCCCAGTAAACCCATTGCTGTCACTTTGTGCTATTCTCTCTTTTCAAATAACAGGGCGTGGATGTTGCGTGAATGATACGGTTAGGCCATGTGGCGTCCTGCGTTTTCAAGCGGACGGTGGCCTATATGCTACTGGCAGCCTGCACGGAATGGGACGAACCGCGCCGCTCTCTCTGCCTCGCTTTCCTCGTTTCAACATCCGTTTTTCTCCAAACCTAAGAAGATGGCGAAATATTCCGTTTTCACACAACGGACCGCCTATAATCGGACAAGCTGGTACATGTCCTCCAGACGGTCTCAGCGGAGAGATTTGTTTCACTATTTCTGCCGGGTTCGGCACATGGACTCTGGGCGCGAGAGCTTGCTACAATTTTTCAACTGGATTTGCGTTTACTGCCGGATTGGGTGTCGGCCACGGAACAGGGGCGTCGGTAGGAGGGGCGCTGACGTATCGATACTGCTTATAGGGGCCTCACATGGCATTCTTTTCTTGTTTCGGAGCAGATACTGTCCTGAAGTCAGTGTTCGTGCTATTTCAATATCTTTTCTATCCTATTCACGGCTTAGCATACGCTGGCAAAGCTGACAAGCTACGGCTTCACTTGTCTGCGTCCGCCGTCACTGTCGATCAACTTGATCTTTTTGGGTTGTCGGCACTTCAATACGCTGCGGCCGCTGGGATGACTGATGCAGCGCATGTGCTATTAAGTGCAGGAGCGAATCCAAACAAAGGCAGTGGCTGGACTCCCCTGCAATATGCCACTTATTCTAGCAGCAGAGAATTAATTCGATTGCTTCTTCAGTTTGGGGCAAGAATTGACGGCGAATCAACTAATTCGAGAGGCACCGCACTACACGTTGCGGCCGCCTCCTGCGACATTTCGATCGTGGCGTTATTAATAGACAGCGGCGCATCGTGTTGGGCAATCGACGACCATGGCAATATTCCGCTTCATATCGCTGCTGCATCAGGAAATGAGCCCGTATTTCACCTCCTTAGCAGCAAAGCATTGAATATTAATCTTAAAAATTACGAGGGCAATACCCCGCTTGACTTAGCAATGGATCATGGATTCTCCGTTTGAGTGCGAAAGCCCGCGAGGCGGGTTTCACGCTAGTTGTCACTTGCAGCTGACTTCACGCGAGTATGCCAAATCAGCTCTCCTTGGGTCAATCTCAAGGAGGAGTTTTCAAGAACGTCAAGGAACTGACTGCGAATCAGACGGCTCCCATCAAGCGAGTGCCCCACATCGTTCGGCTATCCGCGGACGAGCGGACGGGGCTGAAGCGGATGATCGATGAGGGCAAACGCGCCGGGTCGGTTCTAAAGAAGGCTTGCTGAAGCCCGATCAAGCCGAGGGCCGCTCCGCCTGGTCGGGCTCCGAGATCGCCAAGGCCTATGGCATCAGCCTGTCCACCGTGCACCGCACTCGCGAGGCGTTCGTTCATGAAGGGTTGGACGCAGCCCTTCACCGCAAAAAGCCCACAGGCCGGCAATACCGCATGCTCGACGGCGAACAAGGAAGCCAAACTCGTGGCCATCGCCTGCAGCCAGGGACTTGCAGGGGTCAGCTCGTTGAAAGCTCTTACCAGCGCCGCCACGGATTCGCCCATCGGTCACCGCGGTCGTCCTCAGCTTCCATCTCCTCTAAGATCTCCTGAAGGCGGGTCTTCGGCGGCGGTGGCGGCGGCGGTTTGGGAACGTCGAACGGAAGCTCGAAAGGTTCGCGCTGATGTTCGCCGGCCCATGCTGCAAGGGCTAAAGCCAACACCAAATCGTCGTGCTGCGAAGACTTTTCTGGACCGAAAACTTCGTTCGCAGATTCCGTGAACCGCGAGCGAAAATCGCTCAACTCGCGAATGAGTTCCGCTGCCGCTGGAAGCCCTTTTGCGATCTTGAGTCGGCGAGTCTGCAGCAAAACCTGCAAGACAGCGACGAGGTCTCGTTTCGGCACGCTATACGAGTATCCGTCGCATGAAGGCGCTTTTCCAGACGTGATCGTGATGGGCCAGAGACGAACGTCCAGCGACGCTTGCTTCAGAAGCTCTACGACCGGACGACCGACGCCGGTCATATCCACGGCAAGGACGCTATGGGCCAACTCAGGCCGCTGCAAAATTTTCTTGAGCCTCGCGACCACGGTTGGATAGGGAGTTCCGAGCTCGAATCGCTCAAGGTGCCGCACGCAATAGCTGCGAGGTTTTTTCAAATCGGGCTGCTCCACGATCGCCAATGCCGATCGGTCGGCGACTTGTCCAAGATCCAGACCCAATAGCCATCCCATCAAAGCTCTCCTTAAAAGAGCGGCCGCAGATCGTTGTCCAAGGCCGCATCCAGATCCTCGCGAAGGAACACGCTTCCCACCGCGTCTTCGAAGCTGCACAGGTACTCTTGAGCGAACCACCGCTGTCCCAGGGCCAGGTGCTCTTCTTCCAAAAAGGCCGCAGAGATGCGAGGACACCGCGTGGCCGGCGTTTCGATGCGTTCCCACGACGTTTCGCTCTTCCATGCTTCATAAAACCAGCCGCGTTTGCCGAAGGGCGTCGTCAGCGCGATTAACCGACCGCCGCTGACGGCGAGCATTGGCCGAACCGCGTAATAGAGTTCGTCCGGGACTCGCGCTGCCTCATCGATCACGAGCAACGCGACGCCGCTGAACCCGCGAATGGTCGCTTCGCTTCCTGGCAGGCAGAGGATGCGTGAGCCGTTGGTCAGCTCAAGTTCCAGTTTGTTTTCAAGAGTCGAACCCATTGGCCGACCGGACTGGCGAAACAGATCGAGTACCTTGCGAAACAGTTCCTCCGACTGGCGGCGCGAGCGACTGACCAGCAAGATCGGACTCAATGGCCGGGTGAGGGCGGTCCGCAATGCAAGCGCGGCAGCCGCGGTCGATTTGCCCGCCTGCCGAGAGCAGAGGACCAGCATCTGACGCCTGCCTGATGCCAGCAGACTCGCTTGCCAAGCGTCAGCCGCCAGCCCCGCCAAACTGAGAATCGCCGTCGGATCCTGATGAATTTCCCGCAGCGTCTTCATCTTGGCGGTCGCCAGCTTTGCGATTTCCTTCTCCATCCGAACCAGAGAACTTCGAAGATTGTGCCGCCGCATTAGGTTTCCGCTCCGCTTCCGTTGTCAGCGATTTCAGCGTCTGCTCGAGACTCTCCAACCGGCGAGAAAGCTCATGCTCCTCGCGAATGCGAATGCCGAGAGACAGAGTGGCCTTCGCCGCCCCAAGCCGAATGCGTTCTGGAACGGTCTGGCTTTGCAATGAGACCAAGGTCTTGATCGATTCGATGGACGATGCGCTGAGCATGCGAACGGCACGATCCATGAACTCCGCCTTCATGGCGTTGAGCTTGGCGGCGAACGCCGGATCTTCCAGTCGGCGATACGCCGTCCGTTCGGAGACGCCAGCGGCGGCCGCCGCCTGTTTAACGGTGGACCCGTAAGCCAGCGATTGCAGCAAACGCTCCTCCTCTAGACTTCGATTTCGAGAGGCCATGGCCCTTCTCCTTGGGCTTTTCGCGGCGCCTTAAGAAGCGAGGACCGCTTTCTTGCCGGTGAAGCGTTCCCAGCGAGCAACGATGGTGTCGCAGTAGAGCGGATCCATTTCCATGAGAAACGCGCGTCTGCCGACTTTCTCGGCGGCGATAAGCGTCGAGCCGCTTCCACCGAAGAGATCCAGCACCTTTTCTCCCGACCTCGAGGAGTAGATCATCGCTCGCTCGGCGAGTTCGACGGGCTTCTCAGTCAGGTGAACCATCGCTTGGGGAGAGAGTTTTTTCACGGCCCAGAGGTCTAACGCGTTGTTGGGCCCGAAGAATTGGTGAGCGGCGCCTTCCCGCCAGCCATAGAAGGCCAGCTCGAAGCAACCCATGAAGTCCTTGCGGGAGAGAACGGGATGTTGCTTGTCCCAGACGATGCCTTGACTGAAATAAAGCCCGGCATCCTTGAGCGCCGGCGGAAACGCGCCCAAGTTGAGGTAACCGCCCCAGATGTAGAACGCGCGGCCCGGCTCAAGGGCTCGAGCGAAGTTGCCGAACCAAGCTCGCAGCTTTTCGCTGAACTCCTCCTGTGAAAGGCAGTCGTTCTCGATCGGCCGGTCCTTGGCCCGAAGCTTGCGTTTGGCGGGCCCCCGCGTCGTCGACGCGTCCGTGTCGCCCGAATCAGGAGTAGGCGTTGCGGTAAAGGTGGACAGACCAGCCGCAATGGCGGTTCTGCTGCGAGGCTCGACGCTGACGTTGTAGGGCGGGTCGCTGTTGACTAACTGAACCATCGAGCCGTTCAGCAGCCGATCGACGTCTTCGGTTTTGGAACTATCTCCGCAAAGAAGGCGATGATTGCCTAGGGTCCACAGTTGGCCGAGTTGCGTTACGGCTTCGTCGGGAGCTTCCGGAATCTCGTCGGGGTCTACCTGGCCTGCATTGGGAGGTGTGTCGAGCAACCGCCGAAGCTCCGATTCGGAAAACCCCGTCACATCCAGGGGGAATTCGGCCTCCTGCAGGGCAATCAGCTCTCGAATAAGGCGATCGTCATCCCATTCGGCGATTTCGCCAGTCTTGTTGTCGGCGATGCGATAGGCGGCGATCTGAGCCGGCGACAAACCGCGAATCACATGTACCGGCACCTCCTCAAGTCCTAATTGGAGGGCCGCCTTGTAGCGAGTGTCGCCCACCACAATCTCGTCGTGTTCGTCCACGACAATGGGCTGGCGAAAGCCGAAGGCCCGAATGGACTGGGCGACAGCTTGGACGGCCGCGTCGTTTTTGCGGGGATTCTTAGCGTAAGGCCGGATTTCAGACGTCTTTCTTGTTTCGATCTGCATGGGCTCTCCATTGCCGAAAAAGCTCTCGCGAGCTGATTGCAAGCGTTTCACTTCGGCCGAAAAAGAAAATCCGGCCTCGTTACTCAAACAGTAACGAGGCCGGATTTCTTGTGAAGCGAACCAACTCAGAAGTTCGCAACTCAAGTTAGGAAGGTTGAGCTCCCAGCGTCATCTCGTAGTCCGTCCATTTGGACCGCTCTCTTAGCACTTTGCGGATGTAACTCTCCTCGACGTCGAATTTGCCGGCCAACGCACGGTTGCTCCAAGTGTCGGGATCTTCATCGTGAAGGCGGAGAATCTCCGAGTTCCGTCGGATCGTTTCCGGCAAGACCTTCCGGTCGCGTTTCTTTTTCGCCAGCCTCATCAGCTCTTCGAATCCGTGGGACGCGAATTGGTTGTCCGACTCGGTAATCGCTTTCATGAGGCTTTCGTTGTCCGCGTCAGGGCGTTCTCTGACAAGACGGATTGCGACTCGCATGAAGTGGGGGACAAGGTTATTGCCCACCTGGGCTAAGAGCGCGTCAAAGAATCGCACCTTCTCATGATCGCTCAATCGCTGGAGGAGCTGATATACGTCCTCAGCGCGGGAGACGATCAACTCGTGAAACCGCTTTGCTTCGTCGTTGGTGAGGCGACGGTATTGGTCTGCGAGCGTTTGGACTTTGTTGGCGTTCATCTTCGTGAGCTCCTTGAACGTAGGGATGTTGAGCCCGTGGCGCAGCGAGCCAGCGCGACTATGGTTGAGTCGCCTGAGGCCGCGAAGGGACGCGCAACGCCGCGCGCCCTATGGGCACATAAAAATCGCCTGAGAATTAACTCTGGTGCGATAGTGACTTCGTAAGGCTCTTAGTCGCTTCGGTGTCGAAGAAACCTAGGCAAACGTCAAGCTTGTCGAAGCCACATGGCTGAACCTTCCTGACGCGGGCTCGATGAGATACGTGGGACGCTATGTAATGCCCGCAAGTTGGCGCCAACGAGAGAATTCTAACCTAAGCCATCGCTGTGCCTATAAGAAATTTTTCTGTTTGCGGAGCGGCTGTAATTGCACAAAGTTTTTTCTTATGACAGAGCGGTTGCATTCGTTCCCGCCGCCTTCCATCTGCTTGGATGGTCGGAGCCTCTTGCGCGGTATAGGGTTGCGTTTTTGTAAGCGTGCACGTCGGAACTCATGACGAGGCGGCGAACGCTAGCGAAGTCTCTCGCTGACCTGCCAAAAACTGCCAAATCGCCTCTGTGCGAGATACGCATGAAGAGGACTCGACACTCGTCATTTCGCGGAGCTGAATGATCGGAAGCGAAAAGACCGCACCGATCCACTTAACAGGAAACGCCAGGAGCAGCCCTCCTGGCGTTTTTTCATTTTCCGCCTTATTCCGCAACGACTTGCGGCGATTGCAGCATCTCCGCAAAACTCTCGCGTTCGTATCTGAAAATTCGGGGTCCGATCGGAACCATGGAGGTTCGCATCGAACCCCGAATTTCCAGAGTTCGGAATCTCTTAGTCTCGGGTTAACAGCCCCAACCAGTTAACAGCCCGTTCCGCTTCGGCCCCTGAATGAGACTCGGAATTTCGCTCGTGGATTGCCGCATCGTGTAGACTCGAAGCCGTCCGAAAAACATCCCGTCCCGACAGCAGGCTGGTCGCCAAGCGAAGGCCGTTGTGGGCAGTCCTCGTACCCGAGGTGCTCCCATGCGGCCTTCCGTCGTTTCCGAAGTGATTACGCCCCAAGAACGCTTCCGCGAGATCGCCCGCCTCCTCGGCCTGGGCCTGTTGCGGCTCCACGCCCGCGCGGCCCTTGCTTCCCGAGAACCAGAGAATTTCACCGAGAAAGGACTTGCTGTGTCCGCCGAACAGAGCGTCACTGTCCACACGAGTTGACGCTCTTTGAACCCGGAGAAGGAGACCGATTCCGATGAACGCCGAGACGGCCCAAGAGATCGCCGCCCTCAAGAAGCTGGCGACCAAGGAGCTGAGACGCAAGTACGCCGAGGTCTTCGGCGACAGCACCAACGCCAACAACAAGGCGTGGCTGCTCAAACGCATCGCCTGGAGGCTGCAAGCGAATGCCGAAGGCGGGCTGACGGAACGTGCCAAGAAGCGAACGGCCGAACTGGCTAACGATGCCGACCTGCGGCTGACGCTGCCCAAAGCGGCCAAGGTGGAGACCGAAGCCTTGGTGGCGACCGCCCCCCTGCCCTCCCCTCGCGACAACCGACTTCCACCCGCAGGCACGATCCTCGTTCGCGAGTATCGCGGCGGGCAGGTGCAGGTCACGGTCCTCGCCGAGGGCTTCGAGCACGAAGGCAAAACCTACCCCTCGCTCTCCGCGGTCGCCAAGGCGATCACGGGCAGCCACGTCAACGGATTCCTCTTCTTCAAACTGACCGGAGGCAAGCCATGAAGCAACGCAACGCACGTCCCTCGATTCGATGCGCGGTCTATACCCGCAAGAGCACCGAGGAGGGACTGGAGCAGGAGTTCAACAGCCTGGATGCCCAACGCGAATCGGCCGAAGCGTTCATCAAGAGCCAAGCCCACGAAGGGTGGATCTGCCTTCCGGAGCACTACGACGACGGCGGGTTTACCGGCGGCAACATGGACCGCCCTGCCCTGCGACGGCTGATCGCCGACATCGAAGCGGGGAAGGTCGATTGCGTGGTGGTCTATAAGGTGGACCGCCTCAGCCGAAGCTTGCTCGATTTCAGCCGAATGATGGAGGTTTTTGATCGACAGAATTGCGCCTTCGTGAGCGTGACCCAACAATTTTGCACCACGCACTCGATGGGCCGGCTGACGCTGAACATCCTCTTGTCCTTCGCTCAGTTCGAGCGGGAAATCATCGGCGAACGCACTCGCGACAAGATCGCCGCGGCACGGCGGAAGGGCAAATGGTCGGGCGGCACGCCGATCCTCGGATACGACGTCGTCGCCAGCAAACTGGTGGTCAACGAAGCCGAAGCCCAACGCGTGCGGGCCATCTTTGGGCTCTACTTGGAGCACGAAGGGCTACTCCCGGTGGTGCAGGAGCTTGGCAGACGCGGGTGGCACAACAAGCAGCGGACCACCAAGAAGGGCCAGCAACGCGGCGGCAAGCCGTTCACCAAAACCAGCCTGCATCACTTGCTGACCAACGTCGCCTACATCGGGAAGGTCAAGCACAAGACCGACACGCACGACGGGGAACATGCCGCTATCCTCGACGCGGCGACGTGGCAAAAGGCCCAGGCGTTGCTGGGTCGCAACGGCAGATCGGGCGGAGCGATGGTCCGCAACCAATTCGGCGCCATCCTCAAGAGCCTGGTGCGCTGCGTGCCCTGCGACTGCGCGATGACGCCGGCCCATTCGACGCGGGGGACCAAGCGGTACCGCTACTACACCTGCAGCAACGCCCAAAAACGCGGATGGCACACCTGCCCCTCGAAGTCGGTTCCCGCGGCGGAGCTGGAGCGGTTCGTGGTGGAACGGATCAAAGGGATCGGCCAGGACGCCGCGTTGGTCCGCGAAACGCTTACCCAAGCGAGCCGGCAGGCGGATGCACAACGCCAATCGCTCGAAGCGGAACGCCGCATGTCGGAGAAAGAGCTGGCCGGTTGGAATCAGGATCTCAAGCGGCTGCTGGCCAACCTCAAGCCCGGCGACGAAAGCGGAACCGCACGCCTTGCGGACCTGCAGGAACGGATCGCGACCAGCGAACGCCGCCTGCATGCCATCGCCGAAGAGTTAGAATCCCTCGACGCAACCGCAATCGACGAAGCCGAAGCCTCCGAAGCCCTCGCCAGATTCGATGGGGTGTGGCAGGCCCTCACCTTCCAAGAGCAAGGCAAGCTGCTGCGGCACTTGATCCAACGCATCGACTACGACGGCGGGCGGCAAAGAATCGCCCTGGTATTCCATCCCACCGGCATCGGAGCCTTGGCGGCCCAATGTCGACAGCTTCGCGTGGAGGCTAACTGATGCAAGCCATGACGATCGAATGCGACTTCCATGTGGGGCGTGCAGCCAAGGGGCGGCAGACGTTTTTCGCTGGCCCCGAGACCGAGATGCCGAAAGGCCGGTTGCCGAAGGTGACGCGATGGATGGCCCTCGCGATCAAGCTCGACGGCTTGGTCCGCTCCGGTTCCATCGTCAGCTACAGCGAGGTCGCGGCACTTGGGCATGTCACCCGAGCCCGCGTCTCGCAGATCATGAACCTGCTGAACCTCGCGCCGGACATTCAGGAGGCGATCCTGTTCCTGCCGGCGGTCGACCGCGGGCGCGATCCGGTGATCTTGGCGGACCTGCAGCCGATCGCGGCAGAGATGGATTGGGCGAAGCAGCGGAAGATGTGGAGGCGGATGGTGGGAAGGTAAACGCTCAAAATCGGCTCGACGGCGAAATCGCGATTTAGTTTGAGGCAATGAGCATCCGCAGTAGAATGCTGCGAGTTTTGTTTTGCCAGCGTTCGCCGCGAGTTTCGGTGTTCCGATGCTTATTGGTTTACCCGCCCTGGAAAAAACCGATTGGTCAAGGCTCCACCACGCCTATGGTCGCGCCGACGACACGCCGGGGCATCTGCTTGCTTTATTGCGGGAGGATACTGATTCTCGCGACAAAGCGATGTCTCACTTGTGGTCGGCAATCATCCATCAAGGCACGCCATGGACTGCCACCGAACCTGCCGCTCTGGTGGTCGCCGGACTGTTGTCCGACGAACGGATTGATCGTGGCGAATCGCTTCGAGCCCCACTCCTATCCTTCCTCGTTAGCGTAGCAGAGGCCTCAGAGCAGGCGGGGTTCGAGATCGATGAACTAGAACGCATGGCCGCCTTCAATATCGATCCCCTGATCGACACGAATGATGATGAAGCTCTGTACGGAAACGAGGATGCGGCGAACTCCTTTTACGCGCGTTCAATCCTTGGCTGCATAAGGGTGGCTCCAGTCCTTCTGCAGGTTATGCTGAAGGGTATGGAAGATGCCGCCCCTCGGGTTCGGGCGTGTGCCGCAATGGGCGCCGTGAGGCTTGCCAAATCCGATGCCTTGCGGGGGAGCGCCCCGGAAATCGAAACACGGCTCATCTCTCTGGCCCGAAACGCAAGCAACACCGATGAACGCAGTGCACATGTTCTAGCGCTCGGGGAGCTAGGAAACTCGCCAATCGAGTTCTTGGGAGATGCTTCACCTGCGGTGCGAATGTGTGCGGCCCTTGCGCCAAACCTCGCCACAAACCCAACCGCAATTAGCGAGTTGCTCAACACTTTGCAGCATCACGCCGGGCAAATTGACGAGTGGTTTGGCGAAAAGCCGCCGCAGTTTCCAATGCGTCCTCGCTTTCCAGTGGTTTCACGTCTCGTTCAGCAAGTGAAGGATTTTGATCAAATGGTCGATGCCGCTGTTTCTGTCGTCCAGGCCACATCAAAATTCTGCGTTGACTTCGATTGGGGGCCGCTGCTTGCCTCTGCGTTCCCAAACGGGAAGATTACAGCGATGACCGCGTCTCAACGACGATTCCTAAAGGCGCTTTTGAAGAATTCAGAGCTATGGGATTCGACCTTTGGAAATGCTTACAAGTGGTTCACAAAAGCGTCGCTTCCCTACGATCGCATAGCTTGCGCCAAGCTGATCGGAGAGTCGTAGTAAAGTGAACTTGGCGCCCTTCTACCGACCGACGCCGTCCGTTGGCGGTGAGTAGTGATGGCGGCGATCGTGCAGATGAGCGTTGGAATGCGGAGGAGTCGGCGTGAAAGTCTACCTGGACGATGAGCGGCCGACACCGCCAGGTTGGATCGGCGTCCGATGGCCGGAGGAAGCCATCGAGCTTCTGCAAACCGGTAACGTCTAGGAACTGAGCCTGGATCACGACCTCGGAGACGACGCACGCGGGACCGGCTATACCGTCCTGCTGTGGATCGAGGAAGCGGTTGCTGTCCGCGGCTTCGTCCCGCCGGCCATCAACGTCCACACCGCAAATGCCTCGGCTCGGCAAAAGATGCTGCTCGGCGTGCAAAGCATTCAGCGGCTGGCCAAATGGCAAACGAAGCCGACCGCCGCCCCCGATGTCGGCCGCGGGCGGTGAGGGCGGGGGAGAAGGGCTCGGCGGTGGAAGGTGCAGGTGAGTGTGGTCGTTCGGTGGCGGAGGATTCAGTAATGGCGAACCTTGTCCTCGGACCGCAGCGTGGAACGATGAGCGCCAAGGTGTTCCAAAATCCACACCTTAGGATTCCACCAAGTTTGTTTTTTAAGATCGAGATCCCCCTGAACCCATTTCAGTTCCAGGGGGAGACACAAGTGACTTCGGTGCGGCTCGATTTCATCGACTTCGGCGTGTTCGACTGGAAGGAACTGCCGAATCGGGAATTTAGATTCCCCAAGAATCCTGAGGATGGCTACATCGACGGCTCAATGTACCTGGGCGGCACCCACAACCCAGCCGACTGCACTCGCATCCGCTTCGGCAACTTGGAGCAAAAGACTCTGCCGACTTCGCTCGACATTGAGTTCGACTTCACCTACGAGGGGCCTATCGAGTTGGGGAAGGTCGCCGTTACGTGGCAGGTCGATCTGGATGTCGACTCGGCGGGGCTTGATCGAGTAATTGAGGAATCCCGCCGAGTTATTAAGAAACGCAGGAGATGATCGCATCGACCCAGCCCCCGCCCCGACGCCGGCCGCGGGCGGTGAGTGCGGCGACGAGGTTTCTGCTGTCGTCGATCGGGTGAGCAAAGCCCATCGTGACCAAATCTATGGACGCCCAAGCCATGCAGCGACTACCCTGGTTTCGCGAAACCTGGTCCGCACTGGCGCTTGCTGCGCTCGTCGTCGTGGGAAATGCGCAAGAACCGGAGACGAAGCAAAACGGCCCGCGCGGAACCATCTGGATGACTCAGGTATCAGGCGATTGGGTCGCCACCAGTTCCGACTCGAAGGACATCATGCTTTGGAAGCTGCCTGACGGCAAAACAAGCCACCGCATGAAGGGCCCTTCAAATCTCGTCCCGTATTTCACACGTTGTTCGCCGGACGGAAGTGAACTTTGCGTGAACTACGAGGAAGTCGTTCGATTTTGGGACCTGAAAAACGTCGGCAAGTACGAGCAACTCGATCGAAAAGGCCGCTTTTTCGTCGATTATTCGCCTGACGGCAAACGCCTTCTTAGCTGCGCCAACGAAGCGGTGGCCGTTGTCGATCGGAAACATCCATCGGTCGCCCTTGCCGAATTGGATGTAGGAGGTGACCGGGGGCCTTATTTCGCTCGGTTTAGCGAGGACGGAAAGCGCATCCTTTTGACAGTTCCCCTGAGTCGCAAGTCGGACGTTGGCAGAGACGGCCATCAGTTGATGGAATGGGACCCAGAAGGGAAGCGGCTTACGAAATCCGAAGTCTTCAAAACCGGATGGCAACCCTGGTTCTTAGAAGGGGTCGATGCCGATAAAGTTCTGGTGATGTCTGCGGTAGCGGCCGTTGTGTGGAATCCTCAAACCAACAAGCTAACTCGGTTTGAGCTTGGGACTCGCGGAATGGGCATCCCTTCAATGGAGCGAGACTCGAAGCTGATCGCGGTTCCGGGCGAGGACAACGACTTGATCCTCCTCGACGGGCGTTTGATGAAACAGCTTACGTTCAAGACAACGACCTATGCTTGGTCCGCGGGCTTTTCATCGAAGCATCGAACTCTGGTCATCGGTTATGGAAACCCGTTCGCTCCTGGTCCCGCAAACGATGGCGACGTCGGATTCCGAAAAATCGCGGCACTTCCCAAGTAAGTTTGCCTTCACCCCCCGTCGCCGGCCGCGGGCGGTGAGGGCGAGGCGATGGGCTTGACGGCAGCGGGTACACCTCACTGGGTCGCTAGCCAACAAACGATCGGAGAAACAAGTTGGACGCAGAGGAGGAAGACCGTATCGTCACCGCACTTCGGGCGGCGAGCAGCAAGCTGTTTCCCGGAGTCAGCGATCGCGTCGCGCTTTGCCGAGAGGCAGCGAGTCTGCTTGGTTGGAAGCGTATCACCAAAACAAAGTGGGAGATGTTGGAACACGGATACCGACTCGCCCTCCACCGCAAAGTTTGGCTCCGGCAATCCGAGGGCGCTCGAGGTCCGTATCCGTACGCAGATACTCGGTCCATTGCTCGATATACGAAAGAGGAACTCCAGGCACTCGGCGAAGAGGCGTTCAAAAGAATGCCTGGTCCGGCAAGCGAAGCAGAGGGTGCCGTCATTCTCGCTCAGTATCTTGGGTTCACAACTGTGCCTTCAGACGAGCTGTCGGTCTTGGTCGCGGCGCTCAGCCCGATCGCGAGAAAGCGGTAACGCAAATTACGAGGGGTGAGCCACCCGCCGCCCCCGACGCCGGCCGCGGGCGGTGAGGGCCTGCTTCATCTGGTACTGCAGATGAGCGAGCGTTCGGAACCGGAGGACGAATGAATGGCTAAGAGCGACGGGCGGTGCGGCGAGTGCGGCAGCAGTGATCTGGCCGTCGAGAGCGTTCGCGAGGTGCGCCGCCCGAACCGCAAGGGCGATCCAAAAGGCGTCGAACAACCCGTCGTGGCCCGGCAGATCTGGGTTCGGTGCCGAAGGTGCCGATTTACAGATTGCATTCTTCGCCGCGTTGATGACCGCTCGGCGAGTGCAGCCGAGCCACCCGCCCCTGACGCCGGCCGCGGGCGGTGAGGGCGGCAAAAAGCAGGTAGTAACGCGCAGTCCAACTTCGCTGGGCGGGGAGGGCTTGGATGTCGGAAACGTTCGACATTGTGCGGTCGAAGCCGCTTACCCCCAACGTCATTGCCAACACGCTCGGTGGTCTGATTTTGCACGGGCGGGTAGAGGTGTGGGCGGACGTGGCTGATCTGCCAAAAGAGCCGGCAGACGTTTGTGCCATCGCGCATTCAACCGACGACCCCGCTTGGCCATGCTTGCTGAACGTCTTGGCCTGTCGGCCAGACTGTGGGCTGGGGACGTATCCCGCCTTCGCATGGCGGCTTGGCTCTCGGACAAGGAGGGGGCGGACGCAATCTGCCGAACCTATCCGTTCGCTGGCGATTTCGATCCTCTCGACCCGTACTGGGCGTTAGCATGCGTAGGCGGGCGGTGGTATGTTGCGAGCACTGCCAACACTCGGTTCATGGCGGGCGAGCCGCTGCAGGATGATGGGTTGCGGTTAGCCCGTCCGGTCGAAATCCCCTGGTAGAAACACGGCAATCCCCCCGACGCCAGCCGGGGGCGGTGAGTGCAGGGGAGAAGGGCTCGCCAGGCGGCAGGGCAAATCAGCGCAGAACTTGGACGAGGAATGGACCGGTCATGGCGACAGAAGTTGATTGGGGTGACCTTCGCCTCTCAGTTGCCCGACGCTCGTTCCCTGCTACTGAGAGATTCGTTTCCACGCTGCGTAGCCACCACATCAATGGCGGTGCATGCTTCCGTTCATTCCGGTTCCCAGGCGCCGGCCCATTCCTAGAGGTTGCCCGCAAGGGAGAATTAGCCGCGTCCGGCTTTTTCGATCACTTTTGGCAGACGAAGGCGGTGCATGCCGTCCTGCCCGAACTAGCCGCCGAGGCAGATTTCCGGTGCAAGCCGCCGTTCGTTTGGGGTAATCCCTTCACCCTGGACGGAGATTTTGCTTCTGCCCTCTTCAGTGGCGGGGCGTACTCGCAGTACAAAGGCAGTGCCGCCGAAGCGAAAGTGGAAGCCGCCGCTCCTGCCTCCGAGTTGCTCGGCAAACGGTTCGAGCGTTCGCAGGTCTTCACGAACCACGCGGAATGGTGTCGGTATTTCTCCGGGATTGTAGATTGGACATGGGTTGTCCTCAACTTTAAGGACCACCTGCTTCATGTGGTGGCCGCCACGGACGTCGACTGATTCATTTGTTCGCTGCTGATCATTGATCGACTTGCCGTGGCCGCTCCCGACTCCGGCCGCGGGTGGTGAGGGAGGGGGGAGGTATCGCGAGCGACCGTGCGTGTGAGCGTTGGCATCGATACCGGAAGTCGCCGATGGGGAGGAAGAGGTTTTGAACCTTCACTTGCGGTTGGGGCCCAATTTAGTTGGAGTTGCGGCGCAGGCGTTCTGCTCGGATGAGACTTGGTATGCGACGTTTCTCCCCGAAGCTGCCATGCCGGCTCGAGTTCGCGACTTCATTGCCTTCTGCGAAGAGTGGCACGAGCGATCACGGAATCAGCGGCCATGCGATGCGGCCGAGTTTGATCCATGGGCCGACATCTATGCCTCACCCCTGTGGCGAGCGATATGCCCCGATGGGCTTTCCCTGCAGGTTGAGGGACCAGTTTTCGTCGCTGGCGAGGTCACTTGGCGCGGAGGACCGAACGGCGCCCCGCCCGCCGTACCCGACGTGGGCTGAGATTGCGAAGTTCGGCATCCAGTAGCAAGTAGTGCCCAATCTAGTCTTGCTTGTTAGAGAGCGGATACTTCATGAGTGACGCTAAGCGACAAATCGGAACTCGGACGCTTGCCGCCCTAATTCCTGATTGCGAAAGCTTGCTGGCGGACCCCGAAAGCTACCTGATACATGGCCATGTGCGCATCGGACCGCGACGAATATCTTGGTGGATGTTTATGATCGTGCCTGCGTGTCTCGGTCTCGGTATTTCCTTGATTCCTGCAAACATAGGCTACGCCCTCGTGATCAGCTCACCCGTCTTCTTAGGCACACTGATTTATTGGGTGTGGCCGGTACGCCGCGAACTGATACTGCGGCCGGAGGTGGTGGAGTTTGTGCGTAACGATGATGTGGTGCGGTGCCCTTGGTCGCTATTTGACGCAACGGGTCAAGCCTTCGTTCGTTTATCCCGTTTGATCGACACTGAAGTTGCACTGCCGATTAGGCTCGACGCCGTCCCTTTCATCGAGAACGTACGTGACGGCTCTGTGATCGCCACTGGCCGCACTACGAACTCGAAGCAATTCTGGTTTCTTTCAGACGAGGAGCTCGGCATCGCGTCCGTTTACGAATTACGGCCTCAAGACTTAGGCGATCTTCTGCTTCGTGTCGGACGTATTTTGGGCGGCACCTCCACAGGCCACGAGGAGTGGTTCCGGGAGAGAATTCCACAGACAACATCAATCACATCGGTTGGCCCGGAAGCAGTGGTTTCTCCAGGAACGTTGCCATCTCCACGCGAAATAACGGAACAGTCCGACGCGGAATCGGTCGACATCAAGCGATTCCCCGCGGCAGATCGATATGGCTGGGTCACCGTACCCGTAACGCAGTTATCGTTCGCACGGCTCTGCTGCGAATGTTGCAGTCCATCGTTCGATCGATGCAACATTCAGATCGAAGAAGGCTTCCGATGGCAGATGCTCGTCCCGTTTTTTGGCCGTTTTCGGCGCGAGCGAACTCTTGAAGTTCGAGCGCCACTTTGCCCCGCGTGCCGCCGGAAGTACGTTGCTTGGCAAGTTGCATTGAGCCTTCTCGTCCTCCTTCTTGGCTTCGCGCCTTTTGGATTCCTCGTGCTCATTGCATTCGCGGGCCTGGATCTGACGGTTGGCTTGCTGCTCTTTGGGGCCGCACTGGTTCTTGCTCGCATCTCTACTCTCTTCAGGCGAGATCCCTTTCACGCAAGGTACAACGAGTCGGCAAGGACGGTCTCCCTGCGGTTTCGACATGGCCATTCGGCGGAAAGGATTTTGGGGCAGTGAGCAGCCGTCGTCAGTATCTTCTGGCAACGGGACCAACACAGGATTTGTCCGACGAGAGTGCTGTATGACGAAAGCCGAATGGCAATCGTGCGCCGACCCGGAACCGATGGTACGGGCTCTGCCTGCGGAACGCTTTCAGAAGGAGCTGCGGCTCTTCGGCGCCGCTTGCGTTCGTCGGATCTGGCACCTTCTCCCGGCCTCCTGTCGGCTCGCCGTGGAAGCGTCAGAGCAGTTTGCCCATGGGCAGATTGCCGTGGTCGTGTTGACATACATCCTTGGTGTGGCTGACCGCGAAGCAGTCGCACAGTTTCCGGGGCACTCAGCACCCAACGCCGCCGAGTACGCAGCCTCAGCAGCCATCGATGCTTCCTCGTTCTGGCCTCGCACCGCTTCAAACGTGCTCGCCGCCGCGTCGTGCGCGGCATTGGCAGCGGCGTGTGCGGCTGGCGAGGCTGATGAGACGCGCTACGACGAAGCTTTCGAGAAGGCCCGAGCTGCGGAGTCGGCGGGCCAGGCGGATCTGCTGCGCGGCCTTGTGAGCGTACCGCCCAATCAAGAGCGAGAAGAATAGTGACCTGGGCGACTCACCATACGTCGTGCTGGCCAGACTTGGACGCGCGGGAAGAGGCGACTGACATTGGCCGTCGGCTGGACGTCTGCGGCTTCGTGTTCAGCGCCCCGCCTGATGCGATCTTCCGCAATATCGGACCCACCTACGTTCGCGATGCATGGCAGAGGCTTGGGCAGGTGCTCAACCGCCACGGAGTCGCGGCAGATGATTTGTCTTGGGGGATGATGCATCCGGGAGAAACTCACATACGCCGGCTGCGGAACGATGAGCCCTGCCGCTTCATCGGGTGGACAAGTCGCAATCTGGTCGAATTCGACGCAGACGCGCGGTGGGGGCTCGTTGACGCGGAACTTGGCGTCGGCACCCCTCCGCTTCGGAGCGCGGTCACCTGGCGTTCGCTTCGTTGGCAAATTGGCGGAGAGGAGGTCGCGCTCGGATTACGGTTGTTTGAAGCCCTTGCGACCGACGAGTACACCGACTGGAGCCCGCACGACATTCTTGCCGGCGGCCGAAACTTATCGGAACCGTGGGTGCGGGTTGCAGCCGCCCTGCGCGATGTGAGCCAAACTGGTCTCGACTCGGCGTTAGCTGCAGCTGAGCGATCGTACTCAACTTTAGGGTATCGGATCGTTCTCCGCGGCTATCAGGCATTTGCAACGGGGTGGGGTCTCGCGCTACGGTTCCCGGACCCGCCCGAGTTAGGGAACGTCTGAACTCGCCCCCTCAACTCCCTTGGCCGAGATTCCGCTCCCGCCGCTCCGGGCACCCGGTTGTCCTCGTCTCGGGAGTTAACGGCTGCATCCCGTCTCAAACACCACAGCAGCATGGCCGACGCGTTAACGAGGACGTTTTTCCTGGCATCGAAACAATTCGACCGAACAAGCGGAGGACAATGGACCTAAGGATTACAGTTAGATAGAAAGCACCGCACACGACGACACTAAAGAGGCTCCCTGCATAGGGCGTGTTCAATGAAACGAGTTGCCATCGAGTTCGTCGGGGGACCATTCGACGGCCAGTACTTTGACAGCGCGAGCAACGATCAGTTTGGGCAGGCTGCCCTTGAGCTATATCAACTGTTTCGCGTCATGCGCGAGGAAGCGAAGCGTCAAGAAAGGCTCGAGCCACTTGGAGAGATTATCACCCGCGCATCTGCTCATGTGATGGCCAAGGCTGATGAAGAGGGCTGGACCCCGGAGAAGAGGAAGGCGCTGATGCCCTATTACGACTATGCCGTAAACGAATGGACCGAGGATGATTCCGAAGTTCTCATCAAGACGCAATATGTCGGTCGTTCAAATTAGTTTCCTGTCGCGGGACGAACCTTGTTGTTTGCGCACGTAGACGTCTAAATCCATCTCGCAATCAAGTAAGTCTGATAGGTTCGGCTGGAACGATGCTCATCCGGCGAAGCGACAAGCCGCACATGGCGGCGAGCGCAGGCCGGAACCCGGAGAACGTCCAGCCATGCACGACCTCTTCAAGGCTCAACTCACCTCGCAGCGGCAACGCCTGATCGAACTATTCCAGCGGATCAACTACGGCTCGATCGAAGGGCTCCGCATCACCGCGGGCCAGCCTTGCTTCGATCCCAAGCCGACCGTCCTTCGCGACATCAAGTTCGGCGCTGCGGAGAACGGGCCGCGTCCTGAACTCGCCAAGGGCAACTTCCGGCTCAAGGCGTCCCTCCTGCAGTTGTTCGACCTGCTCGATGAAATCCGCGACGGCGTCCTGCAAACGATCGAGGTCAAAGCAGGCCTGCCGTTCCGCATCGTGGTGCGCGAGCAAGCCAACGTCTGAACGCTTCCCCCCTGCCCTGCCGCATATCGAATCCTCGGCGCCTGGAGATGCAATGCACATCGTCGAACGCAAGCCCACCGATCTCACGCCGTACCCCGGCAACCCGCGGCTGAACGATGCCGGCGTCGATGCGGTGGCACGGTCCATCCAGGCCTTTGGTTTTCGCCAACCGATCGTCGTCGACGAGAACGGCGTCATCGTCGTCGGCCACACCCGCCATAAGGCCGCGTTGAAGCTCGGCCTCGAACTCGTCCCGGTTCACGTCGCCATCGGCCTCACGGAAGCGCAACTGAAGGCCTACCGCATCGCGGACAACCAAACGGCGACCTTGTCGGAATGGGACGACGACAAGCTCGCGATGGAGTTGCTCGAACTATCGAACCTCGACTACGACTTGGACCTCACCGGCTTCTCCGCCGATGAGATCGCCAGCTACATCGAATCGCCCGCCGAAGGGCTCACGGACCCCGACGACATCCCCGAGCCGCCCGTCGATCCAATCACCCAACCAGGCGACCTCTGGCTCCTCGGCCATCATCGGCTGCTCTGCGGCGACTCGACAAGCGCCGCCGATGTTGCCCGCCTGCTGGGCGATCGGCGACCGTTCCTGATGGTCACGGACCCGCCGTACGGCGTCGAGTATGACCCGGAGTGGCGGAAGGAAGCGGGCGTCAGCGAATCGGCTCGCACCGGCAAAGTGGTTAACGATCACCTGGTGGATTGGTCCGCCGCATACAAGCTGTTCCCCGGCGATGTCGCGTACGTCTGGCACGCCAGCACCTTCACCATCGACGTCGGCCAGCACCTGCGGCAATCTCAGTTCCAAATCCGCTCTTCGATCATCTGGCGGAAGCCCTCGCTGGTGCTGTCGCGCGGCCACTACCACTGGCAGCACGAACCGTGCTGGTATGCCGTCCGCGAAGGCAAGACCGCGAAGTGGGCCGGCGATCGATCGCAATCGACGATGTGGGACATCGCCCGCAAGGACGGCACCGGCGAGACCGTGCACGGGACGCAGAAGCCTGTCGAATGCATGGCCCGCCCCATCCGCAACCACGGCGGCAAGGACGACGACGTGTTCGATCCGTTCTTGGGCTCGGGGACCACGATCATCGCCTGCGAGCAGCTTGGCCGCCGCTGCTGCGGGCTGGAGATCAGTCCGGCATACGTGGATGTGATCGTTCAGCGATGGGAACAGTTCACGGGCAAAAAGGCCGAGCGTCAAATCGCTTGAGCCAAGCCGTCCGAACAACGCAGACGAGGAGGCGTCGCCATGGCCGAAGAAGCGAAATCGCCGATGGAGCTGTTCATCGCCGCCCTGGTCTGCGGGGCCAGCGTCGAGGCGGCCGCGCGCAAAGCCGGCATCTCGCGGCGGACGGCGTTTCGTCGCTTGAAGGACCAACGCGTCGTCCAGCGGCTCAAGACGGCTCGGTTGGAAGTCGTCAAGCGTGCGGCGGGCCTCTTGGCCGCAGGATCGCTGGAAGCGGTCAAGACGCTGATGGAACTGCTTGCCCCCGGCGTTGCCCCGGCGACGCGCCTGGGGGCCGCGAGGGCCATCATCGAGCTGGGCGTCAAGCTTCGCGAGTCCGGCGAGATGGAAGAACGTCTTGCCGCCTTGGAAGCACAGCTCGCGGCGAAGGGAAAGGCATCTCGCGTTCGCGCCGATCCCAGCACGAACTAGGGAATCGAAACGACATCCGCGAAGTGCCGAAAAACGGGCGTCCGCCACATCAAGCAAATCAATCGCCAACGGCAGAAAATATGCGGCTCGCTACGCCGATATAAGAATCTATTCTTAACTGACGCAGTTCCGTAAAACCGTGCCTCTTCGTGCCTTGCGAAGTCAACTCGAAGGGAAGAGTTTTCGCTTCACCTCAAGCGGGGCGGCGAATTTGCGCTTCGGAAGGTAATACCGCGGCGGCGTCCGGGCTGGAGGGCCACCATGAGCAGATCACGCGAATCCCGGCTTGCGCGGCTGGAACGGGTCGCCGACCAAGTCGAGCGTTTGAACGCCCCGGTCGCTGCGGTAGCGGACGAAGAGGGGGGCGTGGCCAAGCTGATGCGACCGGGTTGGGAATTTGAACCGGCGTCGGCGGGGATGACGGCGGGGGACCTGCCGGGGGTGGTGAAGGTCTACCTGTTCGATCCGAGCGATGCATGAATCGGCGATCGATTCGGCGAACCGAGCTGACCGGCTGGCATTTCCCACGGCGATTGAGCACTTTTGCCTTCCGCCACTACGGCGCGTCGGTTGACTGACCATCCAACCGCCCAGATCGATCATGGCTCTCCTCCCCGATCATCCTCCTCCTCCCCCGCCCCCTTTAGGGGCGGGGAGGATGATCGGGGAGGATGATCGATCTTCCAACTATCATCCTCCCGGAGGATGATTTTCCACGGGAGGAAGATCGCTGGAAAGGTGCTTGTTTGAACGCCGATAGCCATCGAACTCCTTCGCCGCGCCTTTGCCCATGGTTACCAGAAACGTGCATGGCTCCAAGAACCCGCCACCGCAAAGGCGAGCGATCGTTTCGCTCACCTTGACGCGGCCCATTTTTGCCTTGTTTCGTTTCAATTCTTCAAAGATGCGATTTTCCGTGAACCCATTGGCGGCCGGGTCGACACGGTCGGCCGCGGCGAGAACTGCCCCATCACGCCTGGAGTGTTCGTCATCCTTTGAAGGAGTTCGAGCCGCGAAGTCCGTTGAGGGCTTGATCGTCGTCTCCCATTGCTTAGCGCAGCCAGGGCCGGTTGGGCCTTCGTCGATCTCGAGCACGAAGTCCCCGCGATGCCGTGCTCCGCCGTAACAAATCCACACGTTCCCAACGCCGCGGTTGGAGTCGTACTCTTGGCAGTGTCCTACGAGTACCCATTGCCGTGCAATTTCCCTGATTCCCGCATACGCCAGATCGCCGAGCTTCGGCTTGTTGAACTTCCGCAACGCATTCGCAGTCTGCGAAGAATGATGAAGGAAAACGGGCGTGCAACCGACACTAAGGCAAGCCTGGGAGGCGCCGGTCAGCAGCCGGCCCATCGCGTACATATCGCTCGGCTTAGTCTCAGATCCGGCTCCAATTGCCATGAGATACAGCGGGTCGAAGAAGCAAACCTCGACGCCTTCGCGCTTCAGCCATTTGGAGAGTTCGGCAAGGTCGGCGGGATTGTCGAAGCACGGCGCCAGCGTCTGAATCAGAACGCCCGTGGCGTCGGGATCGATGCCTTTCGATTTGCAAATCGCGTCGTGAAGCTCGACGAGGTCATCCTCTCCCGTTTCGATGGTGATGAAGACGACCTTTCGCCGTCGCGGGACGTCGAATTTGCCGAGGAACGCCACGCCTTGGTCGATGGAGATGGCCATCTCCATGGCAATCGACGTCTTCCAGCTCTTTTCCTGGCCGCCGACTACCGCAAGTTTGCCCTCGGCGAGAAACCAGTCGATGAGGAAAACGGGAGGCTTCAAAGTCTTGCGAATGTCCGCAACGGTCCTAGGACGCATCGCGAACTTCGGCGGAAGGTAATCGACAACCTGTCCGCACACGTCCATGCGGTCGGCCGCCTCCCGAAATTTGACGGCCAATTCCCCCCGATCGACATGCTGGCCTCTCAGCCTAGCAATATCCTCGATCGGTTGATCGGCTTCGAGTTTGGCGTTGTACTCGTTGATGTGCTTGATGTACGTCGGAACGAAGTGCGGGTTGCCGGCGTCTTCCCAAAGCGAAGTGAGAAACACGACGGCTTCATTGAACGTTCGCTTGCTGGATTCCCAATTCCACTTTCCCATGATCAGGACGATGGCGTCATTCCGACCCTGCTCAGCGAGGAATTCGCCCTCTTCGTGCAAGTCGGCGGCCGCCTGGGCAATCGCATGGAGGTCGGGATCGAGGCTCCGAAGGTTGAGCCCGAATTCAGGCATGCGCCCCACGATCTCGGGATGTCGAAGCATGCAACCAACGACGATCTTGGCCGCCCAATACGCCCCGTTCGACAGATTCTGGGCGATCGGTACGAGAGCGCTGGCGCCCGCATCGGGCGGTGCGTCACTATAAGGTGGCGAGAGCCTTTGGCGGCCCTTCGTGATTCTGGCTTCCTCCGTGGCGGGCTTTCCGTTTTCCGTGCGGAAGGAGGTCATTGCCGCCTCCGCTGCAGAGAGTGGTTTGCCGGTGCCTGGGGCCTTGGCCCACGCCCGTTCTTGGCGTCAGCAGACGGCAATCCACCGGCAAGGTCCCGCGTAGACATCGCCCGATCCGCACTTGGATTGCGAGCATACCGAACTATGACGCCGAGGCGTTCGAGTTCCCGTTGCGCCTCAGCCGCGATTGTGAAGTCGCCGCAGGCGATCGCCCGTTCCAGCCTTGCGAACCAAAAGACAGGCCACGTTTTGTAGCGATCCGATGTAGCAATTGATGAAATGGCGGACATGGTCCCGTTCCCTCGAGGGCGACCGCGAGCGGCCGTTTCCCTCTAGGGGGGGACAAAGCGTGTCCTCTTGAGGGACAAATGGTGTCCCAAGCGGATTTTTCAGGAATTTTCGGCGATTACCCAGCGCACGTTGGCGGGCTTGCGATAGAGGAAATTCGGCTTGTTCGCTGCGATCGTCTTACGGAGGTGTTCGGCCAGCAAAGGCATCATTCCGTCGGTTGCCATTCGTTTGTACAACCGCTCAAGCCCCTTCGTGAGAGCGTCCCACTTGCGGTCTGCTGCGCTCCTTCCAAGTTTCTTGGCTTTGCCGCCTGGCCGAACCGCTTCGTCGATCGCTTTTGCGATTTCCGCGAACCGGGCATCCGTGGACTCGCTTTGCGGCATTTCTCGAATGTCCTGGAGCTCTTTTTCAAGTTGGCGCAGGTACGTTCGATCGTATGTGTCTTCATTTCGCTCAGGGGACCGCACCAAGGCAAGCGTCTCTTGGTCGCAAAAGCACTCGAAATCAAGCGAGCAGCAAGGCTGAGCCAGAAGGATTGCCAGATCCATCATCGCCGAGTATTGAGTGGCCGGGAATATGCCCTTCTCTTCGCCAAACTGTAGATGCCACGACGGACCGATCCTTTCGAGCGAGGCCGAAATCATGCCGGATTGCGATTCATTTGATTCTTTCGTGCGGTTGCTTTGGGGCGGCGCAACCAGGTTTTCCATCGGGACGAGCTGCTCATGCGCGTGCGGCGGCTTTGGCTTTGTTTGCTCACCTCCACTGGCCTTGGTTTCGCTGAGCGATTGATGCGCTTCGGGTTGCGAGAAGATGATCAAGGTCTGCGAAATCGCCCCAGGTGAAGCGGGGAGCGTCAACTTCGGTTCGAGAGCGTCGGCTAGGCTCGCAGCGGTTCGCTTGTCGAAATCCGGCAGACTGAGTCCATTGCATTTGGCAAGTTCTTCGAGGCTCGATTGCGAAAACCCCAGGTTTGCTTTGATGCATATGTCTTCCAATCGCTTCGCTCCTCCCATCTTTCTGAGCTGGGCCGTTCGCACCGACACTTCTTCTTCGGCTCGCTCCATGAGCATCTCGTAAAACTTGTCGTACTTTTGAAGGGCTTCCCAGGTCGCTTCTTCAAAGGGACGCTTCCAATCGAGCATGTCCTCGAGTTTGGACTTCCAGAGATTCAGAAGCCAAACATGGTGCAGAACGTATTCCGTTGTCGCCTCGCCGAGCGATTGGACTTCGCGAATTGCCGCAGCTTTCTCGTCTAAAAGCGTCCGCGACAGCTCAGCAACACGAGGCGCTTCTAGGGACAATCTGCATAGCTCTAAGGGTCGGAGGTTATTCGCGAAAGCCGTTGCTTCTGAAGCTAAGAAAACCAATGGCTCGACATGCCAGCGCGGCAGGTGTTCACGAACGTCGATGCGGTCCTCCGGAGGGACAGCGTCCTGGATCAGCCGCACGAGTTCCTGCGACCACACGCAGACGGCCTTGACTGCGGTTCGTTCTTCCTTGAAGTCGCCAAACTGGTAGATGGGCAACGGGTGCTTTATCGCAAGCGCAAGGTTTTCCGCTTGGATGGTATGGGTCGCGTGCGTGAGCTGTTCGCCGAGGAGAACGACCGCATCGATGGGATCAGTCAGGTCGCGGATCGCAAAAAGGACGTCGACCAATGCTGCATGCAGCGAGAAGGCGTACGAAAAGCCGACATTCACGTCCCACTGGGAAAGTAGGGTCATGACGCACAATTCCCGCGTTCGAGCCGGCCGATCGACGCCAGGCAGTGCGCTTGCCCAACGCCGATCGACCGCACGTCGTCCGCTGGCCGGCGGAACGACTCACTCGAAGAACGTGAGTTTAGCTTGCGGGGATACCGAATTGCGAGGTTAGCATAGATGACGCAAGGGCGTGTCGACGCAACGAGTTGCGGCCGAAAACGATTTGCGCACGAGGACCAAGATGCTCCAACAGAGGGGGCGATCTCAAATTCGCGGAACAGATGAGGGCCAAATGCAGAGCGTCTTGTAGGTTTGGAGGAACGGCTGGTTGCTCACCGGCGGATCACCTTAATCGCGGCGGCCAAGCCAAACCAGGAAGCGGCCACCACATCGCTGTTAATTGAAGAGCCGACGTTCCGCTTCGTTCGGTCCGGGAGGGCGGATGTTCGGTTTCCAAAGTAATACCGGGTTTTGTCACCCCGGGGGGGACGTTTCCATGTTGCTGGATCGAAGACTTCGCCAGCTTGAGCAGCGAGTGTCCCCCTGCGTCAATGCCGTGCCGGCCATCGCCGTCGTCGATGACGGCGGCCAAGTGGTCGACGACGGATCGATCGGAATCACGCCATGGATCGGAAGAACGCCCACCAGCCTGCCGACCGGAACACAAATCATCCGCGGCATCGACTTCCGGCGGGTCTTGGGTGTTGCGTAAGAGGCGGACCATGGGCCTAAAAGCACGGTTAGCGCGACTGGAGCGATCCTCAATGTTTGGGGCGAATCCCGCCCCGATTGCTCAGACCGTAGACGTGTTTGCCCGGATCGATGCTTGGGCGGCCTTCTACCGAGGCGAAGCTCCCCCGCCGCCGCCTCTTCCGGCCCCTGCGGGATTCGACGAAGCAATCTGGGCGCGGCGGCGATCCGGCGCCGACGAACGCATGGAACTGTACCGCGAGGAGATCGAGGCGGCCCTCGCCCGGGAACTTCTCGAACGCGAAATGGAAGCGGCATGAAACCCCATGCATCACGCATCGCTCGGCTGGAACGCATCGCCCAAGCGAAACGTGCCGATGTGCCTGTGGCCGCCGTGGTCGATGTCGAGGGCGGCGTCATGAAAGTGATGGGAAGCGACGGAGAATGGTCGGCAATCGGTCAATTGCGTGTAGGCGACCTACCGGATGGCGTGAAAGTCTACGGCTTCGATCCGGAAATGACCTTCCTAGCGAAACATCCGTAACACCTGATGCTGCCGAAAATGGCCGTCACCGCTTGTCGTTCGCCGCATGCGGAGCCCCGTGGGCGAAGGTGCGGGTTCCGAAGTGGTGGATGAAAAGGTCGCGGCAAACGCCCAAGGTGAATCCCGCTTCCCTGGCCTTGGCGCTGACGATGTCGCTGTCGAAGAGGCTCAGGTCGGTCCACTTGTCGAGTTGACCTTGATTGTCGATCCGCTTCAGCACTTCGCGTTTCATCAGAAGGCAGAACCCGCCGAGCCGCTCGGTTTCCAGCCATTTCCCTTTGTTCTTCTCCCGAAACTCCAATGCGAACGCGTTGATCGCATCCACATCGACGTTGGCCTCGCTACCGGTTTGCCGGTCGTGGGGACGGCTCGATCGTTTCGGATTGGTTCGATACGGAATTGCTTCCACCAGTTGCGGCGGCGCGGCGTAGCTCGACATGGGGCCGACCAGCCCCATCACCGGCGACATGCCGGCGAGACCGATCATCTGGTTCAGCCAGCCGTTCGTCACGATCGTGTCGTTGTTGAGCAGCACGACGTATTCGCCCCGGATGCGATGGATCGCTTCTCGGATGGCATCCTTGATTCCAAGGTCGGACGGCGTGCGAACGATTTCCACCCGCACCTGAGGTTGCACCATCGCGACCCCGGACAGGAACTCGAACGTGCCGTCGAGCGAGCCGATGTCCACGAAAATCAGCTCGAACGGCGCCCGCGTATGCTTCAGGACGCTCGCCACGCAAAGCTTCGTGTATTCGAGCATGCCGACGCAGGGGATCAGGATCGATGCGAGCGTGCCGCCGACGGCTACGGACTTTTCTTGCGATTCGGTCGCCATTGCATGTTCTCCGTGGCTTGATCGAGTTTCGGATGTCTCTGTCGCGCGGCTGCGTCAGTTCGAGTGCGTCGGCAACGGCGGCGGACTTTCTTCCGGCTTCTTTTCGCCGGGGGCATACCGGCTGACGAGGTTGATGAGGAGCAGGTAATCCTGCTGATGCTTGACCGCTTGCTGCGCGAGGACATCCTGGAGTTTCTGAAGCAGTCGATCGCGAAACTCCCCCGTCTTGTCGTACGCCATCGCCTCGGCGATGCTCGCGAGCGCAGCGGGGAAGTTCTTCTCGCGGGCGTACACCCAGCCGAGGTTGTAACGCGACCGCACGTCGGATGCATTCACCGCGAGCGCCTTGAGGTAGGCCGACCGCGCCTCCGCGGTGCGGCCGAATTCGTAAAGGCCATCGCCGAGCGTGTTCCACAGTTCCGCGGAACAAGTCGGGTTGAGCGCCAAGGTCGCCTTGGCCATGTCCATTCCCGATTTCGGATCGCGCATCTGAAACGTCAGGAAGGTACTGACTTCGTTCAGAAGCACCCAGTTGCCCGGTTGGCGGTCGATGGCGTCCCGGTAATACGTCGCAGCCAACTCGAATCGTCCTGACTTGGCGCACAGGCGTGCCTTTGCGAGCGGCTCTTGAAGCCACTCGTGATGCGAATCGCTGAATTGCTCGAAGAAGCGAGTCGTCGTTTCGGAGCCGATCCGGTGCCCCAGAAGCCGCGAATGGATGCCTCGGCTGTCGCCCGCGGGCTCGATCCAGCGTTTGCCGGCTTGTTCGGAGTAATAGGTGCGAAGTAAGGGAAAGTTCACGCCGACGAACGTCGCGAGCGAAAACCGCTGATGCTCGAATTCGTCGTCGCGCGATGCCTGCGTTTGGCCATAGTCGTTGATGAGGATGAACCCATCCTCGACCACCAGATCCAGCAACTTATCGAGCGACTGCATCGCTCCGTAGCTGTGCAGGAGCCGCTTCGTCGTGCGTCGGCCATACTCCAGCGCGAATGCTCCATGCGGCAGCGTTTTGACGTCGACAGGGCGATAGTCGTATTCCGACGCGAAGAGCCCGTAGACCTCCAGCAGTTCGTCTCGCGCCGCTTGTTCCTTGGATGCCGCTCGCTGGCGAAGCTGATCCGGCGTGAGGTCGGTGCTATCGGACAATCGGACGCCGCGGGCGACGCACGTCCGCACGCACAACTGCTTCACGTGCTCGGATTCGATTTCGAGCACCGCAGCGGGCAGGCAATCGAGCAGGTAGTTGAGGAAGACAGCCCGAAACGGCTTGGTCGATCGCCCGGCGAACATCGCGTCGAACGGCAGCGACCCCTCCGGTTCCATGGCATCGACGGGCCGAACCTTCACCCGTCCAGGATGGTTCGCCAGCACCCCATGACGAAGCACGTCGAGCAGCATCCGTTTCGACTTGTCCGCCGCGACGTAGGTGAGCCGGTAGTAGAAATCTTTCTTGTGCTCCGCACAGAGATCGCGGATCGCATCGAGAAAGAAGCGGGCGAAGAGACCCACGCCGATGCCGAGTTCCAGCACGAAGATTTCGGATTCGAGCGTCCCCGCTTTTTCCGCTTCGAGCAGGTTCGCGAAGAGGACTTCCGCGGCCTGACGCGAAAGCGAACCATCGTTGTTGATGACAAACGGAACCGGCGACGCATCGCTGATGAAGGCCTTGTTGCCGCGCTCGCGCAGATACTGCTGCCCAAGCTCCCATTCGAGACTTTCGGCCAGCGGGCAAAAGTCTTGAATGACTTCCCGACCCGATTGCGCGTGTTGCAAGACCTGCTTGGCGAACGAGAGAGGAGGGGGCACCGCAAAGCTCCGAAGCATGGCTGGCGGAAATCCGAAGCATTGTTGCCGAAAACGACGCCAATGCAAGGATGGAGTCGGCCGATCGACGGGATTTTTCGTTACGAACGCCGGCCTCTGCCGTTCGCCATCCAGGTTCGCAGTTCGCGAACGATCTTCTCGAAGACGTCGCTCCATTCGCCGTGCTGCTTTTGGCGGAAAAGCCGGAGCGAGGGATACCAGGGACTATCGCTGCGAAGGCGAAGCCAGCGCCAATCCGCCATCTTCGCGAGCGGAATCCACACCGGTACATTCATCGCCCCCGCGAGATGAGCGAGCGACGTGTCGCAGCAGATGACCAGGTCCAAATTGGAGACGATCGCCGGCGTGTCGCGGAACACGCCGTCGGGGTCGCTGCGCGTGCCGAGATCCAAGACCGCATGCTGGCGGCGGAACTCCGATAGCTGTTCCGCTCCGTGCCCCTTCTGCAGGCTCACGAGCGAAACGCCTGGGGTGCGTGCCAGTTCGTCGAACCAATCGATGGGAAACGAACGATGGCGATCCCAACGATGATTCGGGTTCCCTTGCCACGCGATGCCGACCCGAAGATTCCCTGCAGGCATCGTGGCGTTCAGTTCCACCTTCCACTCCGCGATCTTGTCCGCTTCCGCGGAGAGATACGGCGTTTGGTTCGGGATCGTCACTAGCGTGGTCTCGAAGATTTTGGGCAGCGTCATCAGCGGCGCGTGTGCCGCAAATGCGGGCAGCGGCTCGCCTACATTGATCCATTGATCGACGCCTTTGCAGGAGGACAAAAGCGGACGCAGGACCGAAGGACCTTCCAGGATCAGGTTTCCGACTCGCTCCTTGGCGAGCGCGACGTAGCGGGCGAATTGGATCGAATCGCCAAGGCCCTGTTCGCACCAGAGCAACAGCGATTTGCCCGGCAACGGCGAACCGTCCCAGAGCGGCCCCTCCAAGTTCCTCGGACGGGATCGGCGGCGACGCCATCTCCATTCATACTCAGGCCAACCACGCTCGAAGTCGCCGAGAGTGAGCCACGTCAACGCCTGATGCCATCGCACCTCCGGATACTCCGGCTTCAGCCTCAAGGCATGCCGATAACACGCCAAAGCTTCCTCGGGCCGATTCAAGGCGGCGAGCGCCGTGCCCAGGTTGTTGTGGATTTCCGCTTCGTTGGAATGCAAGCGAAGCGCCTCGCGATAGGCTGCAATCGCTTCCTCGCCCCGACCGACATCGACGCGCGATAGCGCGAGGTTGTTCCACGCCTCCACGTAATCCGGCCGCAATCGAACCGCCTGCTCCAACAGCACAACCGCGTCGTGTGGACGCCCTCGTTCGTGGTGAAGGAGGCCCAAATTGTTCAGCGCTTCAGCGTAATCCGGCTTCAAACGAAGGGCGTTTTCGTAATGCTCCACCGCTCCGTCCGCCTCTCCCGCTTCCGCGAGAGCCATGGCGAAATTGAACTGCGCTTCGGGGTAGTTAGGGTCGAACCGAACAGCATTCTGCCACGCCTCGAATGCTTCCTTCCGCTTTCCCATGTCAGCTAGGAGCACGCCGAAATTGTTGTGTGCCTTGGCATGTTCGGGTTGAATTTGAATGGCCTGACGGAACGCTTGCTCGGCACGCTCCTGTTTACCCTGCCGGGCAAGCGAGATGGCCAAGCCTACCTGCGAATCTGCATCGGTCGGCTGCAACTCGATAGCCTGTCGAAAAGCATGTTCAGCCTCGACCAGCAACCCCTGTGACTGCTTATCCGAGCCAAGCCGACGCCAATCGAGGGCGTTTCGCGGACCAATTGATCCTTCAGGGGAATAGTGCGGAGGTTCTCGAAAGCGTTCTGGCGAATCGACCATGGCTAGCCCAATGCACTTGCTCTGCAAGACCGCCGCTATTTTGCCGTATGGAGATAGGTTTGCAAGCTATGCATCTGTGGAAATCTGAAGCCGACTCACGCTCAGCCTTCAGCAAGATCGGCCAGGAAATCGAAAGAGGCGATCGGTTCTGCTGATCGTCACGATCGGCGCATCCTTGCTCTCCATTGACGGCACGCGCCCCGCGAGGTCGTAAGCCGTCGTGGTCGTCGCCACCGTAGAACTGCCCGAACTTCGCAACAGCGACGTGATCCGACCCGCAAGTGGCGGACGAAAAGGCCGGCGCTTACGTCAGCTCTTACAACTGACTGGGAAACCCAAGTAGTCGGCAACAGCGAGGGTCGCGAAAAACCATTAAATTTCCCGCGATCGTTACTAGACCGGAAATGACTTGACCAAGGGAAACCTCTGCCTCCTCTTCGCTGTACGATTGTAGCCTGTCAACAATTATTTCCTGATCTACGTTGACATCGGCCAGCGTCCTGGAAGCGCTGAATGGCAACTTCTCCGTTTCTTTGCGCCATCTAAACCGTACATTGGCTTTTTCAAAAGTGCCGAGTGCCAAGTATTCATAGGAGGACAGTAGCCCTAGCATGAATGCCTCATAAGCCCTAGCTTTGTGATAAAAAAAAACCCGATCTGCTAAAGCTCCTTGAATGTACTCGAACACGCTCCCCAACGCCGATGAAGAGACTGCGGATGAGCAATTATCCGACTTTTCGACATCAAGTCTGGTTGCAAGCAAGATTCGACTTGAGCAATTTGACACAAAATCAAAAACCTCCGGAGCATCCGGCTGAAGTTGCTGTTCGAGAATCATGGGATTGGACGATTTCAAACAATGCAATGCAAGGCCTGGCTCTGCGGGGTGAATAGAAGCGCGGGCGTGAGTCCATAGTTCAAGCGCATCCGCCTTATTCTGCCCCGGCACTAAGAACCTCTCGAAGACAACGAAGTATGCAAGAAACATAAACTCAGCCATAATCGCTGGTCCGAAAAGTTTTGGCCTAGACAGCATCAAGGAAAACATATCGTAGAATGTGCGCATTTTAATCTTTCGCGTTCGGAGAGATCACCGGACCATTCTAATAAGTCCATTCCAATCTTCAAACAATCTTGAATACTCAGCAAGGGACATTCCTGCTTCTCCGGTCATGGCGTCGTACACTCGTCCGTTTCTAAGAACTGCCCGATGGTGGAACCAACCTCCAGCGTCCGGAAATCCAGTGATAACTCCTCCGGCAGGTGGCCTGACAGTTCCCAGGTTTGTGCCAGGAGTATCCAGATACAATATTTCACCACCAATTCTCTGCTGAATGGCAGACGCGTCTCGAACACAATCACGAGCCAGCAATTGTGCTGCATTCTGCGGAGCAGATGGAATGGACGAAGGCCATCCACCTGGTGGAGCGGGGTCGGAAGGGCGGTCGTCGCTTGGCGGCATGGTCATTGCCATTGCGGATGCCACTAAGAGCCTATCCGGAAAACCCCATTTTTCCGTATATGATGAACGCAAAGCTCATGTGCAGCATAGCGATGTAG
>JAIEPT010000382.1 GCA_019748295.1 Gemmataceae bacterium | reverse complement strand
AGATACCAGCATGGGTCTCGCACCCACAGGATCATCAACACCTACACGACGCACAGCCGCGCACGCAGTAAGCGGTCGGGAGCGTCCCGCAAAACCGCTTACTACGTGCGCGGCTCCTTCAACGCTTACATCGCCGCGATGACGGCGTCGGCGAACTGGCTGCACTTCACTTCCTTGGCGCCTTCCATCAAGCGAGCGAAATCGTAGGTCACGGTCTTGGCCCCGATCGCGCCGTCCATGCCCTTGATGATGAGGTCGGCCGCTTCGAGCCAGCCCATGTAGCGAAGCATCATTTCGCCCGAGAGGATGACGCTGCCGGGGTTCACGCGGTCGAGGTTGGCGTACTTGGGCGCGGTGCCGTGCGTCGCCTCGAAGACGGCATGGCCCGTCGTGTAGTTGACGTTGCCGCCCGGCGCGATGCCGATGCCGCCGACCTGTGCGGCGAGCGCGTCCGAAAGGTAGTCGCCATTGAGGTTCATCGTCGCGATGACGTCGAATTCATCGGGCCGGGTCAGCACCTGTTGCAGCGTGATGTCGGCGATCGCGTCCTTCACGAGGATTCGGCCATTCGCGAGGGCCGTCTTCTGCTCCGCGTTGGCGGCTTCTTCGCCCTTCTCCTTCTTGGTCCGTTCCCACTTGTCCCAGGTATAGACCTTGCTGCCGAACTCGCGTTCCGCCAGGGCGTAGGCCCAATTGCGGAAAGCGCCTTCGGTGAACTTCATGATGTTCCCCTTGTGCACGATCGTCAGGCTCTTGCGGCGATTGGCGATCGCATACTCGAAGGCCGCCCGAACTAGGCGTTCGGTCCCTTCCTGCGAGACCGGCTTGATGCCGATGCCCGAGGTGGCGGGGAAGCGAATCTTGCTGAATTCCTTGGGAAACGCCTCCTTGAAGATGGAGAGAAACTTCTTATTCGCTTCCGACTCCGCTTCGAATTCGATGCCGGCGTAAATGTCTTCCGTGTTCTCCCGGAAGATCACCATTTCCACCTTCTCGGGATGCTTCACCGGCGAAGGCACGCCCTTGAACCAGCGAACAGGGCGAAGGCAGACATAGAGATCGAGCAACTGCCGAAGCGCGACATTCAGCGAGCGAATGCCCCCGCCGATCGGCGTGGTGAGCGGACCCTTGATGCCGACGAGAAATTCGCGAAACGCTTCGACTGTTTCGTCCGGCAACCAGTTCTGATGCTTGATGAACGACTTCTCCCCTGCAAGCACTTCCATCCACGCGATCTTCTTCTTGCCGCCATACGCCTTCTCGACGGCCGCATCCAAAACGCGGACGCTGGCGCGCCAGATATCGGGCCCGGTGCCGTCGCCTTCGATGAACGGAACGATGGGCTGATCCGGCACCTTCAGCTTGCCGCCGGACATGGTGATCTTGTCGCCGGCGGGGACGGCGGTGAGCTTGTATTCCATGACAGAACCCTTGGAAAAGACGGTGTCGGCATCGCCGGGGTGAGGAAGGTGACAGTATAGGAGCGGCGGTGCGAGGAGGAAGGTTGGCGCTTTCCCGCGGCCCGCTTGCATGTCGCGCTGTAGGGAACGCCCTCCGTGGCGTTCCGCGGGTATGGACGCATACATCCCACATGTCGTTCAATCAAGTCTTCCGCTTGCGGCTTAGCGATCCGCGGCGTCCGATCGCTAAGCCGCAAGCGGGGACCGCGGAATGTGAACACTCGGGGCGGTACACGCCAAGTCCTGCGGAACGCCACGGAGGGCGTTCCCTACAGGGCGACGAGTTTTCGCATGGATAGATGCGCAAACGAGGTCATATTTCCGTTCGATTTCACCGATTCGCCGCCAGCAGCGCCGCGACCCTTGTCGCTTCGATCAGCGAGCGGTGATCCGCGATGCCTTTGCCGGCGATGTCGTACGCGGTGCCGTGGGCGACGCTGGTGCGGACGATCGGCAAACCCACCGTGATGTTCACCGCGTCCAGTCCCGCAAGAAGCTTCATGGGGATGTGGCCCTGGTCGTGATACATGGCGACCACGCCGTCGAATTCGCCCCGTTTGGCGCGCGAGAACAGCGTATCGCTGGAGACGGGGCCAACAGCATGCAGACCGTTCGCTTTCGCTTCGCGGACGGCGGGTTCGATGATGTCGCGTTCCTCATGGCCGAAGAGTCCGCCATCGCTGGCGTGCGGGTTCAGCGCCGCGATCGCGAGCTTCGGCGCTCGGCCGATCAGGCGGCGCAGCATTTGGTCGAGGAGCCGGGCCTTCTCGATAACGGCGCCAGTAGTGACGTGCTCGAAGACGTCATGCAATGCCATGTGCAAGGTAACGTGGACCACGCCGAGGCCATGCGGAATGCGGCCATTGCGGGCCCAGAGCATCATGCCGTGCGACGGGCTTTTGGTGAGATCCGCCAGGATTTCCGTGTGGCCGGGATAGTTCACGCCCCCCGCGTGCAAGCCTTCTTTATGCAAGGGGCAGGTCACGATGCCGTCGGCTTGTCCTGCCAGAGCGAGATCGATCGCGGTGCATAGAAAATCGTAAGCCGCCCGACCCGCCTCCGGGCCGATTTCGCCGGGGCGGACGTTCGTGAGGTTCTGGTCCGTCGCCTGAAGGACGGGAATCGCGCCCGCGGTCGGACTGGCATCCATCGGCGATGAGATGGGAACGACTTCCGCAACCTGCAATGCCTGAGCTAATCCGCGTTTCATCCATTCGACGTCGCCGACAACAATCGGCGCGCAAAGCGACAGCAATTCGGGCCATGCGCGAGCGACGATCTCCGGCCCAACACCGGCGACGTCGCCCAGGGTGATCAGCAGTCGCGGCAGCGCGGGCATGGTTGCTTTTCTCGATTCAGCAAGTGAGGTTCTTCTATGCAGCCCTCTCGCTCCGCGAGAGGCAAGCGACAGTATCGATACTGCGGCAAGGCTTTCATCCGCTTACCTCTCGCGGAGCGAGAGGGCTGCATAGGGCCAGACGTATTATTAGCCTACGGCGGGACGATCACTCACGAGCGAACATGATGCTGACGTTGGACCAAGCGATGGAGCGGATCGATGCGTTGCTTTCGCATGCGTGGATGATCCGCAATTTCCTGAAGCATGCGGACGAGATTCAGGAAGACGCGGAGATGCTCGAAGTTCACCGCATGATCTTCGACTATAGCCGGGCCGTGGAGCCAAGCTTGCAACGGCGCGATGCGGCCGAGTATGTGCGGCGAGCGCGAGGAAAGCTCAGCAAGCTGAAAAAGCAGGCCGAATATTTCGCTCGCGAATACCGCCGGGTTTCCGATCATACCAACTGGCAGATGGCCGCCCGCTCGCTGTCCGTCGTCGTCGCCGATATCGAAGCGACGCTGAACGACGCGCCGAAAGGGATCGCGAGCGAAACGGACGCGGTCGCCGAATGAATGGCGCCGAGTCGGGAATGTCGCTTTCCTGGGGCGCATCCCGCGTTACAATATCGGTCTTGCCGCACTCCCGCCTTTCTGAGGCTTTTCATGCTTCCCTCCTCGCTTTCCCGCCGCACGTTTCTGCGTAGCGCTGGTTTCATGCTCGGTCTGCCGATGCTCGAATCGCTTCAACCGGCCCAGGCCGCGGACGGCACGCCGCGCGAGATTCCGCGGCGGATGGTGGCGATCGAAACGAATATGGGCATCCTGCCGCAATTCTTCTTTCCCGAGAAATCCGGCCGGGGTTATGCACTTACCCCCTACCTGCAGAAGCTCGCTGCGGTCCGCGACCAGATGACGGTCTTCTCGGGCGTCAGCCATCCCGGCGTCACCGGCGGACATGCGGCCGAGAAATGCTTCCTCACCGGCACGCCTCATCCGGAGCGCGGCGGCTTCCGCAACTGGGTCTCGCTCGACCAGTTCGCCGCCGAGCGCATCGGCAACCGCACACGTTTCCCCTCGCTCGTTTTGGCGATGAGCAGCGAGAACAATCAGACGCTCAGCTTCACCCGCAGCGGCGCCCCGATCGCGGCCGAGCGGAGCGCCAATCGCCTGTTCCAACGCCTCTTCATGCAAGGCCGACCCGAAGATGTGGCCGCCAACGTCGAGGCGTTGCGACAGGAACGGAGCATGCTCGACTTCGTGGCCGACCAATCGCGCCGCCTCAATCGCACGCTGTCCCGAGCCGACCAGCAGCGGATGGAGCAGTATTTCACCTCAGTCCGCGAACTGGAACGCCGGCTGTTCGCGTCGGAAGGCTGGGAGCATCGCCCCAAGCCGCGCGTGAATGCCCCGCCGCCGCAGGACATCGACGATCAACGCGAGTTCGTCCGCAAGACGGGCCTCATGTTCGATGTGATGAAGCTGGCTTTGGAAACGGATTCGACGCGATTCGTCTCGCTCTTCATCGATACGACGGTGATCCACAACATCACCCATCACGGCAACCGCCCCGAAGCGCTCGCCGAATTGCGGGCCATGGAAGAGGGCCAATTCGAGGTGCTCGGCAACTTCCTCCGCGCATTGCAAGAGACGCGCGAAGAAGGCCAAAACCTGCTCGACCGCACGATGGTGTTCTACGGCACGTGCATGGGGAGTGCCAACTCGCACGCCAACACCAACCTCCCCGCGTTGCTCGCCGGAGGCGGCTTCCGCCATGGCCAACACCTGGCCTTCGACACGACCAACAACTACCCGCTGACGAACGTCTTCGTCTCCATGCTGCAACGCCTCGGCATCGAGACCAACGAGTTCTCCACCGGCCGCGGCACCTTCCGCGGGCTGGAGCTGGCGTAATCTGAGGCAAAGAAGAAATGCAGCGACAGAATCATTACGTACAGAATTATTACGTACAGAATCATTAGAGCATTGTTCTTTTCGCGACGTCTTTATGCCGGTCCGAACTGCATCGCCCGTCCGACTGTGCTCGCAGGACGACTACCATCGTGTGGATCGCAGGGTGACAGGGCTGGCATTCGAGATTCACAACCAGCTTGGCCGTTTTTTCGAAGAAAGCATTTATCAAGGGGAACTTGCTCGACGTTGCAGAAACTCCGGCTTCGAAGTCGCGGTTGAGTTCGAAATGGAGGTGCGCCTTGACGGATTTCGGAAAAGCTACTTTGCGGATTTGTTGGTGGATCGAGCGGTGATCGTCGAAACGAAAGCCGCTCTGTCGCTCAATAATGCGCATGAAGGCCAAGTGCTGAACTACCTGTTTCTGTGCGGATTGCACCACGGAACGCTTTCGAATTTCAGAAACGAAAGCGTCAAGAAGCGATACGTGTCGACCACTTTGTCGACTTCCGAGCGGCAACGAGCAGTGCTTACCGATAGTCAATGGAGGCCGTTAACGGGAAAGTGCGAAAAATTGCGAGAGACGATTCAGCGGATGATTGCCGACTGGGGAGCCTGCCTTCATCCATCCCTTTATCGCGAATGTTTGACCCATGCACTTGGCGGCGAAGCGGATGTCGCAAGAAGCATCCCGATCGAAGTCGCCGGCGAGCGAGTTGGAACAGAAGAGATGAGGGTATTGTCGCCTGACGTCGCGTTTGCGGTGACGGCTATGGTCCACCGAACCGCAAGATGCCGCGAACACCTGTTGCGTCTGCTTCGGCATACCCGGCTTCGAGCTATTCAGTGGATCAATTTCAATCACAAGACAGTCGAACTTTGCACGATCGAGTCGCCATGAATGCAATTGTCAAGTCCGCCAGGGCCATGCTCTGTCTAATGATTCTGTACGTAATGATTCTGTCTTTTCCGGCTTCCTGTCGCGCCCAGCCGAAGGACTTTTTCGAGCAGCATTGCATCGCCTGCCATAGTGCGGAAGTGAAGAAGGGCGGGTTGGACCTTAGCGCCCTCAAAGCGGATCTGGGCAATGCGGACAACTTTGCTCGGTGGCTGAAAATCCATGACCGCATCGAGTCGGGCGAGATGCCGCCGAAGGATCGGAAACGGCCCAAGGCGGATGAAATCGCCGCCGCGGCGAAAGCGATTGGCGGGATGCTTGGCAAGGCGGAACAAGCGAAACTAGCGGGGGAAGTGCGGACTGGCGTCCGTCGGCTCACGCGGGTCGAATACGAAAATACCGTTCGCGATCTGCTCAACCTTCCGGGCATCCCGCTCCAAGGCGAACTGCCGGCCGACGGCTCCGCCCATGGCTTCGACAACAACAGCGATGCGCTCGATATCTCCCACGTCAATCTCGCCAAGTACATCGAGGCGGCCGATCGGGCACTCGATATGGCGATCTGCACGCAACCGAAGCCGCCGAGCGTCGTCACCCAGCGCATCTCGCTCGCGAATTCGGCCGGTTTCGTCGCCCATGTGCTGATGCATGGCGACGGCGTTCTGCTCAAGAACAAGAAACCCGATCCCGACTTCCCGCCCGCGGCCAAGCATCACCACATCGATCAAGGCGCTCACGAGCGTATGGGCTCATTCCGCAATGGCGCCAGCGTTGGCCTTTTCCGCACGGAAGACGAATCGTTCCACCCCTACTTCATCGAGTTCGTGACCATCTATCCCGGCCAATACCGCATCAAGACGTCGTTTTGGGCGTTTCAGTGGAATAAGGGAAAAGTCCTGCCTGCCCGCGGCACTGAGGCGGCCCGATTGTCGATCGTCACCCTCACCGGCGATGGCCGCGGCGGCGGGCATCCGAGCACCGTGCTCAGCTACTACGATGCCCCATCGATGCTGGAGACGGTGCATGAGTTCAGGACGTGGCTCAACCCCCGAGAGATCATCGGCTTCAATGCCGCCTCGCTCGCTCATGCTCACACGCGAGGCAAGGACAACGCGATGGGTTTCGAAGGCCCCGCCATCGCATGCGACTATTTCGACGTCGAAGGCCCCATCCACGACGTTTGGCCGCCGCGAAGCCATCAGGCCCTCTTCGGCGACCTGCCCCTCGTCGAGTTCGATCCCGAGGCGAGCCCGAAGGTGAAAGCGCCGAAGCGCAAGCCCGCTCGCCAGGAAATGGGCGCCGGCAGGAATCGCCCTGATCCTGAGAAAGGCATCTGGTCGGTCAAGAGCGACGACCCGCTTCAGGATGCGGATCGCTTGCTCGCCAAGTTCCTGCCCCGCGCGTTTCGTCGGCCCGTCGATGCGGAGACCCGCAAGGTTTATGTCGGCAAGTTCGAGGAACGGCTCAAGGCGGGCGATTGCTTCGAGACGGCCATGCGTTGGACGTATCGCGCCGCCCTTTGCTCGCCCGACTTCCTCTATCACATCGAACCCGCAGGCAAACTCGACGACCATGGCCTCGCGAGCCGGCTGTCCTACTTCTTCTGGCGTTCGATGCCGGACGAGCAACTCGCGAAATTGGCCGACGATGGCAAGCTGCACGACAAGGAAACCCTCCGCAAGGAGACCGATCGTCTGCTCGCCCATGAAAAGTCGAAGCGGTTCGTCGAGGACTTCCTGGGTCAATGGCTCAAGCTACGCTCGATTGGGGCCAACGATCCGGATCGCAAGCTCTATCCCGAGTTCAACCAGTATCTGCAGGATTCGACCGTCGCCGAGACCCGGGCTTACTTCCGCGAACTGCTCGACCAGAACCTCGGCGCGGGCTACTTGGTGAAGTCGGACTTCGCCATGATCAACGAAAAGCTCGCCGTGCATTACGGCATCCCCGGCGTCAGCGGCACGCAGATTCGCAAGGTGAAGCTGCCGGCCGATTCGCCGCGAGGCGGATTCCTCACGCAGGCGTCGATCCTGCGCATCACGGCGAACGGCACCACGACATCGCCGGTGACCCGTGGAGCTTTCGTGATGGAACGCATCCTGGGCCTGCCGCCGGAACCGCCGCCTTCGAACGTTCCCGCCATCGAGCCGGACGTTCGCGGAGCGAAGACGATTCGCGAGCAGCTTGACAAGCATCGCAACGATCAAGCCTGTGCCGCGTGTCATGCGAAGATCGACCCGCCCGGTTTCGCGCTGGAGTCGTTCGACGTGATCGGCGGTTTTCGCGAACGCTACCGCTCGATCGGAGCCGGCGACCCCGCCCCGCGCGGCAGCATCGATCCGTTCATCGGCATCAGCTTCAAACTTGGGCCAAAGGTGGATGCAACCGGCAATTTGCCCGATGGTCGGCCTTTCTCAGGCGTCGGCGAATTTCAGAAACTGATCGCCGACGACCGCGGCTTGCTGCTCAAGAATTTGGCCCGGCAATTCGCAACCTACGGGGCCGGCCGCGGCATGACCTTCAGCGACCGCGAAGAGATCACGGCCATCGTGGACCGCGCGCAAAAGACCGGCGGCGGCATCCGCACCTTGATGCACGAGGTGATCCAAAGCCGCCTCTTCGCAACTAGGTAGTTCGGATGTGCTTGACAGAATCATTACGTACGGAATCATTGGAAAAAGTTTCGATCAATAGGGTGGTGAAAGATGATGCTGCGAACTAAAGCGCTTGTTTTCATGATTCTGTACGTAATGATTCTGTCTCTAATCCCACTCCCATTCGCGGTCGCTCAAGAGAAGAAGGGCGCGAAGGATGAACCGGTGCGGGAGAAGCATCAGGTGACGGGGTTGTTCATGGCGGAGCGCGAGGCGGACCTGAAGGAGACGTTCGAGAAGATTCCCCAGGTGACGCTTGTCGCCATCGACTTCGAAAGCGCGGAGATCACGGTGGAGTATGTGGCCGCCCAGGTCTTTCCGGGCGCCAAACCGAATCAGGTCATTGAACGATTCGACAACATGGTGCGAACGGCCTCGAACAGCACTTTCGGCATCAAGCCGCTGCGAACGATCCCGGCCGAAAAGCTGACGCGGATCGAAGTGCCCGTCGAGGGACTCGATTGCAAGGCGTGCACCCTGGCGGCCTATGAAGCCGTCTACAAGCTGGATGGCGTCGAACAGGCGTTCGCGAGTTTTCGCGACGGCAAAGTGGTCGCCCTCATTCAGCCTGAGAAAACGGATCGGGCCAAGCTGGAAGATGCTCTGAAGAAGAAGGGGGTCCATGTCGTGAAGACACCCTGATCGTCGCGCCGCTCAATGTTCAGGCCGGACGCGAGTCAGGCGACGCGGCGAGGCGCCGGCGACGGCGAGGGCGTAAGCGGTCGCGTATTCGCGGCAATGGGAAATGGTGATGTGGATATCGGTGATGTTGAGGCGATCCGCCTGGGCGCCGGCTTCGCCGCAGAGGAAGAGACGAGGAGCGCCGTCGGGCTCGTTGTAGATTTCCATGTCGGTCCAGCAGATGCCCTTCCGCCAGCCGGTGCCGAGGCATTTGAGGATCGCTTCCTTGGCCGCCCAGCGTCCCGCGAAGTGTTCGGTCGCATGCTTGCGCGACTGGCAATAGCGGACTTCGCGCGGCGTGAAGACGCGATTGAAAAACTGCTCGCCATGCTCTTCGATCATCCTGCCGATGCGAACGCATTCGACGATGTCGGTCCCAATGCCGACGATCTCCATGCGAACCTCATGCAATGGGTCGCCGCTTGCGGCTTAGAACTTGTTTCGAATCTCCGTCTTCCGCTTGCGGCTTAGCGTTCGGAGAAAGCCCTGGTCTCGCTAAGCCGCAAGCGGAAGACGGAGATTCGAGACAAGTTCCCTCGAGAGGCAACCGCGGAATTTTTGGGAAACTCGGAGGCGTCCAGATCGGCGGAACGCCACGGAGGGCGTTTCCTGCAACACGCCGCCTTACTACTTCTCGACGATCTTCGGCGGAGCGTCCTTGTCCTTGCCTTGCACGGCGGGCTGAGCCCCCGCCTTCGGCGTCGGATGGGCGATCTTCGCCCACTTCTTTTCGAACGGCACCTTGCCCCAGTTCACGTCGTTGTCGATGTCATGGCACTTCTGGCAGAAGTCGTCGAGCCGTTGCATGCGGGATTTCTCTGGAAGGTTTGGATTGTGATGCTTGGCGAACGCATTCATGAACTTGTAATAGTCTTTGTTGTCGGGGTCGTTCGCATGCATGCTGCCGGGTCCATGGCAGGATTCGCAACCCACGTCGATGAGCTTCGCGTTCATCTTTGGCGTGTTCGCCTTATCGAGATAGCCGGTGTGGTTCATGAAGCCAACAGTATGGCAGACAATGCATTCGCCATCCTTCTCACGGTGTCCAGGATTCTTGGCATCCACCAGCGTTTGGAAGGCATGCGCGTGGCCAGTCTTCGCCCACACCTGATCTGCGAATGGATGGCAATTGGCACAAGCCGCTGAGCCGATGTACTTCGCGTTGACGTCTTTCGCCTGTAGTTGAAGCTGCGTGATATGGGAGTTGCGCGGAAATAGGTTCGCGAGCCCCTGCTTGGCGACGCGTTCGGCGAACTCGGTCTCCATGAGTTTCATGACGGGATGGCCGGCAATCTTCGCATTCGGCGTGATCCACTCTTCGCCCATGGGGACGAGTTGATACTTCGTATCGAAGCCGCCCATGGCGTTCTTCCACACTCCGACCACGCCCACGTAACGGCCTTTGTGCCCCATCGTCAGCAGGCTGGTCGAGCCGATCGGCGTCAACGCTCCAGGGGGCTCTTCTTCCTCAGCCGCATGGATCATGAGGTGGACCGGAACCGCGGCGGCCGCGGCGGGAGGCTGCTTTTTGGCGACGTCCGCACAAAACTTCGCGCAGAGTCCCGCTTCTTTGTCTTTCCCCTGATACATCATGACGACAAACTCCGCCTTGTCCTTCTTCATCGCAGCCAGACCGGGCGGGATAATCTGGCCGTTGTTGTTGAATTTGACGGCGGGATCCGACGCCGCCACCGTCGGACCGACGACGCTGGTGATGCCGACCTTGATCTTCGGCGTATCGACCACGACATACTGGCGGACATTGAGGTCGAAGTACGTCTCGCCTTTCTTGGAAGCCTGATCAAGGTTCAGCGCCAAAGGAATGGGACGCTTGAGGTCGATGTTGGAAGTCGCGATGAGCGCGTTCAGCAGTCCGAACTTGACCTCGGTTTCGCCCAGGCCATAGGCTGCGTAACCCATGACTTCCAGCGCTTTCATGTTCGTCTCGAACTTGATCGCCGTCTGACGTTCGTTGGCGCTCTTATCCGCGATGATCTCGCCGAAATCGACGGGGACGACAGTCCACTTCTTTTCGCGTTTGAGCCATTCCATGAAGTTGTAACGGCGAACCAGCCCGCCCATTTGCGGACGAGAGCAACCGCAGGGCTGCAGATAGCCGTGCGTTTGCCCGCTGACGAACAAGACGAAATCAGGCGTCGTCCATCCCTGGAACATGGCCGGGATAGGCGGGATTTCCTCGGGTTCCGGGGCCGCGAACGCGAAGCGGTGGGCGACGGTCAATCCGCCCAACAATGCGCCTGCGAGCGCGGCGATGAGCACGAATTTGCCCGCGATGGGGCGGATTCGGCGAGGGGCCGAGTGCGTAACCGACTCGGGGGCGGGCGATGCCTTCCGCTCCTGCTCCATGACGCAAACCTTTGCTAGGGGGACGAATCCATTCGTCGGGCGACGCCGCGACGTTCGAATCCGAAACGCCGCGAACACGGGTTATCCCAAATTGGGGCAATGGGTGTCAACGGGAAGCGGACCCGCGAACGACGTGCCGCACGGGGCATAGCCGTCTGAGGGGGATCCGCTTTGGAATTATACTCGACGCTCCCGGTTCGCTGGGGCGAGGAAACGGATCGGCGGGGGAAAGCCGCTTTCCTTTTCCGTAGTCTCTCTTACCATCGGACATCCCCGTGCTTGCCGTCGCCCACCGACGGCGAAGTTTCATGCTCCGAGCCGTTTCGATCACGGCGTTGTCGATACCTTCCGCCGTCTTTGCCTAGGTTCCCAATGCACTCAACCACGTCCGGTGGTTGAGCGCAGCGACACAACCGGTCAGAGAAGCGGCACGATTGAGGTTGACCCGCTTCTGGTTTTTGACGAAAAGGCGACTTGACCAGCCGTAGTTCGCAAGGATGCGCCACGGATGAATTTTCAATCGCCCAATGATGCCGCCCTCCGCGTTTCCACGCTCGAAGATCCTGCCCTCTCGGCGTTCGATCGTGCGTGGATTCTCGAAAATCTTCTCGGCGAAACCGCCTGCCGCCGACTTGGCATTCGGCCCATCCCGGCCGACTTCAAGTTGTCGGTGGTGATTCCCGTCTACAACGAGGAACGCTGGCTGGCCAAAGTGGTGCGGCGCGTCGAGGAGGAGCCGATCCCGAAGGAAATCATCTTCGTGGACGACGCCAGCACCGACGGCACTCCCGCCATCCTCGCCGAAATGGAACTGCGCGGGCACCACGTGATCCGCCAACCGCAAAACATGGGGAAAGGCGCCGCGCTTCGTGCCGGCTTTGCCCGAGCAACGGGCGATGTCGTCGTCGTGCAAGATGCCGATCTCGAGTATGATCCGGCTGACTTTCCGCGGTTGCTTCAGCCGATCCTCGATGGCGACGCCGACGTCGTTTTCGGTTCCCGGTATCTGCATGAAGCGCGGCGTGTTCAAGGTTTTTGGCAATCCGTTGCCAACAAGTTTCTGACGCGTCTTTCGAACTTCTGCACGAACCTGTCGCTTACGGACATGGAGACGTGTTACAAGGCGTTTCGCCGCGAAGTGCTGGCGACGATGGACCTGAAGTCGAACCGCTTCGGCTTCGAACCAGAGTTCACAGCCAAGGTCGCCCGCAAGCATTTGACCTGGCGCATCTTCGAAGTTCCGGTTTCCTATCACCCGCGGACGTATCAGGAAGGCAAAAAGATCGGCCTGAAGGACGCGTTCCAGGCGATCTGGTGCATCCTCCGCTTCTGGGCCGCCGACTGATTCTGGCTCCTTACAATTATTGCTTTCCGCCAAGCCCCAGGGTAAGCGCAGCGCACCCAGGGGATCAGGCCGCGGTCTGATCCCCACCGTGCGCTAGCGCTTACGGTGGGGCTTGTCGCATCAAATGAAGAGGATGCACCGCTCTCTCCCCTCACCCCAAAGGGGAGAGGGGAGCCAGGACTAAAACTCGTATTCGAGCCCGAATCGCAGGCCCTGAATCCACACGTCGTCGCGGCGCAGAAGCGGGCCGGGGAATGCGGGGGCGGTTCCTGCGGATGGCGGGAGCAGCGCGGGGTTCACGTTGACGTCGATCTGATCGGATGCCCGGGAAATGCCCTGCATCACCAGGAGCGAATAGCCGAGCGTGAATCGCAAGTTCGAGGTCATCTGATAGCCGAGGTTGACGCCGAACTCGGGGAGCACGGACCAGTCCGTTTTGCCGCGTGACCCGATGTTGCTGGTCAGAGCGAGAACGCCCCCTTGCTGAACGACCGCAGTCTGGCCGGGAACGAACGCTTGCTGGCCGCCTGCAACATCGACTTCGCGCGAAACTCGGCCCACGGCGACTTTGGCGAGCAGGCCGAGGGACCAATCTTCGCTCAAGAGAAATCGGAATCGCACGCCCATATCGACGCCGTGGAACTCGTTCCGCGTGCGGAAGTCGTCGAACGATTGAATCACCGTTCCCGGGATGAAGGCAGCTTCCTGCGGCAACGCGACCTGCTGGATCGTAACGCGTTCGTCGTATCGGTAAAAGCGATAGCCCAGGATCGATTCCGCACGGAAGCTGCCGTTGTCCACGGTGCGTTCGATCAGGTCGAGATGCCCTTCGTAGAAGTTGCCGGAGGTTGCCGACACGTCGATGCGCCCCGCGGAGACGCCGGGGAAGCCGACGAGGATGGCCTGCTGGGTCGTGTTGACGATGTCGAAAAACGGGCGAGCGAGGATCTGCGTTCCGTCGGAACGGGCCCCGAAGATCGTGGTTCGGCTCTCCAGCATCGAGACGCCGGCTTCAAGGCCAAGTTGATCGTTGCGAGGGAACCAGAAGCCGGTGTCGAACTTGAAGCCGGAGCGGGTTCCACCTGCGGCACTGCCGGCGATGACGAACTCGGTATTGGGATTGCCCAAAAGACCCGCCGAGGCGCGGGGCGTGCCCGGCGTGCTTGTGGTGACGAGGGCCGGCAATTGCATCCCTTCGATCCAACCCAGCCAGTATTCGCCGCGAACCCAGAAGGGATTCGCCATGGCGGCGGGCCGATTCAGCGATGAGGCCCACTCGGCGATGGGCGCATTCGATTCGACCAGCACGGGGGTGCTGACGGGAGCCTGAGGCACGACGCCGGTTCGAAATCGCGGCGGGTCGCCGGCAAGCGGCGGCGGAGTGATCGGCGCCGGACGCGGCGGCTGTCCGGGTTCATCCTGACTTTCTTCCATTCCGAAATGCGGCAACGGCTGCGGCCTGCCGACGTGGATCGTCGGCATCGCATTGGCGAACGTTCGCGCGACGGGGGTGGGTTGCGGGGTCGGGGGTCTTGGCGCCGGGGCAACCGGCTTGGCGCTGCGGAACTCAAGGACGGTTCCGTCATCCGGCGGGCGCGCATCCTGGGCCAGGCACGGCGAGGCCAAAGCCATCGCGACGGTCCAGGCGATCCAAGCGCGTGCGCCCATTGCGGCGATTCCTCCGGCGGGCACGCGTTTCCGAAGAGCGAAACGCACCTTGCCCTGCACACGCCATACATCGACCAGCCGACTTTTCGGACTTTGCTCTTTTTGCGGCCCAAGCCGATTTTGACGGCAGCCGTCACGCTCCGTCCAGTTCGCCAATTCGTCGCTTGCGATTCAACGCCCCCTTTTCTCTCTGATTGCGAAACGAATTGCCCACGAAAGGGGCGAATTAAGGGGCGAATTTCGGCTGTTTGAACGCCGCCACAGCACGCGGACCGGACATTCGTGGGGCGTTTCGACTACAGGGCGTTTTTGGCATCGTCTTTGCGTTTGATCCGTTTCGACCGGATTACCAATCAAGAAAAGCCCTCTCGCAGGAGATTGCCATGTACCTGATTCGTTCCCGCTTCTTCGGCACCACCATGCAGCGTCTCGGAAACCTTCGCTGGGGCCTCGCCGCCATGCTGCTCGGCCTGCCGCTCCCCTTCGTTCTCCTGGCGTTCCTCTTTGGCGGTTGCGGTCGCTAGCCGGCATTTTGCCGACTGGGACGCGTCTCTTTCTCTTCGGAGGTTTCAATGGCAACTGCAACGACCCATGGCGACTCGCCTCAGGCGGAAGATCTTGTCTCCGTCGGTTCCCGCATCAGTTGGGGTGCGATCCTCGCCGGCAGCTTTTTGGCCTTGGCAATGCACGTGTTGCTGACCGTCCTCGGCGCCGCGGTCGGCTTGCAAATGAGCGACAACGTGCAATCCGACACCTTGAGGAACACTGCTCTCATCTGGGCGGTCATCGTCGTTGCCGCTTCCTTTTTCGTCGGCGGCTTGGTGACGAGCCTATTCACCGTCGGCGAGAACAAAGTGGAAGCCTGCGTCTACGGCGTGATCATGTGGGCGTTCGTCACAGGCGTGCTCATCATGATGACCGCTTCCGGCATCCGCGCCGGCTACAACGGCCTTATGGATATGACGACGGTTGCGCAGAACACTTCGCGTTCGGATTGGCAGCAAGCCGCACGTGACGCAGGCGTCAACCCCGAGCAACTGGACCAGTGGCGCAAGCAAGCGGCAACCGATGTCGCCAACAAGGCACAAGATCCGCAAACCCGCGAACAAATTCAACAAGGCGCCAAACGAACCGCGTGGTACGTCTTCGGCGGCACCTGGCTCTCGATGCTGTGCGCTGCTCTTGGAGCCTACGTCGGCGCCGGCCCGACCTTCCGCCTCGTCCGCATGAACCCGCGGCCTATGATGTAACCTCGAACGATCTCTGAAACAAATCGGCGGTGAGTTGACCCCCCTTCGGGGACAAAACTCGCCGCCGTCGTGTTTTGGTAAGGTGGCTGCAAACGCTGCAAACCTGCAAACCTTCTCCTCTCCGCTGTGCACAACTGCCGAAGAAAAGATGAGACGGACGTAATCTGCTTCCCAGCCCCGTTGAACGGGGCTCAGTCTGGGCGTGGCGTTCTTCGCGGCGTTCGTGTGTTCGGACGGCGGAACGATAACTTCTCGGTGGACCTCATTCGCAGGCCGAGCCCCGTTCACGGGGCTTTCGCGAAGCGTCCAGGCCCGCCGTTGACGGCGGGTTTTCCGGGCCGAATCTTGTTTCTACGGCGAGGGCCGTTCACGGCCCTTCTCGCGGTTCGGCTTCAGCTGCCTCAGGTCTATCATCCGGCGCCGTTCGAAGTCGATGTCTCGATGCTCGAGAACGACGACCGCCCGCGGGTCGGCATGGAACGCGAAGGGGGTACGGCTACGCTTGCTCCCCCGTTTACCATTCCCGCCGACCTCTCCACCTTGGATGAATACGAGGTTCGCATCCACGATGCCGAGCGGGAGCGGACCTTGGTTGCCGCGATCGAGATCGTGAGCCCGGCGAATAAGGATCGGCCGGAGACGCGCGACCAATTCGTCAGCAAGGCGGCTGCCTTGTTACGGCAGGATGTTTGCGTGGCGATCGTCGATATCGTCACCTCGCGACAATCCAATCTGTATGTCGAGTTGCTCGCCCGTCTCGGCCTGTCCGACCCGCAGCTCAGCGAATCGATGCCCATCGTGTATGTCGTGTCGCTGCGAGGCCGAAAGCCAAAGAGGAAAAGCACGATGCTTGATGCTTGGTTTTTTCCGCTGGCCGTCGGCAAACCGCTGCCGACGCTTCCCATTTGGTTGTCGCCGGAACTGCACATCGAACTTCCGCTGGAACCCAGTTATCAAGAAACGTGTCGCCTTCTGAAGATTGCCTAGCAAACATCTGCGAACACGTCGTGGCAACTGGAACAGAAAGAGACCGCGTGGCATTTCCACGCGGCCTCTTCGTGGCTCGTCAGACAATTCTAACCCTTCGACTTCGAAGCCCGCTCCGGACGCAACGAGCGGACGACGGCGCCGGCTTCCCACATTTCGCTGGCGGCGATTTCCTTCAGCTCCTTCTCGAGCTGTTCGCGGTAATCCTTGCGGCTGTTCGCCTCCAGCACTCGCTTGGTTTCGTTGCCATTGGCGACGTTTTGATAAAGCTGCTCAAAGACCGGCTTGGAGCAGTCGCGGAATCGCTTGTACCAATCGAGGGCGCCGCGCTGGGCGGTGGCGGAGCAGTTGGCGTACATCCAGTCCATGCCGTTCTCGGCAATCAGCGGGTAGAGGCTCTGGGTTGCTTCTTCCACCGTTTCGTTGAACGCTTCCGAAGGCGAATGGCCGTGTTCGCGGAGCACTTCGTACTGGGCGAGCCACAGGCCGTAGATGGCTCCCATGAGTACGCCGCGTTCGCCGGTGAGGTCGGAGACGACTTCCTTCTGGAAGGTGGTCTCGAAAAGGTAGCCCGAGCCGATGGCGACGCCGAGGGCGAGGCAGCGGTCGTTCGCGCGGCCCGTCGCATCCTGGTGGACGGCGAAGCTGCTGTTGATGCCGCGGCCTTCGAGGAAGAGTCGGCGAACCGTGGTGCCCGAGCCCTTCGGGGCGACGAGGACGACGTCGATGTCCGGCGGCGGAACCACGCCGGTCTGTTCCTTGAAGACGATGGAGAAGCCGTGCGAGAAGTAGAGGGCCTTGCCCTTGGTGAGCAGCGGCTTCAGCGTGGGCCAGTATTCCTTTTGGCCTGCATCGGAGAGCAGGTACTGGATGACCGTGCCCTTCTGGGCGGATTCTTCCATCGAGAAGAGGGTTTTGCCGGGAACCCAGCCGTCCTGCAGGGCGAGATCCCACCCACGACCGCCCTGGCGCAGACCGATGATGACGTTGACGCCGTTGTCCTTGAGGTTGAGCGATTGGCCGCGGCCCTGGACGCCGTAGCCGAGGATGGCGACGGTTTCGTCCTTGAGGATGGACTTGATTTTCTCGGCGGGATAATCGGCCCGTTCGACGACGTTCTCTTCGATGTTGCCGATCTTGATCTTGCGCATGGACGGACTTCCTTCAGAGGTTTCATTCACCGTGGGAACGGGGATTTTAGGAAAAGCCGCGGAAAACGCCAGCGAATGAGGGACCTTGCGACAACATGATGCGCTGTAGGGAACGCCCTCCGTGGCGTTCCGCAAGACCGGGCGCGTACATCCCCGAGTGTCCACAATCCGCGATCCCCGCTTGCGGCTTAGCGATCCGGATTGTTCAAGCGAACGCTAAGCCGCAAGCGGAAGACCTGCGAGAAGAACAAAGGGGATGTGCGCGTCCCGTCCCGCGGAACGCCACGGAGGGCGTTCCCTACAGCGCGTCCCGCAGTGGGTTTACGACAGTTCGACTTCGGCGGGTTGGACGACGAACTCGTCTTGGCCTTCGGGCGGTTTCGCGAGCTTGAGGTCCTTGACGCGCCAGCCGTGATGGGTGAGGGCGCCGCGGAAGGGGGGAATGCCGGTCACGTTGCCGGTGAGGCGGATGGCGCTGGGATCGAAGCCGGCGGGGATATCGACCGGGGCGCCTTCTTCTTTCGCGATGACGGGTTCGAGCGTCAGATGATCCTGGATCGCTTTGCGGCAATTCGCGTGGATGTCGCGGACGGCGACTCCGATTTGATCGTTGGGATACGCCTGGATGTCTTCGAGGAGGAAATCGAGAAGGCGTCCTTCGCGTTGCAGAAGAGCCAGCAAGCGAAGCGGTTCGCCGGACGGTTTGGGCGGCGTCGGTTTCACGGGTGGGCCGCCGAGGGCATCGACCTTGGCAGCGAAAACGGGATCCTTGAGCCAGCGATTGGCGAGGCGGCGCGACTCGAAGAATCGACCGATACTGCCTCCGGATACCACGAGGATATAAAGGAGAAAGACGCCCAGGCATGCGGCGACGGCAATGACGGCGGCAAGCGTCGGGGTCATCGAGAGGGCGTCTCCGGGAAAACCTGTCTTCTCTACTCTCTACTTTCTCGAATCAACTCTCTCGCGCTTACGCGCCGCCGCCGCCAGTGTTGTCGGCGTCGAAGGTGCTGCGGGTTTTTTCGCTGGCTTCGATCTTCACGCGGTAGTTCTTGCGAAGCTGATCGAGGATCGCGTCGTAGACTTCCTTGCCTTCGGATTCCATGGCCCGCGTGGTGAGTTCGCGGGGCAGGCCCTGGCCGCCGTTTTGACGGGCGAACTGAGCCATGAAGGGGAGACGCGACATTGATTCGCGGAACGCGGCAAACTGCTCGCCGAAGCTCTCGGCCGGCTGACTCGCGACCACGTAGTAGACCGTGCGCGGCTTGTTCGGGATGATCTGCACGAACTTGCCGCGAGGTTCTTTTTCGCGAGTCGAAACGACGTCGTAGAGGCTCTTGTTAAGGGCGTCCACAGCGGGAATGCCGTATTCGAGCGGCTTCTTCAGATCGATCACCGCGAGAATATGGTTGGCGATGTCGTCCCGAGGATCGTCGAGCAATCCCTTTTGAAGGCGAAACGGCTCCAGCGAGCCGGCCGGGCCGGGCGTGTAGTCGGCAACGCCGAGCGTGGCCGTCTTGGCGCCGAGTTGGGCGGCTTCCTGATCGAGGCGAGTCTTGATGAGCTGCTGGTTGCCGGCGATCAGTTCGCGGGCGATTTTCTCGGCGAAGGGGAGAGCCTTGAGGTCGCGGGCGCGAATCAACTTCCACGCTTGCGTGACCTGATCCTTGGCTTCGGCGAGCGTTTCGGGGAAGTAAGGCCGTTGTTCCTCAACCTTCCAAAGCAGGAACGGCTTTTCCGCGAACGCGATCGTCGGAATGCGGAGTTGCGATTCGTCGTTCCGTTCGAGAACCGTCACCACCGATTGGGTGAGGGCCGGGTCGAAGCCCCGCATCATGGCGTTCTGCTCGAAGGCCGCCTTGTTGCGAATGTATGCTTGAGCCGGGGAAAGATCCGGCGGAAACGGCTTGGGGCCGTAAGGGGCGCCAGCCACCGAAAAACGCTCGCTGCTGTCGAAGAACAGCTTCCAGAAGTCTCCCTTCTCGATCGGAGCGTTGATCTGGCCCGTGGCGCTGAGCATGCCGCGGCCTTCGATGATGTTGATGCGATCGACTTCCTTCTCGAACGCCTTCTGCAGCGGTTCGAGTTCCTTGGCGTTCGCGATTTCGTAACGCGAATAGCCCTTTTCCGTCTGCTTCAGTTCGACGCGATTGTCGGCGATGTAGGGGGCTAATGCTCGTTCGAGCTGAGCCTTGTTGTTCTGCTGCGGCAGCGCCTCGATCTTGCGGCGAAGATCGACGATCGTCTCCACCGCATAGCGGATCGCGATGCTCCGTTCCTGCACCTTCTCGACCTTATCGCGAACGATGTCGAGCGGAAGGAAGGGACGCGACCGGTCCTCCTCAATGGCTTCGTTGAGAGCAAGGTAGGTGAAGGGGGACGAGGTGCTGCTGGCGACAAGAGTCGCGTAAGCCGGCACGCGCCGCTTCGCCTCGACGACGACGGCGGACTGAATGGCCGCGGCATTCGTCTTCAGATCCGGTGCCGCGATCATCGGCAATGCGGCGAAGCCGAACGATGGATCCGCAAGTCCGGCGGTCAGCGTCGCCATCGTTTCCGGTCGTTGGAACGAATAGAAGAGCGCGAGGTGGAGCGGCAGGTTGCTGCTGCCCAAGGACGGCGCACGATAGCTCGGGTTTTGCAGCTTCTGCTCGTAGGTTTCCTGAAGGGCCGCTTCGCGAAGCGCAGGGCCGGCCGCGAGACGCAAGAGATAAGCCTGCGGAGCCGCCGGCGAAAACGCCGTCACGGGGAAATCACGGGCGTAAATCAAGGTCTTGGCAAGCGACTTGTAGGCGGCCGAATCGGGGTCGGCGGTCACATAGGCGTACTTCGCCCGCAGCGGTTGCTCGAAGCCGGGCTTGTCCGAATGCGGATCGTATTTCGAGAGTCGGCCTTCGTTGAACAAAGCCGTGAGCTGGGCTTCGGAAGGCTCTTCGATCCCCTTGAGGAACGCATCCGCCCGCACGGGCAACATGGATACCTGCTGCGGGCTCACCTTCTCGCGGTAGAACTGGAACATTTCCTCGGGCGTCGGCAGCGCACGGGGCTGAGCATCGAACACGATGCGGCCCGCTTCCTTGCTCTCGAGCTGAAGCTGGAACGGCTGCACCTTGGCTAGCGCGAGCTGGGCGATGCGAACGCGGTATTCGTCGCCGAGCGCCTTCGTGAGTCCCTGGGCGCCGAACTGGCGATACTGGGCGAGAGCATCGTTTTGGGCGGCGAAGTAGTCGTTGGGATTGAAGTGGTAAGGATCGCGAACATCGGGGGCGGAAAGGAGTTCAGCGAACACCATGCTCTGCACTACCTGGGGCGGCATCGTGATGTTGAGGCGATCAGCTTCCGCGAGCCAGGCCTTGAAGTCGAGGACGTCTTGCAGCTTCACGCCGCCCTCGAAGTGCTGCTTGCGGCGCATCTGGAACTCGAAGGCGGAGCGCATCGCATCGAGGATGTCCTTCCCCTTCTGCTCGAGTTTGCCTTCCTTGATGCCGTTTTCGACGCGTTGGAGGGCGATTTTCTTCGCCGTGGTCATGAAGGTGTTGGCGAGGTTTCGCTGATCGCGGAGCTTGTTCACTTCTTCGACGTAGAGATTGCTGCCGTTGAAAGTGGCGTAGACTTCGCCGCGAGGCCGGAAGGCTCGCAGGATCATTTCGCCGAGTTCGCCTTCGCTGCCTTTGTTGCCTACGCCGGAGCAGAGGACGAAGGTGACCATGGAGATCAGCAGGACGCCCGCCATCACGAATTTTTGGTGCTTGCGAAAGCTTTCGAACGGATTGAAGGCCATTTACAACCTCGGTTTAGGACATCCTGTCCGGCGTCCGTCGCAGGGGCGAGGGCTTGACTCGCCCGCAAACCATGTAGTATGGGTGTTTGGCGAAGCTGACCCAAAAAAACGATTGTAGCGAAATTGCGGTCAGGCTCAACGCCAGTCAACGTCGCAGCAAAGAAACAATGTACAGGCAAGGCCCCCTCAGGCCACACCGATTTGCCTCGCTTCCATAGTATTGGTAACGAGACGCGATCCCCGGCCGATCTCGCCGGAGATTCGAAGCAGTTTCTAACCACAGAGGCACAGAGAAAGGTAGGAGAATCGGAGATCGGAAATCGGAGAACGAAGAAGTAAGAATGGAAATGCATCTGCTTGCGTGCCCATTCTTCATTCTCTCATCTTGATCTCCTGCTTTCTCTGTGTCCTCTGTGCCTCTGTGGTTAGCACCACTTGTTCGTCGGTTAGCACGACTTGTTCGTCAGGAGCAGTGCTGAATGGCAGCCGCACGGAAGAAAAAGAAGAACCTGGTCATCGTCGAATCCCCGGCGAAGGCCAAGACCATCAATAAGTACCTTGGCCCTGACTACGAAGTGGTGGCCAGCAAGGGGCACGTCCGCGATCTGCCTAAAAGCCGCTTCGGCATCGACATCGAAGGCGGGTGGACCGCCACGTATCGCGTGCTCGACGATCGCCGCGAACTGATCGCCGACCTCAAGAAGCGGGCATCGGCCGCGGGGATGGTCTACCTGGCGCCTGACCCGGATCGCGAAGGCGAAGCGATCGCCTGGCATCTTCGCGAAGCCCTCGGCCTCAAGGACGCCAAGGTGCAGCGCGTCACCTTCAACGAAATCACGAAGAAGGCCGTCGAGAAGGCATTCGCCGAACCGCGGAAGATCGACGATCAACTCGTCGCCGCTCAGGAAGCGCGTCGATTTCTCGACCGCATCGTGGGCTACCAGCTCAGCCCGCTTCTTTCCCGCACCATGGCGGAGAAGCTGTCCGCAGGCCGCGTGCAGTCGGTCGCGGTTCGACTGATCTGCGAACGCGAGGACGAAATCGAGCGATTCGTCCCCGAAGAATATTGGAAGGTCTTCGCGATCGTCCGCCCCGAATCCCTGGGCGCCGCTCCGGCAGTCGTTGCCAAGATCAAGAAGTCGTCGGCCAAGAAGCAGGTAGCCGACATCGCGGAAGAAGAAGGGGACGGCAAGGACGGCGAAGTCAAGGCGACGAAGACCGACGAAGTGCCGGACGGCGCGTTCCAAACCGACCTCGCGGAATGGGACGGCAAGAAGTTCGAGGCCACCAGCCAGGCGCAGGCGGAACCGATCGTCCGCGAACTGGAAAAGGCCGCGTGGCTCGTTTCCAAGATCGAGCAGAAGGATCGGCAGGAACGCCCGCCGGCGCCGTTCACCACCAGCACGCTGCAGCAGCAGGCATCGCTGCGCCTTCGCTTCGCCGCCAAGCGGACGATGACGATCGCGCAGAAGCTGTACGAAGGCAAGGAAATGGGCTCCGAAGGCTCGGTCGCCCTCATCACCTACATGCGTACCGACAGCACGCGTCTCTCCGACGACGCGGTGACCGCATGCCGCGGGTTCATCGAATCCACCTACGGCAAGCCGTATTTGCCGGACGCGCCGGTGAAGTACGAATCGTCGAAAGACGCGCAAGGCGCCCACGAAGCGATTCGCCCCACCGACGTCGCCTACACGCCGGAACGGGTTGCTCCGTACCTGACGGCGGAAGAGCTGAAGTTGTACACGCTGATCTACAACCGCTTCGTCGCTTGCCAGATGAAGCCCGCCGTGTTCGCGGTGACAAGCGTCGAAATCGCCGCGGGCAAGGCGGTGTTCAAAGCGACGGGGCGCACGCTGAAGTTCGATGGCTTCCGCAGGGTGCTCGTTCCGGGAAAGTCGGAAGACACGCTGCTTCCGCCGCTCAAAGAGAAGGAAAAACTCGCCCCGCTCAACCTCGCCGCATCGCAGCACTTCACCGAACCGCCGCCGCGCTACAACGAGGCGTCGCTGGTGAAGACGCTCGAGAAAGAGGGCATCGGCCGGCCGTCCACCTACGCGGCGATCATGAGCAAGATCGTCGAACGCACCTACGTGGAACTGAAGGAACGCCGATTCTTCGCGACCGTTTTGGGCCGTAAGGCGAACGGTCTGCTCATCGAGCATTTCCCCCAGGTCATGGATTTGAAATTCACCCGCCGCATGGAAGAGGAACTCGATCAGATCGAGACGGGGAAGTTCCAGCGAAACGAAGTGCTTGCCGAGTTCTACGAGCCCTTCAGCCAGGCGATCAAAACCGCCGAGACGAAGATGCTCGCGGACGCCGAGAAGTGCCCGCTATGCCAGGCTCCGCTCGCGAAACGGTTCAGCAAGTTCGGCCAATTCTTCGGCTGCAGCCGACATCCCGAGTGCAGCTACATCAAGCGGGCCGGCGGAAACGAACCGACTGAGCCGCCGAAGACGACCGAGCACAAGTGCCCCGACTGCGGCGAAGTGCTGATGGAGCACACGGGGCCGCGCGGAACCTATCTGCGTTGCGAAACATGCAAGATGAAGGTCGTGCTCGACGCGGCGGGGAAAGCCGTCGCCGCGAGCCGGCCCACCGAGCATGTTTGCGAAAAGTGCGGCAAACCGTTGCTGCTTCGGCAAGGTCCGCGCGGGCAGTTCCTCGCGTGCTCCGGCTACCCCAAGTGCAAAAACGCGATGGATGCGGACGCACAAGGGAACCCGGTCAAGCCCGCCGACACGGGCATCGTCTGCGAGAAGTGCAACAGTCCCATGCTCATCAAGATGAGCTGGCGCGGCCCCTTCCTGGGTTGCAGCAGCTATCCGAAGTGCCGCGGGACGAAGTCGATCAACGCCGAGCTTCGCGAAAAGCTGAAGCACTTGATCCCCGACGCTCCGCCCAAGAAAGCGCCGATCAAGATCGACGTCGGCGAAAGCTGCCCGAACTGCGGGAAAAACCTGGCCGTCCGCACCCGCAAACGGGACGGCGGCTTCTTCCTCGGCTGCACCGGCTGGCCCAAATGCCGCACGACGAAGGAGCCCACGCCGGAGCAACTGGAAGGCATCCAAAAGCAAATGGAAGCAGCCAAGGCTGCTGGTTGATTTCTCCCCTCTCCCCTTGGGGGAGAGGAAGCCGGGGATGAGGAGGCGGTCCCGCAGGGACTGCTGCTTCTATGTGGCCCTCTCGCTCCGCGAGAGGATAGCGAATAAATGCCATGCGATCGCATGACGCGCTGCCGCTTACCTCTCGCGGAGCGAGAGGGCTACATAGGTCGAACTCGACTCACGGATAGTCTGACCGCTTTCGTGGAGAAGCATCATGCGAACCTACGCGTTGGTCGGCGTTCTGCTGCTGGCGGATCTAGCCTCGGCTCAGACCGTCCTCGATATTCTTCCCGACACCACCGGGATCGGCATCGCGCTGACCGGCATCGATCTCGTCAAGAAGAAGGGGGAGAGCTTCCTGAAGCGGACGGACTATCAGGTGGGCCTGAAGCCGTCCGACGCGCTCGACTGGGGCATGACGTTCATCGGGCTCAAGAACTCGCCCGACTACAACGGGCCAGCCGCGATCTTCTGGAATCGGCCCGATCTCAAAGAGACTGTGCAACTCGACAACCTGATTCGGCGCGTGGTGGTGGCGGCGCCCATCAAAGACGCCGCCGCACTCGCCAAGGAAATGAAGCTTGAAAAAGCCTCGCTCGAGAAAGGCGAGGTGCTTGCCAAGCAGAAAGACAACTTCGTCGGCGCGGTGCATCTCGACGGCAAGTTCGCCTACTTCGGCGAAAACGCAGGCAACTTGAAGGATCGGGCGAAAGCGGGGCCCCTCAGCAAAGCGTTAAGCGACTCGACGCGGACGCGGTTCGGAGGTTCCGACATCCTGATCATCGTTGCCCCTCCGCGCATGGACAACGATTTCGTTCGGACGCTGATCGGCCAAGTCAGCGACAAAATAAGCACGCAGAAAGACCCCGACGACGAACGCATTCGCAATGATTTGGTCGAGGCGATCAAGGAAACGAAGTTCATGCTCGCCGGCGTTCGGCTCGAAGATCACCTCGAAATCAACGCGTCGGCCATTCTTGACGGGGAGAAACCCGCAGCCCGCGACTTCCTCAAACGACTCGCCGACGAGGGGAAACCGAGCAACGTGCGCGGCCTGCCCGAGGGGCGTCTGCTCATCGCCCAGGCGCATGCGGGCGAAGGGCGAACTACGGCAACGCTCGGCAAGCTGATGTTCGAAACGTTGATCCGCGAAAGCTTCGAGGCGGGCGGATTCGTGTCGCCCAGCGATCGCACGACCTACTCCGCCGTCTTCGGCGAAATGTGGGGCAAGATGAAGGCGAGCCGGCTCGGCGCGTATGTCCCCAAGGAAGGGGCGCCGGGAGCGGTCTCGACGGTCGGAATTTTCGATGTGGAGGATCCCAAGGCGTTCCTCGCCGAAATGAAAACGCTCGCCCGCATCGCCGACGGCTCAATCGAAGACCTCACGCGACCCGACGCGCCGGAGAAGTTGGACCTGGACAAGCTCGTCGCGGACCTCGGCAATTCTGCTTACCGCATTCGCCAGAGCGCCAACACGAAGCTGCTGCTCCTGGGCGAACCCGCCTTAAGCCGTTTGCGCAAGGCCGAAACATCGGACAATGTGGAATTGGCAGGCCGTGCTCGCAAGTTGCGTGAGCAGATCGAGGCGGTGGTGGAGATCCAGCGCAAGAGCGCCCTGGCGAGTTCCACCCCGCTGATGCGGCCCCGATTCACGTTCGTTGCGGGGGCGGAGAAGCGACAGGAAACGAGCATCGATGTGGTGAAGATTCGCCTCGTCAACGCCACGGAAGCCGCCGTCAAGCAAATGACGTTCTTGCTCGGCCCGGATTGGGACAAGATGCGGATCGCCGTCGTCGGAAAGCAGATCGTCGTCGGGTTGGGCAGCGACGTCGAACCCTTCGAATCCGCTTTGGCGAATGTCCGCGGCAATCGCGCTGGCCTGGAGGCGTCCAAGCATCTGGAGTCGTTCCGCAAGTTCGCGAGCCCCAACCGCTCTGCGGAGTTTCACGTATCGCTGGAGCCGGGATTGGAGTTCCTGACGAAGGGCACGATTCCGCGCGAGTTCGAGACGCATGGCGTCACATCGCTTGGCATCGCCGCGGATGCGTCGGGCCTTCACCTCGAGATGACCGCCCCGCCGCGCGACGTGAAGACGGTGCTGACCTGGTTTCGCTGGTAGCAGCCAAGTTTAGCGGGGAGGCGTAGGCGACCCATGCATCACTGGCCGCCTACGCCTCCCCGCTAAACTTGAAACAAACTCAGTCGCCCACGGAAATATCGAGGACTTTGAATCGCAGCTTTCCCTTGGGGACCTCGATCTCCGCGAGGTCGCCGACTTTTTTGCCGAGCAGGCCGGTGCCGAGGGGGCTGGAGACGAGGATGCGGTTTTTGTCCGGGTCCGCTTCGCCTTCGCCGACGAGCACGAACGTTTCCTCTTCGTCGAAATCGAGATCGACGACCTTCACGCACGAACCGAAGACGACCACGTCGCTCGGCTCCGTGGATTTCTCCATGATCGTCGCGCGACTCAGTTTGTCCTTGAGCGAATCGATGCGGGCCTGGAGCATGCCCTGATCTTCGCGCGCGGCATGATACTCGGCATTTTCGCTGAGATCGCCCAGATCGCGGGCCGTGGCGATTCGTTGCGTCACTTCGATCATTTCGGAGTTCTGCATCCGATCGAGATCGGCCATCAATTTCTCGTACCCTTCGCGGGTCATCGGATTGCGATCGAGCGACATGGCCATCCTCCAACAGGACGCAAGGCCCGCTTCCAAGAGCGGGCCTTTCCGAAGTTCCGTTACAACGCAAAACCGCAGCCAGGGGAAACCATCCCGCTGCTGCGGAAACCAACCGACATCCGATGCGAACCGTATCAGCTTATGGCCGCCTGCCCAGGAAAGACAAGGGCCGCCACCGGATGTCCACGATCTTATTCACTCATGATGGTGCAGCCGACAAGCGTTGTAAAGGGCGCTTTCTCCAAGCCCAGGGGCGACCAAAGGGAGCTCCTGGGTTCCGGACGCATGAACCCAGGAGCTCCCTTTGGTCGCCCCTGGGCTTTGAGGCGTACAATAGCCCCATGTCCGACGAAACGCTGATCGAGATCGAAGAAGAAGACGAAATCGTCCCTCCTATTGGCACGCCCCAGCCTGGCGTGGGCCGGGCCGTGGACATGGTCGTTCAGCACAAAACCGCGGGGCTGCGGCTCGATCATTATCTGCACCAGCATTTCCCCGATTTCAGCCGCTCGATTCTGCAGAAGTGCATCCAAGCCAAGTGCGTCGTCATCAACGAGGCGCCGTGCAAAGCCAGCTACAAGATTCGCCAGGGGGACCATATCCGCATTTGGCTCCCCGAGCCGCCGCACGTCGCCGTGGTTCCCGAAGACGTGTCGCTCGAAGTCCTCTATGAGGACGAATTCCTCGCGATCGTCAACAAGCCTTACGACATGGTCGTGCACCCCGCGAAGGGGCACTGGACGGGCACGCTGGTCAACGCGCTGGCGTTTCGGTTCAAGGACCTCAGCAAACACAACGGCGACTATCGCCCCGGCATCGTCCATCGGCTTGACCGCGACACTTCGGGCGTCATCCTCGTCGCCAAAGAAGAGGCGACGCATCGCGATTTGAGCATGCAGTTCGAGAGCCGAAAGGTTTTCAAGGAATACCTCGCCATCACGTCCGGCGTGCTCGATCGGGACAGCGACTACATCGAACGCCGAATCGGCCATCACCCGCACGACCGCATCAAGATGGTCGCGACCGATGATCCGGAGCATGGCAAGGAAGCATGCACCTTTTACGAAGTGCAGGAACGCTTTCGCGGCTACACCTACGTTCGCTTGCAGCCGCGAACGGGGCGAACGCATCAGATTCGCGTGCATCTGGCGAGCGTCAACTGCCCTGTGCTCGCGGACAAGATCTATTCGGGCCGCGATCATCTGAATCTGATCGACGTGGACCCTCGGCTGGATCCCGCACTCGACGAGGTGCTGATGCCGCGCCAGGCGCTGCATGCGTATCGCCTTCGGCTGCTGCATCCCAAGAAGAAAGAAGTCATCGCCGCGACGGCCCCGTTGCCGCCGGAGTTCGAAAAGACGTTGGCGGCCCTGCGGAAACATCGTCCTTCGAAGTAGCAGGCCGGACGGCTTGGCTAAGCCGCGACGCGCAGCGGAGCGCGGAATGCTTGCCATGCGATTGCAAGTTTTTCATGTGCGCTCTCCAAGCGGCGATCGCAGACGGTTCGTCACGGGAAATGTGCGTGACCATTCAGACGAAACGCCGCGGAGGGCGTTCCCCACAGCGCGTCATGCGTCGATGGCGGCGAGGGCGACGGCGTAGCGGCAGCCTTCGAGGTAGTCGGAAAGTTCGACGAACTCGTCCACGGTGTGCGGATTGTTTTGGCCCGCGCCGAACGTGATCGTGGGAATGCCGTTACGGGAGAGCCAATTGGCGTCGAGGCCGCCATTGGTGGTGCGAAGGTTCGCGGACCATCCCGCAACTTCCGCCGCAGCGCGGGCCAGCTTCACCGCGGGGCTTGTTTCCTTGAGGCGGAAGGGGAAGTAATCGCGGCGAGCGGCGAATTTCACCTTGGCGGATTTGCCTTCTTCGTTCTTCACCTGCTTCGCCGCCGCCTCGAAGGCTTCGCGATAGGCCTTGGTGATTTCGCCGACGAACTTCGCATCGTGGCTGCGCGATTCGCCGAGCAGCTTGACGTAGTCGGTGACGACGTTCGTCGCCTGCCCCGCCGCTCGTCCTTGGGCATCGCCGATCGGGCCGACGTTGGAGGTGCCTTCGCGATCCTCCTTGCGGATTTTGCCGAACCATCCGCTTTCGTACACTTTCGCCAGGGCCAGCGCCACGACCATGCATGCGGAGATGCCTTTCTGCGGATGCACGCCCGCATGCGACGCTTTGCCGAAGATTTCGACCTCCCAGCGATCGGCTCCCACCGCCCCAATCGTGACGTCGCGCGCAGAGCGGCCATCGACGTTGAATCCCATCGTCGGTCGATGCAAATCGGCGGCATCGACGAAGCGAGCACCCCAGAGCCCGCTCTCTTCACGAACGGTGAAAAGAATCGTGGTGGGGCCGTGAGGCAGATTGTCGTTGAGAAGCGTTTCGACGAGATTGACCAAACACGCGACCCCCGTGCGGTTATCGCCGCCGAGCGCGGTCTTGCCCTTGGGAACGATGCGATCGCCTTTCCGAAGCGGGACGGCTCCCGCGCAAAGCGGGACCGTGTCGAGGTGCGTCGAAAACAGAAGACGGGGACCGGGGCGGGTGCCGGGCAGATCGACGATGAGATTCCCCGTCTGCGTCGGCAACGGAATCTTTTCGTTCGCCATGTCGAAGCGGATGCGGTTCTTCGGCACGCCGACGGCGATCAGCTCCGCGCGAACCGCTTCGGCAATCAGCTTCTCTTCTCCCGTGATGCCGGGGACGGCGAGGAAACGCATGAGGCGAGCGATCGCCTGCGGTGGTTGAATCGGCATGGATGGATGGCCCGTGCGGTGGAGGGTGGACGCGTTCAACATTGGCGGATGACCACCTCCCCAACAGGTGTAGGTTTTTTGAGGACGCAGGCGAAGCTTCCCTGACGCCCCACCGTAAGCCTACGCCTGCAAGTCCGAACCCGCTCCCGGAGGAGAGGTCGGAAAGTCGGCTGCCGCTCTCTCTCGCGTGTCGCTGCTCCATGCTTGCTCTGACGAGGAACCTTCGCCACAATACATGATCTTCGGAACTCTTCGTAAGCGGTTGGAGTGCCGGTCATGCCTGCTCTGGTGACATGCCCTTCATGCGCGAATCGATTCGCCCCGCCAGGCGAGGCGTCGGCCAACTTGCGATGCCCATCTTGCGGCCAAACGTTTCGCACGGACTCAACCGCCTTCGACGTCGCCCAGGCGATCCTGGGCGGGCTCGACGATGAGCCGCAGCGCCCCGCTCCGCCGCCGTCGGCTGCTCCGCCCCGAGAGGCGATTCAGGTTCCCGATCCGCATCGCCCGCTCACCTTCGATTCCAAACGGGGCGAGTACGAGGCCGGGGCCGCTCCGCTCAATTCGCCTTACGACAGGGACGCTTCCTCGTTCCGCCTTCCGCCCCCCGAACCGCCGGCCGGGAACGGCAAGCAGTGGACCGCCGGCATCAGCACCGTCGTCGTTGTGGGCCTGATCGTCCTGCGCGGATGCGCCGCCTTCATGCGCAATCAGCCGGATCATCGGCCGGTCGCCGTCAATCCCCCGCCGGCATTCAACAACTTCAACGATTTCCGCATCAAGCCGTTCCAGGCGGGGCGCGGCGTCCTGGTTCCGGAGTGGAATGACCCGATCCTCCCCATCAGACCGGCAAAACAGACGAACGAACAACGCGATCGGGAGATCCGCGAACTGGTTGCCTCGCTTCAGGCGCCCGTCCGCGATCAACAACTGACGCTCGTCGGCGCTTCGTTCGATTGGGGCCGCTTTCGGGAACGCCTTGAAGTCGTGGGGGACTTGAACCGGGAAACGACACGCGATCCGCAGTTCCTGCAATCGCTGGTCAGGGTGCTGGAGCGGGACCTGTTCGCCTCCAACTTGGCGCCATGGACCGATGCCGACGTCCGCAACATTCAGGCACTCCCCAACGGCGACGCGACGGCGACTGTCCGATGCTTGGACGGCAAGGGAGGCATTTGGTTCGACCGCTGGCGATTCTCGCGGCGCACCGGATCGTGGAAGTTCTACGAGGTCGAATTCCTCGACAGCGGCGGAAGCTTCGCGGGATCCATTCTCTGCGCCCCGGAAAGCCTTTACCCCGACCCGGCCGCTCGCCAGTCGATGTTTGCCGTCGACCAGGCACTTCGCTTCATCAACGACCGCAAGCCGGAACTCGCGGAACAGCAACTGAACCAAGTGGTGGGCCATAAGCTCAAGGGGCATTTCGCGACCATGCACGCGCTGGCGAAAGGCCGGCTCCACGAATCCCGCAATCAATGGCAGCAGGCGGCCGAAAGCCTCAGACCGATCGCGGATCAGCATGTCGCTTTTCCTGCAATCGATTACTACCTAGGCATCGCGTCGAATCGACTCAACCTCCGCGAGGCCCTTGCGCCGCTTGAGCGATTCCACGCCATCAGCGGCGACGATGCCCGGATCTGCTACGAGTTGGCCGAGGCGCATCGCCTTGCTCAACGATTCGACGAGGCAGCCAAGCTTTATCGGACATCGCTCGACATCCAGCCCGCGTGGGGCGGAACGTATTTGGGCCTGCTTCGATCGCTGCGTCCCGAAGATGCACGCGAAGACCTTGCCCAACGCTTCGAGAAGCTCGACAAGCGCGAGGACGATTTTCGCACCTGTGCGGAAGACTGCCGAATGGCCAAGGATTGGGAATCGTTGGAGCTGATCGCCCGCACGATGGATCGGCTGACGCCCGGCCACGGCGCCGCTCCCGCCTATCTCGCCGTCGCCCTCGCGGGCCTCGGCAAAACGGACGATGCCGCCCAAGTCTTCAAACGCGTGCCGGGTCTGCAAGGTGGGCCTATCGGCGCGCGGCAGGAAGTTTTCTGGTTCATCGACGAAATGACCCAGCAAGGCAAGGGCCGAGAAGCTTATGCGGCGATTCCCGATGCGAGGGCGATGTTCCCGCAACTCGTCGCCGCGGCGAAGAAGACGGTCCATCCCGGCCAGCTTCGCCTGCTCGCCGCTGAACACGCCAAGAGGCATCCCGACGATCCCTACGTAAGACTTTGCAAGGCGGAAAATCTCGCCGCTGCCTTCGACGATAAGGCCGCCGACAAGCTTTTCGATGAGGCCTGCCGGCAGCAGTTGGACCCCGGCGTAGTCGGCGCGTTTCGTCCCACGCGGGTCGCCGTCCGCTATCGCCTTGGAAACGCGGTCTCCGCGTACAAGGAGATCGGGCCTCGTCATGAGACGTTCTCGCAGCTTCAACTCCTGTGCAAGATGAGCAAGGACCAGAAGACGCTCGACGAGATCATCGACCTTCACGCCCAGAACGATGCGACCGACCCGCTTCTCGTCAACGAACTGCGAATCCGCCTCGTCAAACAAGGCAAGACCGACGAAGCCATCGCCCCACTGGCGGCCGAGCTTCTGCGCGTCAACGATCCGATTGGCCGATCCGATATCCTGCGGCCGTTCCTCCATGCGGTAGTCGATGCGGAATTGGAACTGCCCTTCTACGCGAAGTTGCCGGAGTCCATTCTCAGCGATGCGTTCAATTTGCTCGGCAACGATCTCGCCTACGGCAAGAAGCCGGATCGCCTCGAAGCCCTGATCGCCGCCCATCGCAAGCGGATGCCCAACGATCTGCAGATTCCGCGTCTCGAAGCCGCCGCGGCGGTTCGAGCGAAAGATCATGCGAAGGCGGCAGAGAAATTCCTCATCTCCCTGAAGGCGAAGGAAGATCCGCAAATCCGCAACGCCTACCTGATTGCCGCGGCCAATTCCGGCAAGGCCGCGGATGCGTTCAAGTCGCTCAAAGGCACAGATCGTGATTTCGCCATCTTGGGCAGGCAACTCGCTCAGAAGAAGTCCTGGGACGAACTTGGCCGTCTTTTCAAGGAGTATGCGCCCAAAGGTTCGACGGACCCCGTGTATCTGGGCCTGCTCGCCCGGCGACAGATCGCGGCCAAGGAGTGGGACATCGCGGAGAAAACGCTGGCGAAATACAAAAGCAAATCGAACGACTCGACCGTGTACGACGATTCGGTCTACGCCATCACGAGTGCTTTCTTCGAGGCCGATCGTCCTCTGGATGCCTATCGACTTTCCCCCAACCGCAGCATCGCGTTCGACATCGTCGCCCGACGATTGACGACCGCGAAAAAGCCGGACGAACTCGCGAAGCTGCTCGAGCAGCACGCGAAGAACTTCCCCAAGGACAATCGCACCCGTATTTATCAGGCCGAACTGAAACTGCTGCGCAACGACCCGGAAGGCGCGATCGCACTCCTCGACAACGGAAAGCGGACAGGCCGCATGTTCGGGCTGGCGTATCTGGAGCAGAACGTCGTCAATCGGGCGTATTTGCAAAAGGGGAACGTGAAGGAGGCGTATCAAAAGGCGGGCCGCAACGAGAGCGCGTTTCGCCTTCTGGCCGACGAGTGCGTCCGTCAAAAGAAGGCGGACGAACTGGAACGGCTGATTGCCGTGCATCGGGAAAACGACCCGGCCGATCCCGATTTCCGTTGGCGCGAGATTCAGCTCCACTATCTCCGCAACGACCACGCTGCGGTGCTTCGCGAAGCGGATGCGTTCCTCAAGGACCGCAAGGCGAACCAATCGCCGATCGCCTATCTACGGTTACGCGCGATGATCCAGTTGAAGAAGTACGACGAAGTGCTGAAGGAGACGGAGGCCCGCAGCGAGACTGAGATGCTCGTGAAGCCGATCTATCTCTTGGCACTCGCGAAAAAGGGGGACACCGCAGGCGTGACGGCCGCGATGGAAAAGTGGTCTCGCGAGGACACGCTGTTCGTCGGCGACTGCTGGGCCGACCCCGAGTTCGCCGCCATCCTCCGCGAACCCGGCTTCGCCGACTTGCGCGCCCGCTACCCCGACCCCGTCGATGGCGACCGGTTCAATCCGGACGACGATGATTCGTAAGGCGGCAGCGCAGCTTCCCCTCTCCCCCGCCAGGATCACATGGGCCCATGCAGCATAGTCACCGCCGGGGAGAGGGGAAGCCCTCCGCTATGCACAACTCTTCGAAGGGAACTTGCGTGGGACATGATCGGCTTCCCAGCCCCGTTCACCACGGGGCTTTCGCGAAGCGTCTAGGCCCGCCCTTGAGGGCGGGTTTGTCGGGCCGCAAACAGGATTGCAGGTGAGGCCCGTTCACGGGCCTTCTCGCAGTTCGGCTTTAGCCGCCGGAAGCGTCCGCGGCTAAAGCCGAACTGCGAGAACCCCCGTAAACGGGGGTCGGGAAGAAGAGTAGTGATCGTCCCTGCTACCCGCCCTCAAGGGCGGGCCTAAACGCTTCGCGAAAGCCCCGCGAACGGGGCTCCGTCTATGAATGAAGTCTGCTGAGACGTTATCGTTCCGCCGTCCGAAGGCACGAACCCTCGCAAAAACGCCATGCCCAGACCGAGCCCCGTTCACGGGGCTTTCGCGCAGCGTCTAGGCCCGCCGTTGACGGCGGGTCGTAGGTGCCATTACCCTGTGTCCATCTAGAGGCCCGTTCACGGGCCTTCTCGCGGTTCGGCTTTAGCCATCACATCCAGGGACCAACCATATGGCACGCAATTTCTACTCCGAAATCAACCTGCACATCGTCTGGCACACGAAGGAAAACTCCCCGCTGCTCGTCCCAAAAGTCGAAGCTATCGTCCGCCACGAACTACACGGCAAATGCATCAACACGCGCGGCATCTACCTGCATGAAACCGGCGGCATCGAAGACCACGTCCACCTCGCCATCAGCGTCGCCCCAACAATCGGCATTGCGGATTTCATCGGCCAATTGAAAGGCGCATCCGCTCATGAAGCCAACCAAAAGCTGAGCGGCAAATTGGTGGAATGGCAGGCAGGCTACGGCGTAGTCTCGTTCGGAACACGCGACCTGGAATGGGTGCGTCGCTACATTCAAAACCAACGCGAACGCCACGCCCGCGGCGAAATCGAGGAACGGTTGGAACGTATCACGTCCGAGGAGGCTGAAGCCGAACCGCGAGAAGGGCCGTGAACGGCCCTCACAGTGGGATGAGGGGAGCGGCCCCGATCACCCGCCGTCAACGGCGGGCCTAGACGCTGCGCGAAAGCCCCGTGAACGGGGCTTGATTTTGCGAGAGGTTTTCGAAATCTTCAACTGAGCGTCGTTGCGATGCAACAGCAACCAAACGGCCGCGAAGTCATGAAACCCTTCACTGGCTATGCGGAATATCATGCAGCTTGGTGTAAATCGAGAAGCTGGAAAATCATGCGTTTTGTATGGTCCGAATTGAAAAGGAGGCGAAGTGTCTCTTCAAGGTACGCTTCGTTTCCGCAAGCTACGCCTTTTTGAAACGTGCCGTCACCGAAGACCATCACGGGGTAGGGGTCCCCTTGCTCCTGAACACGGAAAAGCGGATAACGGTAACCCATGACGGCAACTGAGAGGTACGCTTGGTGCGTAAACCGCCCGCTGCCACCGGGAATTGTTTCTACTAGACAAGACACTTTGCTGTCTGTTCGTTCGACCAGACCCGACGCGGCTTCAACGAGCACTGTTCTAACGGTACGAATGGGTTCGCTCGTCTTCAAGTCTGGCCAGAGGTTCTTAGCGACCATTAGCGTCACTCCGTGATCGTTTACGAAGGGTGAATATCACCGGAAGGTGATCCGATACATTCCTGGCAGGCAAGCCCAGGTCGGATATCAGCCTTATGGGTCCTGCACGGTCGAGCACTTTAAGCTCGTTTTCAGGAAAATGTGGAACCATTGCAGGACGTAATACGACTTGGTCCAACATGTGCCAAAAATATTCAACAATTCGTGATTCATTGAAATAGTAGCTTCCAGGTGGCTTACCGCTTCGATGCCCCAACAGGCTCCACATAGGATTGAAAAAGAAGTCCTGGGCCTGTCCCATGACCATGCGAGAGTGACGCCTCCCAACGTGCTTGACTGAAATCGAATGAAGCCCCCGCGAACCAACTACTGCCGGCTCAAAAGGGTTTGCATTGAAGTCTCCGAAAACTACTGATCGTTGATGCTTGGTCACATTGCGCTCAAGCCACCGCACATTTTCAATGACTCGGGAAAAGAAGAGGCCTCGCCATTCATCATCATTGTTGATTCGATCCGGCCCGTGAAGGAATACGGTCAGCACGTCAAAGTGGGGCGAAAGCCAAAATCTACAGTATTCTACACGGTCATCCGTCGCTGGAGGTGAGAGAAGTTGAAGCGACGATTCGCCGTGGGTCGCAAAAACTCGGAACCCTTGGGTTACTACCGATTGTGGTCATCCCGAAATTTCCGAGCACTTGCCGCGAGAACATGCCCAAATCCGGCGCGGGCTCGATGATTACGACGACATTTGGGGAATGATCTTCCATCAGACGAAACACATGGCCGCTGAGTTGTCGGCCTTTCGTATTCCAGAAAAGAACTTTTGCCATTTTCGTAGAAGCCGGCCTGAAATCGGGTAGGAGGGGGAATTACTTCCCCCGTCCTCCCACACCACCGGACGTACTCATCGTATCCGGCGGTTTC
>JAIEPT010000186.1 GCA_019748295.1 Gemmataceae bacterium | reverse complement strand
GCCTTGCGGTTCGGGCCATCACCGCCCGCAGAGGATTTGCACCTCCTGAGACACAACATGCCTGGCGCACAAGCAAAACGACTTGCGCCTAGTGACGCAAGTCGTTTCAGTGGAGCCGAAGGGGATCGAACCCTCAACCTCTAGAATGCCATTCTAGCGCGCTCCCAATTGCGCCACGGCCCCGGCGTTCGTTGGAACGAATCTTACCTTATGCGGCTCGCCCGCAGGCGTCAACGCCGAGTGGAGGAATCGGGGGAAGGGACACCAATTCCGCGGCGGCAGGTTCGCATTCGAACGGACGAATTGACGGATGCGGCCGATCGGTTTTAGCTGAGTTCGACCTGTCTTGCCAACCTGCCTGCGAGTTCTTCGCAACCAAAAAGACCTGCCCGCAACTATCAGGTTCGATGTTTCCGCACCAACCGCTGCTATAGTAAGGGCAGAACGCATGCAACGGCGAAGGCTACATCCGATGGACCTTAAGCAACGAGTAGCCGACGCGCTGACCAGCAATGTCGGCCCCGCCCTCGAGATGGACGGCACGCAACTCGAAGTTCTGGACGTGACCGACGGGATCGCCCGCATTCGACTCGGCGGAGTTTGCGGCAATTGCCCCAGTTCGATCATGGCTGCGGTCATGGGCATCGAACACGAACTGCGAAAGCATGTGCCGGAAATCGAATTCATCGAGGCGGTCCCGTGACCCTTCGCTTCGGATACAACACCAACGGCTTCGCCCACCACCGCCTTTCCGACGCCATCGACATCTTGGCCGACCTCGGCTACGTCAGCGTCGCCCTCACGCTGGATGTCCATCATCTCGACCCGTATGCCGACGATTTTCAGCACCAAGCCGAAACCGTACGCCGGCAACTTGACCGCCGCGGGCTTCGGTGCGTGATCGAAACCGGCGCTCGCTTTCTGCTCGATCCCTTCCGCAAGCATCAGCCGACGTTGCTGGACCCGGACGCGGATCGCCGAGCCGTGCGTCTCGATTTCCTCCGCCGCTGCATTGATCTTGGGGCGATTCTGCAAGCCGATGCGGTCAGCTTTTGGTCGGGCACTCCGGAATCCCAGGAACCACCGGATATCCTGATGCAGCGGCTCGCGGATGGCTGCAAGCGGCTTGCGGATGCGGCGGCCGCGAAGGGCGTTCGCCTGGCGTTCGAGCCGGAACCGGGCATGCTGATCGACACGATGCCGCGCTATCGGGAACTTTCCGAACGTGTCGATCACGCGGCGTTCGGCCTGACGCTTGATGTGGGGCATTTGCATTGCACGGGCGAAACGCCGATCGCGGAGCATATCCACGTCTGGCGCGATCGGCTGCGGAATGTCCACATCGAAGACATGCGTCCCGGCGTCCACGATCATCTGATGTTTGGCGAAGGGGACATGGATTTTCCGCCGATCCTGCGTGCTCTCGAAGACATCGGATACGCCGGCGGCGTGCATGTCGAACTGAGCCGTCACAGCCACGATGCAGTCCGCATCGCTCGGCAGGCGATCGACTTCCTGCGTGCGACATGACTCGCCATCTTCGCTTCAACCGCCTACGCTGACCTTCGCGACCTCTCCAAGAGAAAACGCCATGCCGATCGATGAAGCCCGCGAAGCGGCCGAGTTTTTTCGTTCCTTGCAAGACCGCATCTGTTCGGCTCTCCTCGAACTCGACGGCGGCCGGCCGTTTCACGAGGATGCCTGGGAACGGCCAGGCGGAGGCGGCGGGCGGACCCGCGTGCTGGCGGAAGGCGACGTCTTCGAAAAAGGGGGCGTCAACTTCTCCGAGGTCCATGGCGACATGTCGCCGGAGTTCGCCAAGCAAGTGCCCGGCGACGGGACCGCGTTTTACGCGACCGGGATCTCCCTCGTGTTGCATCCGCGAAACCCCAATGTCCCGACGGTGCATGCGAACTTTCGCTATCTCCGCAAAGGGGAAAAGAGTTGGTTCGGCGGCGGCGCCGACCTCACGCCCTACTACCCTGTTCGCGAAGATGTGATCCATTTTCACAAGACGTGGCAATCCGTGTGCAATCGCCATCCGGCGCCTGTGGATTATGCTCGCTTCAAGAAGTGGTGCGACGACTACTTCTTCTTGCCGCATCGTCAGGAAGCGCGTGGCGTCGGCGGGATCTTCTTCGATTACCTGGAAGGAGACTTCGAGAAGACATTCGCCTTCGTGCAGGATTGCGGCCCGGCATTCCTCGACGCGTACCTCCCCATCGCCCGGCGTCGCAAAGATGACGCTTACGGCGAAACCGAGCGGGCATTCCAGGAATATCGCCGCGGCCGTTATGTCGAATTCAATCTGATCTACGACCGCGGCACGCTCTTTGGCCTGAAGACGGGAGGGCGCATCGAATCGATTCTGATGTCGCTGCCGCCGACCGTGCGCTGGCTCTACGACTATCATCCCTCGGCGGGCACTCGCGAAGCGGAGTTGTACGAGTATCTGAAGCATCGCGACTGGGCGAATGAAGCCTAATCGCCGTTCGTATCTCGAAACGCCCTGGTGTGACTCGGGTGGCTTGGGTGGCACGCCCTGAGTGTAGCGAAGGGTGTGGAAGCGGTGCTGTCGCATATCCAACTTGCAATAAGCCTTCGGAAGCTTCACCACGCCCTTCTCTACGTTCAGGGCGTGCCACCCGACCCGGGCGCTTTGACTGTCAAGCGGCTAAGGCGAGCGGCGCCTGCATTTCTCCCCTCTCCCTCCGGGAGAGGGGCCGGGGGTGAGGGCGTGCGACGCGGCGTTGGACGAGAAAAGGCACCCTCACCCCAACCCTCTCCCGGAGGGAGAGGGAGGTAGACTATCTCCTGCCGCTCGCCTAACTGCTTTTTCCGCCAGCCGACTTTCGCATCCCCCATTCGCGGATGGCTCCGCGGAGGCGGTCGAGATCGACGGGCTTGATGAGGTGCAGATTGAAACCCGCTTCGGTCGACGCTTCGCGATCGACGTCCTGTCCATAGCCTGTAGCCGCAATCACCAGCGCATCGGACAAGCCGTCCGCACGTATCTGCCGGCAAACTTCGATGCCGTTGAGCTTCGGCAGACCGATATCGAGGATGACGACGTCGGGCTTCAAGGTTTGAGCCAGAGTTACCGCTTCCACGACGTCGCTGGCCGTCTTCAGTTCATGCCCGTCCAAACGAAGCACGGCCGCCATGCTTGTCGCGGAGTCGCGGTTGTCGTCGACCACCAAAACTCGCAGGTTGCCGCCGGCGTCTTTCTTCGCGGTCGGCGAAATTTTGCCGACCGCAGCGGCCTGAGCCGGCAGAAGGGGAAGGCGAACGACGAACTCGGCGCCGTAGCCCCGGCCCCGACTCGTTGCCGTAACTTTGCCGCCATGCATCTCGGCGATGCTCTTTACCAGCGATAGCCCGATGCCCAGCCCGCCCTCGGCCCGGTCGATCGTGCGAGCGACCTGGAAGAAAAGATCGAACAAGCTCGTCAGCGCGGCCGGATCGATGCCTCGCCCGTTGTCCGCCACGCGAATTACGGCTTCCCGCGTTTCCCAGGATGCTTCGACGGAGAGCCGGATGCCGCCGCCTTCATCGGTGTACTTGGCGGCGTTGTTGAGCAAGTTGCTCACGACCTGAGCGAGACGGATGAAGTCTCCATCGACATGAACCGGCTCAGTTGGAATCTCCACGGTCAGCCGATGCCGGCGGGCGTCGATCAAAGGCCGGCTCATCTCGACCGCCTGCTGCGCTACCGTGGACAGATCGATCGCGATCCGCTGGAGTTGGATCTTGCCTCGCGAAACGCGGGAGACGTCCAGCAAATCGTCCACCAGGCGAACGAGATGCTTCACCTGCCGTTCGATCATGGCTTGCGAGCCGGTGATCGAAGGCTCATTGGGAGCCGTCATCTTGAGAATGTGCAAGGCATTGCTGATCGGCGCCAACGGGTTGCGAAGCTCATGGGCCAGCATGGCAAGAAACTCGTCCTTGCGGCGATCCGCTTCCCGCAGTTCCTCAACACGCGCTCGCAGGGCCGTTTCGTATTCGACTCGCTCGGTGACGTCGTCGATGAGGGTGAGCGTTCCGCAAATCCCATTGCTGTCCGTGAGCGGAAGGATACGGCAGGACTGCTGCATCTCGGCGAAAGCCGCCGCGGCGGACGCCCTTAGCGGAATCGGAATCAGGTGCTTGTGCAGCCGCTGAGAAAGGACGACCGTCTGGCCGATCAACGCCTGCGAGTAGTAGCGCTCGAATCCGCGGCTGCTCAAATCGGGAAACAACTCAAGAAGCGGCCGACCGACGATCTCCGAAACCGGCCGACCGGAGTGGCGTTCGAGCCAGCGATTCCAGCCGGTGACGCGCAAATCCATGTCCGTCGTCAGCAAGCCCCAATCGCCGACGGCGTCGAGTTCTCGAACCAGCTCCCTGGTTACGCCCATTTCGGATCCCTTGTTTGCCTGGATTGCATGCTCGATCAACCTCCCGTCGGTACGGCCCACTGTTCGACCGCCGCCACGAATCGTTCGAGCGGGGTGATGCCGAGGACCAAGACCAGACAACCGACGACATTGGTGTTGCGTATGCCGAAGCGTGCTCCGACCACCATGGCGTGCCGAATCTCATCGTTCTCGACGACGAGCGATTTCAGCATCGAGCTGAGCGATTCCAAATGCAGTCGAGGCACGGCGAACGTGAAGCGAACGTGAAGCAAATCGCCGAACACGCCCAGGCAGGCGTTCAGCAGGATGTTGCCGACCTCGGAAAGCACTTCCTTCGCGGAAGCGCCCATGCGATCGACGGGGGCTTCGGCCTCGGTGAGCAAACGAACCAGTTGGGCGGCCCCCTCGACGTCGAAGAGAAGAAACGCATCCCCCGCGACGGGGCCTCCGAAAATTTGGTGCACGGAGGCGACGTCGCCTCGCACGAATTTGCTTAATGCACGCTCAAGGTCTTTGATCGGATGGGCGGAAACCTCCGGAACAGCCAGTTCGACGCGGTTTCCGTGAGGTCCGACAAGGAGGCGGCGGTTCTGGAAAACGCGATGTTCACGAGTTCCGTGATCGCGTCCTTTTGATCGACGGACAGAATCATAGAGCCGCCCCTTGCAGCGCCCCGGCCACTGCTGCAAGGACATGATCGGCCGCGAACGGCTTGGCCACGAAACCGGCCGCGCCGCCCGCTTTCGCCAATTCGCGTGTGGAACTTTGGACATCCGCGGTCGCCATCACGATGCGGGCATCAGGATCCATCGTACGCAATTGGTCAAGCACTTCGAGGCCGCCCATGCCGGCCATGGTGATGTCGAGAAGAACGAGGTCCGGACGATCCAGCGCATAGCGTTCGAGCGCGGCCAGACCGTCGGCAACGTCCGTGACCTGATAGCCGGCCGACTCCAGGATGCGCCGGGACGTTTTCCGGCAAAGGTTGGCGTCGTCCACAATCAAAATCGTCGCCATCAGAGGGCCTCGATGATTGCTTGAGCCATTCGCGAGAGCGGGACGCTGGCATCGCTCAAACCCGCCTCCGCCACGGAGCGCGGCATTCCGTAGACCACGCACGACTCTTCCGCCTCGGTGAAAATGCGCCCGCCCTGGGCTTTCACCCAGGCCGCTCCGTCCGTTCCATCCCAGCCCATCCCCGTAAGCACTACGCCAAGCGTTCGGTCGCCGAATGTCTCTGCCGCTGATCGGAACATCACATCGACCGAAGGCCGGTGCAGCGTCTCGAGCGGCCGTAATCCCAAATGGGCGCGAACCACCTGATCGGAGGATCGCTGGAAGGTCAAATGATCACCCGCCGCGGCGACCAATACCACCCCCGGACTGAGTGGATCTCCTTCCTTCGCTTCTCGAACGGACAGACGCGAACTCTCTCCCAAGCTGCGAGCGAACAGTTCCGTGTGGCCGATCGGCATGTGGAGCACCACGGCGATCGGCACCGGGAAATCGAGCCCGAATTGCGGGATAAGGTGTTTTAACGCTTGCGGCCCCCCCGTAGACACGCCAACGACGAGCACGTCCGTCCGCAGGCGTTGCTTGGGCTTGATTGCAGCAACTTCGCTGCCGCCGGGGATGGGAAGGGGCACGCGGGCTGATGCCGCCGCTTTGACTTTCGCGATCAGTTCCTCGGCCACCTGCATCACTTGATCGGACGCCAGGGCGGTCGGCTTGCGGACGATATCCACCGCACCGGCGTCAACGCCTTCATCACGAGTTCGCCGCTTTCGCTTGCGATACTCAAGAGAACAACCGGCACGGGGCGCAAAGCGTTCTGCAGCTTGAGGAATTCAAGCCCGTCGAGTCGGGGCATATTGAGGTCAAGGGTGACGACGTCGGGCTTCAGCTCCTGCACCTGCTTGAGCGCTTCTTCGCCGTCGCGCGCGGTTCCCACCACCTCGATGAAAGGACTGCGCGACAGCATTTGCCGGACGACTTTGCGAATGAACGCGGAGTCGTCCACAACCAGCACTCGAACGACGCGATCCATGCAACTCCTACTTCTTGACGTACACGAAGGCGCCGCCGATTCGCTCCAGCTCGAACAAGTTCGTCAGCCGCAACAGCGATTCGGACGCGCCGACGAAGAGATACGAGGGTTTCGGCATTTGTTCCGCGAAGCTCGCCACGATTTTCGAGATCGTCGCGCCCGAGAAATAGATGAACACGTTGCGGCAAAAGACGAACGGCGATGCGGCATGCGGAGCGAAGTCGCCTGGAATCGTCAGATTGGCGAGCCCCCACTTTACTCGCTGATGAACCGTATCGACGATCCTCCAACCTCCTTTGGCGGGGACGAAGTATTTCGCTCGAAGCTCCGGGGGAATCGCCCGAAAAGACCGCTCGCGATACACGCCCCGGCGTGCCTTTTCGATGGCGACCGCACTCATGTCGGTCGCGGCGATTTCAATCGACGCTCGGCGGAACCACCCCGCTTCCTCCAGAGCGATCGCCAGCGTCAGCGGTTCTTCGCCCGTGGCGCACGCCGCCGACCAGATGCGAATCGGTCCATGACCCGCAGCGACGAACTGCGGGAGCAACAGGTCCACGAACGCACGGACATGGTCCATTTCTCGCCAGAAATAGGTCTCCTGAACCGACAGCGTCTCGGCCAGCTTCGGCCATTCGGCCTCGGAGCCGTACTTGAGCAGGTAGTAGTAATCGACGAACGAGCGAAGTTTCAGGTCATCGAGCCGGTCGCCGAGCTTCACGTGCAGCATGTCGCGCTTGGTTTCATCGAACCACACGCCGAAGCGATCCGCAATGAGGTCCCGAAGCAACAGAAACGTGCCGAAGGGAAGCAACGGAAGTTGGACGGGATCGGCGTTCAACGATTGCCTCGCGGGCGTCCTCGCCCTGGTTTTGGCGGCGCCGCCGCCTTGATTTTGCCGCGGCCCATCTTGGAAGCGATTTCCGCCATCGCCAGCACCTGTTGCCGCAGACCTTCGGTCGATTGGCGCGACTGCTCGACGCCGCGGGCGTTTCGGTCGGTGATTCCGCGGATCAATTCCAAGCTCTGGAGGATCGTTTCGGAAGCCGCGCGGTGCTGCTCGTGATCATGCGCGAAGCGGTTCGCATGTTCCGCGACAGTGGCGGCCCGGCGTAAATCTCCTTCGTCGCCCGGTTCTGTTCGGCGACGGATTGGGCGATCTGGTTCGCTTGCTTGCGCATGCCGTCCACCGCCTTGGTGATTTGCGAGGTGGTCCCCGCTTGTTCAGCCATCGCCTTGGCGACTTCCGCAGTCAAACGTGCGAGCCGATCCGCTTCCTTGGCGACGTCATCCGATGCCTTCGCCTGTTCCGCCACGGCACGCGCGGTGCTCGACGCGGTCTTTCGCATCGAGGTCAGGGCGTGCGACAATTGATTCGCGCCGGTAGCCTGCTCCGCCGTCGCTCTGCGGACTTGGTCCGCCAGATTCCGCGTCGCTTGACCCGCTTTGATGATATCCCTGCTTGCCCGCCCCTGTTCTCCCATGGCTTGCGCGACCTGTCTTGCAATCATTCGCATTTGAGCGGTCGCGCGAACAATGCCCTGAATCGCGGTCGTCTGCTCCGATGCAGCGACGGACACCTGCTTGATCTGCGCCGCCGTGGTCGTCATGGCGGTCACGACTTGCTGGCTGGCTCCCCGCTGTTCTTCCGTGGCGCGGGTGATTTGACCCACGAAATCGGTGGTTTCCCGCACGCCTTTGAGGATCTTGGTCAGGCCGGACAGTCCTTCCTCGGCGAGCCTACCACTCTCACCAGCAACTTTCACGCCTTCGCCCGTGGTCGATACGGCTTCTTGCACTGCCTCCTGCAAACCTTGAACGATTGCGGTGATTTCCGAGGTCGCCTGGGCCGCTCGATTGGCGAGATTGCGAATCTCCTCGGCCACGACCGCGAAACCGCGTCCCGCATCGCCAGCGCGGGCGGCTTCGATGGAAGCGTTCAGAGATAGAAGATTGAAGATTGGTTCGTTCGGCAATGAGATGAATGGTGCTCACGATGCCGCCGATTTCGCCCGTGCGTTTGCCCATGTCGCGGATCACGCCGGCCGAGCCGGTCATCGCCTCGCGGACTCGGTTGAGCCCTTCGATCGACTTCTGGACCGCACTGCCGCCTTCTTCCGCCGCCTGGGTCGCGCGGCGGCTCGTTTCATTGGCTTGGCGGGCGATTTCGGCCACGCTCTGAATCGAACGATCGAGCTGAGCGGCACTGGAAGCGGCGGCGGCCGCCGCCTCATTCATGCGTTCGGCGTTTTGAGTCACTCCGCCTGCCGAGCGAGCGATATGGTCCACGCTTCCCGCCACGCCTTCGACCTCGGCGGTCAGACTTTCGGCCGTGGCGGCCATCTCCTCGTTCGAAGCGGCCATCTCGTTGATGGCGGACGCGGTGCTTTCGGCCGCGGCGGTGAGTTCTTCCGCATTGCGGGCAACGCCCTGAACGGAACGCGCGATCTGTTCCGTGGCCGTGGCGCTCTCTTCCACTGCGGCCGCCAGAGCGAGCGTGTCTTCGCTCACCCCCTTCACGGAGGCGGCCATCTCCGTCATGCTGGACTGCACTTCGGTTGAAGACGTTGCCCGCTCTTGGGCGCTGCCGCTCACGGAACGGATCGTCGCCGCCGTTTGCTCGAGCGCTGTGCCGGTTTGGTCCAATGACGTCTGCAAATCAATGGCGCCGCTATTCACCTCTTCGATCGAGGCGGCGGTCTCATTGACGGAGGATGCGATCTGAGGGCAAATGCGTCCGAAGATTTCGAGCGGAACCCTCACCCCAACCCTCTCCCAAAGGGAGAGGGAGCATGAGGATTCTCGTGCCGTTCGCCTAAGCGGCGGCGTCAACCACGCCTGCCACATCCAAAATCAAAATCAAGCGATCCGTCGCGGAGGCGACTCCCCGCACGTAGCGGCCGCTGGTCCCTGCGAGCGCTTCGGGTGGGGGCTGAATCGCCTCGGCGGAAATCTTCACGAACTCGCGCGCCGAATCGACGATCAGCCCCACGAGCCGGCTTCCTTGCGCCACGACGATCAAGCGCGTTGCAAGCGTGAACTCCGCACGCTCGAATCCGAATCGCATCCGCAGATTGACGGCCGGCACGACCTTGCCGCGCGTGATGACCCCACCCTCGACGTAGGCCGGCGCATTGGGCACGGGCGTGATCTCCTCGACCATCTCCATGCGTTGCACATCGCTGCTCGGAATCGCATACGCGGTCCCAGCCAGTTCGAAAAGCACATAGGTCGTCGCATCGGCAGCCACGGCTCAGCCTCGCACGGCAGAAGGTTGAAGAACACGGCGTCGCGACAGTCGCAGGAGCCCGCTCGGATCGAGAATCAAGATCGGGCGACCCTCCCCCATCTCCGTCGCGCCGCCAAGTCCGGGGACTTGCACCAGCGGATCCGAGAGCGGGCGAACCACCACTTCTCGCAGTCCGAGTGCGCGATCCGCCCCAAAAGCAACGGCAGCCGGCCCTTCGCCCACCACGAGCGCGACGAACGCTCCGCTTGGCCGGGGCGATCCGAAAACGTCGCACAATTGCACCAGCGGAAGCGCCTTTCCCTGGTGGCGGATCAGTTCGTTGTTTTCCAGACGCGTCACGGTTGCGGGGTCCACCGGGATCACTTCGCGAACCGCCGACTGCGCGATCGCGAACGTTTGTCCCGCCACCTGAACCGTCAGCACGTCCGCAATCACGAGAGTTAACGGCAACTGAACGACAAAGCGCGTTCCTTCGCCCGCGCGATAGTCGAGCGCCAGGCGCCCGCCCAAATCTTCGACGGTTCGCCGTACGGAGTCCATCCCTACGCCGCGTTCGCTCCCGCGATCCGCCTCATCCCGCGTCGAAAATCCAGGGGTGCAGAGAAGATCGAGCACGGTCCCCGCGTCCAATCCGGCCGACTCGGTGATCAATCCTTGCTGCCGCGCCTTCGCCAGCACCGCCTCGGCCGCGATGCCCTGGCCATCATCCTTGATTTCGAGCGAGACGATTCCCGCAGCGGCGGATGCTCGCAGTTCGATTCGACCGCGCGGCTGCTTCCCCGCGGTCGCTCGCTCGGCAGACGTTTCGATGCCGTGGCTGACCGCATTGCGCACCAGATGCAGCAATGGTTCGGCCATGCGTTCGACGAGATACTTGTCGATCTCCGTCTCATCGCCGACCGTCACCAGGTCGATCGCCTTGCCGCTATCGCGCGTCAGATCGCGAACGACAAGCCGCATGCGAGCGAACAGTTCGCGGACGGCCACCATACGGGTACGCATCACCGCCTCGCGCAAATCGCGGAGTTGTCGATCGAACCCGTGGACGACCTCCTCGAGTCGCCGACGCTCCGAGGTGGGCAGACGATCAGCAACACGGGCCAGCCCGTTTTCAAGCTTTGCGCGGCTAAGCACGAGGTCGCCTACCATGCGCATCAAATCGTCGAGCCTGGCCAGATCCACGCGGACCACGTTCGAAAACGCCCGCGGCGAAGCGACCGCCTGCTCGCGTGCAGGTTCGGCCTCCGGCAAAACCAGTTCGACCTTCAACCCGTCCTCGGCAGGCGGTTCCTTCTCGGATTCAGGTTGCCCCGCCACGTAGAAGCGAAACGCAATCCCCCCGGCTCCAAGCGGCATGGGCTCCGCATGCACGATATCGCCGAACTGCGACAGCCGTGCACGAACCGTCGTGACGTTGACGCCTCGCTCGGCGAGTTCCTTCGAGGGAACGAACTCCACTCGCCAAATCGGTCGGCCGTTCGCGTGGGCCGCCTCAATGGCTGCCTTGGCTTTGTCCGTCGGATTGGGGCGAGCAATCTCCGCAGCCGGCGGTGGCGACGTTGACGGACTACCTGCGGCTGTGGAAAGCCCAGCATTCAGCGAGGTGAGGACTGGCGACGCATCAGGAGGATACGCATTGCCTCGCACCGCATCCGTGGCGGATCGGAGGTAGGCGACGCCTTCGAGCAGCGAATCAATGCCGGCGGGGGTAAGCTCGTGGTTTCCCTTGCGGACCCCGCTGAGGTACGCCTCCAACCGATGAGCCACCTGCTCGGCGCCGCGCAGGCCGACCATCCCGGCCAAGCCTTTTAGCGTGTGAAAGGCACGAAACAACTCGTCCCATCGCTCGGCACGCGTGGCGCTTCGAGGATCTGCCGATTCCAACTCAAGCAGAAGGTGTTGAGCCGTCGCCAAATGTTCGCCGCATTCAACGACGAAATCATCCCGATCTTCGGCCGATAGGTGTTCGCCTGGATTCTGCACAGACGTTGTGGATCTCGCGCGAGGTGACCGCGTGCTGGGGAGCTTTCCAACTTACCTCAGCGTTGGCCATCTGCAACGGCATAATCGGGGAAAACCGCATGACGAAGTCGTTTGCTTCACATGTCGATAATGATCAAGCATTTTCGATACGCCAATGGCGTTTCAGCGCACAGCGCAGGGGCGAGCATGGCTACCCTGGGTCATCGGTTCAATAACGCGAAAGTACCCCAACGGTGTTCAAGCAACGTATTGCGTCGGTGGCTACAACCCCGTTGAGGTAGGCGGCCTTTTTTCTCGCTTTACCCAGGGTAGGCTCCCTGCGGTCGCCAACCCTGGGCTGTGGGCTCTAACGCCGTTGGCGTAAAGAGGCCGCGGAGAGAAATCGGCGACTTAAAGCGCAAACACTCGGGGCCGCGGCTTTCGCCGCGGCCCCGTCAGGCTTGGACAGAAAAATCATGGCGACTGTCTTCGATGGCGGAATGGCGTTCGGCTTCTCCACGCCGCCGCGCCGGCAGTCGCCACGAGGGCCCTTTCCGTCAAGCCGGATCGCGCGAGTGAGCCTGCAAGAAGTAGTGAGCTTGTTCCAAATCCCGTACCGTCTGCGTGAAGATGTCGGCCGTACATGAGTCGCCAAGGTCTTCGTCGAGCGTCGAGATTTGTTCGCCCATCGAATTCGCGGTTGCGGCGAATCGGTCTGCCAACGCCGCGACGACGTTTTCGCCTGAGAAATCGTCGGTCGGGAATTCATCCAGTTCCGAAGACTCTTCCGCCATGCGAAGGGTGCCGCGAGCGACCCCGCCCAAGGCAGTCACACGTTCCGCGAACTCGTCGATCGCCTCTTCCACCTTTTCCGCCAACTCGTCGAAAAGCTTGTGCAGGGCGATGAAGTGCATCCCGCGGACATTCCAGTGGGCGAACTTCGTCTGGGTAAACAAATCCGTCAAATTGGCGAGTTGACGGTTCAGCAATTCGACGGCGGCTGGCGCGTTCTTGTGCGCCAATTCGACATGAGTCGCGGACGTTCGTGTGGCCATGAATCTCTCCGTTTGGTGTCGTGTCCGTCGTATCCCAGGCCACGCGTATTGGGGCTGTCGAACCCAGGCGGACGAATCCCGTACCAGCCTCGTCCTTGCTTCGTTATCGTTTCGCCAGGGGACAGGATTCCCCGACGGTTGTTTTTTCGCTGCTTAAGGACTTGCACGCTTCGTGCCGAGAAATGCGGGCGATTTACGCGTCGCACTCCTCGTGCAGCCGGCTCAATACCGCGATATGCTCACGGCAACGCGGCAGAAAATCCGCACGAGCGAACTCGTGGGCTTCAGACGAAAGCTCCTGGGCTTCCAGAATCTCTTCGTAGCAGCGAGCCAAGTGTTCTTCGGCACGAATCAAATCACGCAGCAAGCTCGCCAACGCCGTCTTTGGCCGGATGCTGAACATCGTGAGGGCCGACATGCGCCAGGCGCGCGAGGGGTCGACGGGTTCGCCGCCGGTCAGGCGAATGCGGATCGCAAGCATGGTGACGGCACGTTGGTGCTCGCTGCGAATCCGAATCCACTCGCCAACGCACCGATCGTGGGGCATAAGCTCCATCACGCGACGATATGCGTCGGAGACGGCAATCTCCTGCCGAAGCAGATCGTTCATGCCGTCCAGATCGGGGCGGGCGAGGGCATCTATTCGATCCGACGATTCACGAAGATTCGTCGGTAAAAGGAGGGTAGTCATGCTGAATCCGCTGAAAGAGGAGTGCAATCGAACTTGCGTTCAGGAAAGAAAGCAACGACTGGGCCAGGAAAAACGTTTAAACACGTTTGGAAAAGAATTTGGTGGAATTCCGTTCTGGCCTAGACCGTGCTCGAGAGTAGCGGTGGGCCATGAAACGAAATCGGCCCAGGATTGGCAAAGAAGGTTTCAAAGGAAAACAACGGAACGGGAAAGCGCATTCGCATTTAGGTAACGGTACATGCCCCTCTTGACGCTTTCGGACGCTGGACTCTACTGCGCGGCCGGTGGATTTCACATCGACCCATGGAAGCCCGTCGCGCGTGCCGTGGTGACGCATGCGCATGCGGACCACCTACGAGGAGGAAGCGAGCGTTACCTTGTTGCCAAGACGGGCGAGACGGTCACCCGAGCGAGGCTTCCCGATCAGGCGATCATCGACACCCTTCCGTATGGAGAGCAAACTCGCCACCAGGGCGTGGGCATTTCCTTTCACCCGGCTGGCCATGTGCTCGGCTCCGCCCAGGTTCGCCTTGAGCATCAGGGAGAAGTGTGGGTCGCCAGCGGCGACTATCGGCCCGGCGGCGGCAATCCCACCTGCGAGAGCTTCGAGCCCGTTCGCTGTCACACGTTCATCACCGAATCGACCTTCGGCCTGCCGATCTACCGCTGGAAGTCGGCCGAGGATTTGACCGGCGACCTCAATACATGGTGGCGAGCCAACGCGGATGCGGGGCGCGCGAGCATCGTCTATGCGTATTCCCTGGGGAAGGCACAACGGCTGCTCGCGATGGCCGATCCGAGCATCGGCCCGATCTTCACGCATGGCGCCGTGGAACGTCTCAACGACGCGTACCGCGCTGCCGGGGTCAAGCTTCCCCCCACGCAGCATGCGGGGAAGATCGAAGTAAAGCGCGGCGAGAAGAAGCCGTGGGCGGGGTCGCTGATCGTCGCGCCCCCTTCAGCCCATGGCTCGACATGGGTCCGCACGTTCGCTCCCTTTTCAGCGGCGATCGCAAGCGGCTGGATGCGGATCCGCGGCACGCGGCGTCGCCGGGCGGTCGATCGCGGCTTGGTGCTGTCGGATCACGCCGATTGGCCGGGGCTGCTCTCCGCGATCGAAGCGACGGGGGCGGAGCAGGTATGGGTGACGCACGGCTACATCGCCGTGTTGGTCCGTTATCTGCGCGAGCGCGGCATCGATGCCCAGGGAGTGGAGACGCGATTCGTCGGCGAAGCCGAAGCGGAAAGCGGGGACGAAGCGCCGACCGAACCGACGGAGGCGGCTCCGTGAAACGCTTTGCCGATCTCTTCGCCTCGCTCGACGAGACGACGAAAACGAATGCGAAGATCGCCGCCTTGGCCGACTATTTTATGGTCGCCGACGCCGCCGATGCGGCCTGGGCAGTCTACTTCCTCACGGGACGCAAACCCAAGCAAGTCGTGCCGACGCGGTTTCTACGCCAATGGGCCCTTGAAGCCGCCAAGGTGCCGGATTGGCTGTTCGACGAGAGCTACCACGCCGTCGGCGACCTTGCCGAGACGATGGCGCTGCTCATGCCCGAGGCGCCCGTAGCCAGCGAACGGCCCCTGCATGAATGGGTCGAAGAACGCCTGCTTCCCCTGCGCGGCGCCGACGAGGGAGGCCAACGCAGGGCATTGCTGCAAGCATGGGCCGAATTGGACGCCCGGCAGCGATTCCTTTGGAACAAGCTCATCACCGGCGCCTTCCGCGTAGGCGTGTCGCAGCAGATGGTGATCCTCGGCATCGCACGGGCCGCCGATCTCGCGCCGTCCATACTCGCTCATCGCCTCATGGGGGAATGGCGGCCCACGCCCGAATTCTTCCGCGCCCTCGTCGCCCCCGGAGCGGCCGCTTCGGATCCCAGTCGGCCCTACCCCTACTTCCTGGCGACTCCGCTCGAAGGCGGGCCGGAGCAACTCGGCGACATTTCGGAATGGTTGGCCGAATGGAAATGGGACGGCATCCGTTCGCAATTGATCCGCCGTTCGGGGCTCACGTTTCTCTGGTCGCGCGGCGAGGAACTCGTCACCGAGCGCTTCCCCGAAATCTCCGCCATCGGCGATCGGCTGCCCGAAGGCACCGTCATCGACGGCGAGATTCTTCCCTGGAATGCAAGCGGAGTGCTCCCCTTCGCCGAACTGCAACGCAGGATCGGCCGAAAGTCGCTGACGAAGAAGGTTCTTGCCGAGGCGCCCGTGACGTTGCTTGCCTACGATTTGCTTGAAGAGGGCGGCGTCGACCTGCGTGAACTGCCGCTGGAACAAAGACGAAGCCGGTTGGCGGAAATCGTCGCCGCCTTCGGCCCCGAATCGCGGCTGAAGCTTTCGCCCACCGTCGAAGGCGAGAGCTACGCTGACCTGGCTCATCAACGTGAGGCGTCCCGGCAACGGAATGTCGAAGGGCTGATGTTGAAACGCAGATCGTCCCCTTATCGGGTCGGCCGAGTGCGCGGCGATTGGTGGAAGTGGAAGATCGATCCCTACGCCATCGACGCCGTGCTCGTGTATGCCCAACGGGGCAACGGCAAACGGGCGAGCCTTTACACCGATTACACGTTCGCCGTCTGGGACGACGGCAAGCTGGTCCCTTTCGCGAAAGCCTACTCCGGCCTCACCGACGCCGAGATTCGCCAGGTGGACGCCTTCATCCGCAAGAACACGGTCGAGAAGTTCGGCCCCGTCCGCACCGTGAAGCCGGAGATGGTCTTTGAGATCGGCTTCGAAGGCATCGCTCGCTCCACCCGGCACAAGTCGGGCATCGCCGTTCGGTTTCCGCGCATCTTGCGATGGCGCACCGACAAGACGATCGACGATGCGGACAAACTCGAAACTCTGCAAGCGATGGTCGGCCCGGAAACGCCGGAGGAGCCGAACGAGCAGCAAGAATTGTTCTGACCCGTCCAGTGCGTCCTCTAGACAGAAACCTTGGGTTTCAGTTTCGCACTAGCCCGACGCGTCAGTCAGCGAGGGTTGGCGGCATCCCTCGCTGACTGACGCGTCGGGTTGGTGCAGCCGCAACACACTAGAGTCTTGCAAGTCGCCCGCAGATCGTTCATAACATGGACCGCATGAGCGACGTGTGCTGTCCGAAATGCCACGCGATGTTGCCCGCCGAGCGCAGCGTTTGCCGTTGCGGCTTCGAGATCGCGTGGCTGTCGCAAAGCCGTCCCCATTTCCGGAATGCGCTAGCGCAATCGCGTCCCATTCAGCTTCACCTTGAAGTTCGCTGGGCGGACGGCGTTGCCGCGGTTTCCGGTTTGCCCGATGAGCCGCTGAAGTTGCCGCTCATTGGCGAAACGCTTTGGGTGGAACCGAAAGGAAACGGCCGATTCCTCGTCCGCCTCGGCAACGCGAACCGCGAAACCTCGACTCCCGCCAAGTTCACCGCCTCCGGCGCCGCCATCTCGCTGTGGCAGCAGGCATGGAACGACGACACCGCAGGCGCTCCGAGATTCGCCGCGAATCCCGCGACGATACTGTCTCCGCGATCGCTCGCCTCCGCCCCCGAATGGGCGATCGGCCGCTCCGCGGACTGCGACATGCAACTCGCCGACGACCGTGTCGCATTGCGGCATGCGGTCATCGCTCGCCAGGCAGAAGATGGCCCCTACTGGCTCGCCGATCACGCGACGGCGGAAGGCACCTTCGTCAATCGACGGCGCATCCTCGCTTGCGAGTTGCAAGGCGGCGATCTCATCCAGATCGGCCCTTTCGCGTGGATCTTCAGCCACGACGGCTATCTCGTCCCGGCTCCGCTGCTTCGGGGGGCGGACATCGTGGCGACCAACCTCGTCCGCAGCCGTCGCCTCAACATTCCAAACCTGCATCTTCTCCCGGGCCAGTTCGTCGCCATCGCCGGCGAAAGCGGAGCGGGCAAATCGACGCTGCTGAAGGCACTCGCGCGCCTCCCAGGTTACGCCTTCGGCTCGCTCGCCATCGATGGGCACGATGCCGACCGGTATCCGCAACGCTACCGCAGCGCGCTAGCCTATCTCTCGCAGGATGCGTTCGTGCATCCCGAGCTGACGCCGAGGCAGTCGCTCCGTTTCATCGCCGAATCGCGGTTGGGCCGGCAGGCGACGCAGGAAGCGGAAGGGCTCTTTCGCAGCCTGGAAGTGCCCGAGGAGCGTTGGAACGCGAAACTCGAGCAACTCAGCGGCGGCGAACAACAGCGCGTCCGCATCGCCTGCGAATTGCTGGCCCGCCCCCGCCTGGCCCTGCTCGACGAGCCTGCGCGCGGCCTGGATCGCGTACGCGAAATCGCCCTCATGCGCCTCTTGCGCGGCCTCGCGGACCGCGGCTGCACCGTCGTCCTCATCACTCATAGCCTCGAACAAGCCGCCCTCTGCGACCGCATGCTGTTCATCGAACGAGGCGAAATCCGCTACGACGGCAAACCGGTTGCCGACACCTCCGAAATCCCGTCAAAATCATCAACGCAACCAGTCTCCAAATCCGAACCGCCTCGCACGCAAGCAGTGGACGTGGGCAGCCTCCGCGCCGGCGCGTGGGCTCAGACGAGCGTCATGATTCGCCGCGAGTGGGCGTTGCTGTTCAACGGTTGGCCCCTGCGAGTGCTGCTGCCGCTGCTCGGCATTCCCGCCGTGTTCGCCATCGTGCTGCACCTCGCTTTGCAAGGAAGCGACAACCCGCCCCTGCTGGGTTTCTTCGCAATCCTCAGCGTCGTGTGGATGGGGGCGAGCCTTAGCCTCATGTCGATCGTCGGCGAGCGCGAGGTCTTCGACCACGAGCAGTTTCTCTATTTGCGAATCAGTTCGTACCTCGGCGGCAAACTGACCGTGCTTGCCGGCATGGCGACCCTGCAGCTTTGGATTTTCTGGTCGCTGCTGGTGCTGCTTCGTTTCGCCGGGGGACAGCCGGAGCTGCGCGACTACTTGTTCGCCGGCCTTGCGCTGTGGCTCGTCCACCTCGCCGCCGTGGCGCATGGCCTCGTCCTCTCCGCGCTGGCGGGCCGATCGAAAGTTGCCGCGAACTTTTTGTTGCCGTTGCTGATGATCGTGCAGATTCTTTTCAGCGTCGTCGTTCGCGACCCGCAACGCTTGCGTGATTCGCTCCACCTCGCATACCCCTCAGACGGGTCCGACGCATCGCTTGCGGCGAAGGTTTCACTCGGCACCCTCTCACGCCACGGCGACATCCTGCTCCGCAGCTTCGCCTACGACGATCCAACGCCTTACGCCGAAGTTTTCGCATCGCGTCGCCTCAACGCCGCCGAATGGCTCCTGGGCATCACGTTGGCCATGGTGATTGCCGCATATCTCCTCCTTGCGATCCAAAGCCGCCTGCGTACGCGTGGGTAACGCATCCAACCTTGGACAGACATGAGTTCATATTGAGTTCTTCGGCTTAAAGCAAGCGGCGGCGTGCCATGCTTGGGCGGGTCCGTGGCAGGGGCCAGCGAACTGCCCGCTTTCGCCGTCCAAGCATCCCCCAGACCGAGGGTTGAAGGCTTCGGAAGCTTCGCATGCTTCGTCGGTGGAAGGGGAAGCTTTGAAGAGCCCGGCAAGGGATCCGACGAAGCATGGCACGTCAACGGTCTGTTTACCGTTCAAACCGTCCCCTCGCTCCCACAGCGGTTCGAGACCTACCCACGTCAAACTGCGCAATTTGCGTTTCCGCGACAAACGGGGCGGTGGCGGCACGTTCCGAAAAGCTCGTCTTTTCGGACCAATCGGAAAAGTCGGATTGATGGGAATCGCTGCCGCGACCGATACCTATTGCAGCGACGAAATCACGCGCCCGCCTCAAACCACACCGGGTCCGTCGAGCAGACGAACCCGCTTATCGCCGTCAGAAGGAGTGCCTTCCCATGTCCCGCTCGCTCTGGAAACGAGCCCTGTTCAGCATGGCTGGCGTCGGCCTGTCGGGCGCCCTGGTCGCCATGAGCACCCAAGCGCAGACCCCCTTCGAGGCGCCTCACGGCTCCGCGACGACAAAGGCCGAGCGCACCGTCACCCTCTACGAAAACGGCAAAAGCCTTCGCTGCCGGCTTATCCATACATGGAAATTGCCGGACGGCTCCACCGCCCATCAGCTCTCCGCCGTGCATGACGGCGAGACGATCACGCTGATCGAGGATGGCTCCTCGACCCGCATGGACGGCAAGGAAGCCCGGCCCACCCGCATCTACCACTGGGGACTCGGCGCCGCCACGCCGCCTCCCGGCGTGCCCGCCTTCCGCGGCGCTTCGGCGACTTCCAACATCGCCGTCGCCAACGGCACGAACCTGAACTTGCCGGACGCGAATACGATCCCGGTGACGACGAACGGCCCGCGCGTGCTCGATCTGCCGAGCCAGCCGACTTCGAACGGCCCGGAAACGACCGTCACGAACAACGGCCCGCGCATGGTCGATGGATCGCCCCGGACGCTGCCGAACCACATCCCGGCCTCGATGCCGCCGACATCCGTTCCGCCGGCGATGATGCCGCCCAAGACCTACGCGGGTGGAGCACCGCTCGCTCCGCCGCCGTCGGCTCCGATCACGACAAGCACTCCCTTCGCGCCGAGCACGCCGATCATCGCCGAGCAATCGCCCGGGGCGTACTCGCCCCCAACGTACTCGCCCCCAACGTACTCGCCCCCGACGTACTCGAAGACGAAACCCGGTTCTCGGCTTTTCGCGGGCCCCGTGACCAAAACCACGCCGATCAGCGAATGCACCACGTGCGTTCCAACGCCAACGGCACCCGTCTCCACGCCGGTCTGCGAAACGTGCCCGCCGTCTTTGGCGACGCCGCATGGGGTCGGCTCCGTTGCCGCTCCGAAGCGTGGCTCGCTGTTCGGCTCGAAGACAACGACGCAGACGACGACGCAGACTTTGGCGCCCAAGACCAGCTTCTCGCCCAGCGGCGAAACCATCATCACCGTCACCGATCCGGCCAACGGCAGTCCGCCGGTTCCTATCGTGGAGTCGGTGGTCACGCTTCCCAAGTCCGATCCGCAACGCAGCCCATCGATGCCGTGGGGGGCCGGGCTTCCCAAATCGGAACCGCTTCGCGGCCCGTTGACCCAGCCGGTCGTCGCGCTGCCCCAGTCGGAACCGCAACGCGGCCCGCTGATGCAGCGTGTTTTCGGCAAGCCGGCTCCGACGACGCAGGTCATCCAACCCGCTCCGGCTCGCGTGCCGTTCTCCACGGCGATGGCCCCCGCACTGAATAAGGAAACGAAGTCGGCGGCGATGCCTAAAATCGAAACGCCCACATCGCTGGCTCCGCCTCCCATGTTGGCCGAGACGCGCCCTGATGTATCCGAGGCTCCGAAAGCCGAAGTGAAGCCGGTCGTGCAGCAGCCAAAGCGCGACTGGCGGCTGAGCTGGGGCAAAACCGATGCGCCGAAAGCCCAAGTCCCCGGCCAATCGACGCTCGAGAGGCCGAAGGCCCCGCCGACCTCGGTCACGGAGAAGGAAAAGAACTTCGCCGACGTGCTGATGAATCCGGAAAAGATCGCCGCCGAGAGAAAGCTTGGACCCGATGCGCCTCCCCCGCTGCCGAACAACGGCAGGCAACCGCTTCCTGCCGGCATCGGCTCAGTGATGGCGGCGGGCGGCCCGGGCGGAAACCCGGCCTTCATCCCCGTGCCGATCGCCACGGTGCCGAACGTGACGCGTCAGCCGATGGCTCCGCCGGTCTTCCTGCCGCCAGGCCCTCCGGGCGGTCCGAATGTCAGTCTGCCGCAACCGCCGAACAATCCGTGGTCGCAGAACGCGTTCATGCCGCCCGCTCCTGGGGCGGGCCAGCAAGCTCCGGCGTTCAACGCGTTCATGACGCCGCAGCCGCCGCCGGTCGCTCAGCCGCAGATGCCCGGCAATGCGTTCGATCTGCAGCAACAGCAGCAACAGCAGCAGCAGATTCAGCAGGCTTACGGCTATCCGCAGCAGATGCCGCAGCAATACTACCAGCAGCCCGGCATGATGCCGCAAGCGGGCCACTATCCGCCGCAAGCCTACTACCCGCAGGCGATGCCCGCGGTCGGCTACCCGCTCCAGGCAGCTTACCAGCCGCAACCCGGCTATCCGGTCGCTCCGGTCGGCTATCAGATGCCGCAAGGCCAGGCGAACGGCATGGCCAACGCTACGATGGATCGGCGGACGCCGCAGTCGGAATCGCAGGCGGTGTCGAATTTGGTCCGCGTGCTTTGCGAATCGGCCTACCCTGCTCAACGCGAGTGGGCGGCTCAAACGCTGGCGACCTATGACCATCGCAACCACCCGCAGGTGTTGCAAGCCCTCTGCACGACAGCTCGCCAGGATCCCGCCGCTACCGTCCGAGCCGGTTGCGTCTACAGCCTGTCGCGGCTCAACATCCAGGGCGAACCGGTGCTCGGCACGCTGCAAACGCTGCGAACCGACACCGACCCGCGCGTCCGCCAGGAAGTGGACGAAGCCTACCAACGCCTCGGCGTGAAGCCGTAATCGCGCGTTAGCATTCGGTCCCTCAACCGCCTCGAAGCGACCCTTCGAGGCGGTTTTTCGTTTGCATCATTTTGGCGGCAGTGCCATCGGCACGATACAGCCCGCTGTCGCTTTCGCCGACTAGATCCTGTGTCGCAAATTCGCCGCCACCCCATGGAGAATCCCATGAACGCCTTCATCATTTACGCAGTCTGTGCCTCGATCCTTGTCTTTTTCGCCTGGATCGTCCCGCCTCAGCCGGTGCCGCATAAGCCGCGCACGCAGTAAGCGAAAGATCGATTTCCTGAGCCCACTAAATCAGCGTGCGCAAATCGGCGGCGCGTTAGCGTCCTTTCGAATAAGAGCGGGCGTCGCGCTTCCGATCGAAACATGCCAGTCGCCCGCACTAGCCCGAAGCGTCAGTCAGTCAGCGAGGGACGACGCGAATCCCTCGCTGACTGACGCTTCGGGCTAGTGCGAAAGGTGCTGCGGCGAAATCGCGCACGCTGATTTAGCAGCGGCATTACGCTGCGGGATACGAAATGGTTTCGAAACCCAGGCGAGCCGGGAGCGTTATAGCGCTCCCGGCTCGCCTGGGTTTCGAAACAACCTCTAGCCAACTCCAACTGCACGGCCCTGGCCAATGCCGTCTCTGCGCCGGCGAATACGCTAGCGGGGTCCGGATTCGCCCATGTCGGGAGGGCTTGTCGCGATGCTTGCCGTGGAACTCGAAGGAGTCACGAAGTCGTTCGGCTCCTTCGTTGCCGTCAACGACGTCAGCCTGCGGATTCCGGTCAACTCGATTTACGGCTTCATTGGGCCCAACGGTTCCGGCAAGACAACGACGCTCCGCATGATCATGCGGATCTACTTCCCCGACCGCGGCCATATTCGCGTGCTCGGCGAAGAATCATGGCAAGCCGCCAACGATCGCGTCGCCTATCTGCCCGAAGAACGCGGCCTCTACAAGCAGATGACCGTCCGCGACATCCTCCGCTTTTATGCGGAGCTTAAAGGCTGCCGCAATTGCGACGCTGCCATGAAGGATTGGCTCGAACGCATGGGCCTCATGGATTGGGCCGACAAGAAGGTGGAAGCCCTGTCGAAAGGGATGGCTCAGAAGGTCCAGTTCATTGCGACCGTCATTTCCAACCCCGAACTCGTGCTGCTCGACGAACCCTTCAGCGGACTGGATCCCGTGAATGCCGAAGTGCTTCGCGATGCGGTCCTCGACTTGAAGAAACGCGGCGCCACCGTCATCTTCTCCACGCATGACATGGCCGTGGCCGAGCGAATGTGCGACCGCATCTTCATGATCTACCGGGGCAAGAAGGTTCTCGACGGCACGCTTGACGGGATTCAAAGCGTCTACGGCAACGACACCGTCGCCGTCCGCATGGATGAGGGCGCTTCGCTGGAAGGATTGCCGGGCGTCGAGAAAGTGACGGACTTCGGCAACCATCAAGAAGTTCGCCTCCGCCCGGGCTCCGATCCCCAAGCGGTCCTCGCGTCGCTGATGCAGCGCGGCCGAGTTCGCCGTTTCGAGGAAACCCGGCCTTCGCTGCACGACATTTTCGTCCGCATCGCCTCGCCCGCTCCGGAGGACCGCCGTGCGTAAGGTCTGGGTCATCGCTCGCCGCGATTTTCTGGCGGCCGTCCGGTCGAAGGCGTTCGTCGTCACCATCCTTTTCATGCCGCTGCTGATGGGTCTGAGCATCGGCGTGCAGATTCTCTTCAAGAAGATGGAAGACGCGAAGTCCAAACATTGCGTCATCCTCGACCGCACGCCGGGACAGAAGTACGCGCTGGTTTTGAAAACGGCCGGGACCGTGCTTGATGCGGCGAAAGAAAAGGATTCGCGCATCGCGGAACTGCTCGGCTTCAAAGTCGAGTTCGATGCGATCGAACCGAAAACGGAGGCGACGGAGCGGGAAGCGCAACTCTTCGAATTGTCGCAACGCCTTCGAAAAGGAGAGATCGAAGCGATCATTGAAATTGGGCCGAACGCAGACAAAATGCGCGAAGTGCTGGAGTTCGACGCCACCGGGATGCCCGTTCTTCCCAATCACAAGAAAGTGCCTGACGACGACGCGGTGATTTTCCGATCCAAGACGCCGACTGCGATGCCGATTCGCCGCATCGTGGAGATGATTCTGAATCAGACGGCGCAAATGGAGCGATTCGCGGCCAAGGGCATTCCCATTTTGGAAGTGGCCAAGATTCAGCAGCCGATGGTGTTCAAGCTGAAGTCGCTGGTCCGCAAAGATGCGAAAACGGGCGAATATGTCGAAGGTTCGGACGAAGCCGCCATCGTCTCGATGATCCTTCCGGGCGTTTTGATCGCACTGATGTTCATGGCGATCATGATCGGCGCCACGCCGGCGATGCATGGCGTTGTCGAAGAGAAAAGCATGCGGATCGCGGAGGTGTTGCTCGGCTCGGTCGCGCCGTTTCAACTGATGGCGGGCAAGCTGATCGGCGTCATCGGCGTGTCGCTTTCCATCGCGTTCGTCTACCTGGGGGGCAGCTATGTGCTCGCCCTCTACTTCGGCTTCGCCTCGCTTTTGCCGACGGCGATGCTGGCCTGGTTTTTCCCCATGCTGGTGCTGGCGATGCTGATCTTCGGCTCGCTGTTCATCGCCGTGGGCGCCGCCGCCACCGATATCAAGGACACGCAGACGTTGCTGATGCCGATCATGATGATCGCATCCATCCCCTTCTTCGCTTTAGGCCCCATCATTCAGGAACCGAACGGCACGATCGCCCGCGTCTGTTCGTTCTTCCCCTTCGCCGCGCCGATGTTGCTGACTGCACGTCAGGCGTCTCCGCCGGGCGTTCCTACCGGCGAGTTGATCGCTTGCATTGTCGTGGTGCTGCTGACGACGGTCGCCTGCGTGTGGGCCGCGGGCCGCATCTTCCGCATCGGCATTCTGATGCAGGGCAAATCGCCGAAGTTCATCGAGTTGGTGAAGTGGGCGATCAAGGGTTAGCCGCGACGCGCAGCGGAGCGCGGACAGCGAACCCAATCATCGCATGGCACGCAGTCCGCGCTCCGCTGCGCGTCGCGGCTAACCGAGGCCGCTAGCGGCCCGCGTAATAGTAGACCTCGGGCCCGTCGAGCAGGGCGTATTCGGGCTGTTCCGGCCCCTGCCCTGGCTCGACGGGATGCAGCGTCACGAGACCGCGATGCGACAGCTTGCGAAGGCCGAGGTGGAAATCCCGCAGCGAAAGCTCGGCCTCGTGTCGGCGGACATGCGAGAACAATTCCGGCAAGGGACATCGTTCGCCGACGCCGCTCGCTTTGCGTTGTTCCAGGTAGTTCATCGCGTCGTGTCCCCAGGCGACGTTTTCCACGCCGGGGCCGCCGAATTTTTCGAGTCGTTTGAGAGCGTCGCCGACTTGAACGGCCGTCAGTTCCAACTTGCGGCGCAGGCCGTTGACTTCTTCGGCCAGCTTCTCGCCGAGGAGGTCGATCTTCTCGCGCAAATCGACCACCCAACTTGGGATGCCCTGCTCGTTGATCGCGAGGGCGGTCTTCAAATCTTCCAAAGCGCGAAGGGGCGAGTCGTGCTGGAGGACGAAGTCGATCCCTTTCGCGGTCACGCGGACCCATTCGGCGATCGTCTTCCCCTTGGTTTCGCTGCGGACGATTTCGATGAATCCGTCGCGAATCGCCTGGGCGGCCACATCGGCATGCGCGCTCGTGCGGGCAGCAAAGAGCCCTGGCAGCTTGCCGCTGCGATACAGGCGATGTTCGCCGGCATCCTGGGCGCCCTGCCGCAGTGCGTCGATCAGTATTTCCGTGGCTTTGTCCATCGTCGCCCCGCCTCCGCGGGCTTGGTGGCCAGCCCGGAAGGGCGAGTGTACAGTGAACCCGAAAGTCGGGACAAGGCGTCTTGTCCGCAAGGCGGAAACGAAAAGCTCGCGAAATGAAATGCCGTAGGGAACGCCCTCCGTGGCGTTCCGCCTGACTGGACGCGTCCGAGTCGCGAGTGTCCACATCCCGCGACCCCCGCTGGCGGCTTAGCGATCCGGATGGACCATTCGGATCGCTAAGCCGCAAGCGGGGGAGGCGCGTACCGATGGGATGATGGCGACTCGGACGCGTCCAGTTCGGCGGAACGCCGCGGAGGGCGTTCCCTACAGGGCCCGCAACACATACTGTTCGGAACAACGACATGGATCAGCCGCAACCGACCTCCGTCCCCAAGCGACCGCCGCGCATCTTGAGCGGGGTGCAGCCATCCGGGAAGCTGCATCTGGGCAACTACTTCGGCGCGGTCCAACGCCATATCGAGATGCAGACGCAGGGACAGTGCTTCTTCTTCATCGCCAACTACCATGCGATGACCACGGTGGCCGAGGCGGCGAAAGAGATGAAGCGGAAGGCGGGGGATGTGCTTCGCGAATACACCCGCGACGTCGCCCTCGATTACCTCGCCCTCGGCCTCGATCCGGATAAGGCCGTCTTCTTCCGCCAATCCGACGTGCCCGAGGTGACGGAACTCGCCTGGGTCCTGGCCACCGTCACCAATATGGGTCTTCTGGAGCGTGCTCACTCCTACAAGGACAAAACCGATAAGGGCATCACCCCCTCCGTCGGACTATTCACGTATCCGATCCTGATGGCGGCGGACATCCTCATCTACCGCTCGAATCTCGTCCCCGTCGGCAAGGACCAGGTGCAGCATCTTGAGATGACCTGCGACATGGCGGTGAAGTTCAACCTCGCTTACGGCAAGGTCTTCCCCGAACCGCAGGCGTTTATCCCCGAGCATGAACATCAAGCGAAGGTGCCCGGCGTGGATGGGCAGAAGATGAGCAAGTCCTACGGCAACACCATCGAGATTTTCGCTGAGGGAAAGCCGCTTGAGAAAACGGTGATGAGCATCAAGACGGACAGCACGCCGAAAGGCCAGCCGTTGAATCCGGAAGCGGATACCGTCTTCGCCTTGTATCGGCTTTTTGCGAACGATGACGAGGGCGATTCGCTCGCCGCCGACTATCGAGCAGGAGCGGTGGGTTACGGCGACGCGAAAAAAAGGCTGCTTGCGAAGATCGACGAGCACTTCGCCCCCTTCCGCGACAAACGGAAGCAACTCGCAGCCGACCCCTCGACGGTCGAAGACGTATTGCGTGCCGGCGCGGCCAAGGCACGAGCGGAGGCGCAGAAGACGATGGACATGGTCCGCAAAGCGACCGGTTTGGCGTAACGCTTAGCTTAGAAGTGTCTGCAGAACCTCGTCTTCCGCTTGCGGCTTAGCGTTCGGAACAAGCCCTGTTCTCGCTAAGCCGCAAGCGGAAGACCTGCACAGACCGATTCGAAACAACGCTTTAACGACGTCGGCGCAGGAAAAGGAGCGTGAGGTCGTCTTGCAGGTCCTTCGTGCCGGTGTGCCGTTCGACGCGCTCGCGAGTCCGCTCTGCCCAGCGCTCCGCGGATTCGCCCATTTCCAGGGTGCGGAGGAATAGTTCGATCCGCTCTTTGCCGAACATCTGCTTTTCGCGCGACCGGGCTTCGAGCAGGCCGTCGGTGTAACAGGCGAGCATTTGGCCCGGTTCGAGGGACAACTTCACTTCGGGATAAGTGGCGGATGCGGGGTAGCCGAGCAATCGCCCCGGCGGCACGGCGAGCGCCTCCACGCCGTGTTGCGCTCGAACCAGGAACGGCGGCGGATGGCCCGCGGTGGCCATCGTGATCTCGCCGGTCGCGGGGTCGTAGATGCCATGGAGCAGCGTGACGAACATGCAAGCCGCATTGTCGTCGGCGAGGGCGTCGTTGAGCTTGGCGAGCAACGCGCCGGGCGAGAGGTTTTCTTTGCCGAGATGCCGCAGCAGCGTTCGCACCGCCACCATGAAGAGCGCGGCCGGCATGCCTTTTCCGGAGACGTCGCCGATGAAGAACGCCAGCTTGCCGCTCGGCATTTGGAAGAAATCGAACAGATCGCCGGCGACTTCACGGGCGGGAAAAACCTCGCCGTGGATATCGAACAGGCCGTCGTCGAAGCCTTCCACTTCGTCGGGCAGATAGGACTCCTGAATCTCGCGGGCCATCGCCAGTTCCTGGCGGAGCCGTTCCTCCCGCAATTGTTCCGCATGGAGAACGACATTCTCCATGGCAATCGCGGCCTGCAGCGCGATGATCGTCAGGAGTTGCAGATCCTCGCTACGGAAGCCGAAACCTCTGCCGAGCCGATCGGCCTGCAGCACGCCCAGCCGAACGCCTTCCGAAGTAATGAGCGGCACGCACATGACCGAATGCAAGTCGAGACCCGTGAGGGTCGCGCTCGTCTGAAATCGTTCGTCCTTCTTCACATCGTCGCTGATGATGCCGACGCCTTCATCCAGCGCGCGGCGAACGATCGTCCGGCTGAACCGGGTGCTGCCGTCCACGCTCGGCCGTCGTTCGCGTTGCGCTTTTACTCGCAATTTGTCTGCTTCGCACACGATCGCCATCACGCGATCCGCCTGCGGCAAAGCATGGATGATCTGCTCAAGCAACTTGGCGAGCAGTTCGTCGAGGTCCAGGGTGCGAGCCAAGTTTTGCGAGACTTGCAAGACGACATGGAGGCGTGAAGTGGGATCGAGCCCAGGGAAACCCTGCTTGAGGCTCGACGCGTTTACCGTCTCGCGGACGATGTAATTTTCTTCGGCCGTGCTCGCTGGATCGTGGGATTCGGGGGTTCGCAAGGCGAGGACATAGGGTCCGATTTGGAGCTTGTCGCCTGGGGTCAGCGGCGCGGGGGCGTGAGGCGGGAGACGCCGACCGTTGACGAAGGTTCCGTTGCTGCTGTCGAGATCCTCGATGATGAAACCAATGCCGGCCCGAACGACGCGCGCATGGCGACGGCTCACGGCACGCCCAGGGAGGCAGATGTCGGAATCTTGTTGCCGCCCCAGGATGACGGCTTCGCGATTCAGCGGAAAGGCCCGCCCTGGATCAGGGCCTTGCACGGCGACCAGCGTCGGCATCCTTCTGTTGTAACCTCGCCAAGAAGGGCGTTCCAGCCTTTAATACGCGATCGAACGGCGTGCGGATCGCTGGGCCGCATGACGGCGACCCTCCAACCACATTCGGCGCTGTAGGGAACGCCCTCCGTGGCGTTCCGCGGGACTGGGCGCTCACGATCCCAAGTATCCCACGTTCCGCGATCACCGCTTGCGGCTTAGCGTTCGCACGTTCCATCCGGATCGCGAAGCCGCAAGCGGCGGACAGAACGCAGCATGCGTCACGTCGGGCTCGCGGTCTTGACCGGTTCAAGCGGTTGGATCACCGACGGCTTCCCCCGGGCGACGAAGTAGAGCGGAAGGCCCGCAACGGTGATGGCGAGGCCGATGAGCGAGAGCAGCTTCTGCTCGATGATCGAGCCGACGAACATGTAGCCGCACCATGCACAGAAGAGGAGCGGCAGAAACGGATACAGCGGAACGCGAAACGGCCTGGGCAGATGGGCATCGCGGCCACGCAAGACGAACAGGGCAATGCCCGTCAGCAGGAAGAAAAACCAGAAGATCGGACTCGTCAGGGCGATTATCGCCCACAGCCCCTCGATGCCGCGTGCGGCACTTGGCAGATACCCGACGCTGACGATCATGCCGCAGGTGAGCACGCCCTGAGCGAGCAGCGCTCGCAACGGCGTTCTCCACGATTTGCTCCAGAGGCTCAGCGGGCGGAAAACGCGGTGGTCGCTGCCGAATTCGCTCAGGATGCGCGCGGTCGTGAAGATCATGCCGTTGATGGCGCCGAGCGCGGAAATCAGGATGAGGGTTCCGATGGCGCGAGCCCCGTACCCCGGCCACACGCGTTCGCACAAAGCGGAAGCCGCCCATTCGGTCTTGGCGCCCTCGAATCCGAGTCCGGCGAGATAGGCGAGATTGACGGCGACATAAATCGCCGTCACACCCAGCGTTCCGAAGATGAGGGCGAGCGGAAGATTGCGGCGCGGGTCATGCACCTCGGCGGCGATGTATGCGGCTTCGTTCCATCCGGAATAGGTCCAAAGGATGGCGATCATCGCGCCCGCGAACCAGAGTTCCGTATCGCCCGGTTCAGTCGGATCCGCCGCCATCGTTGCTGTCGCCGGCCGGCCCCGCGCGAATGCACCAGCCAAGCAAATGCCCGCCATGCCGGCGAGCTTCGCTACAGTCATGAAGTTTTGCGTATTTTTCCCAAGCTGGACGTCGCGGAGGTTGATGAGGGTGAGCACCACCACCACGGCGACGGCGATGCCGCTCAGGGGAAGGTCGTCGGAGAATCCAAAAAGCTTGTGTGCGTGTTTGGCGAAGACGAAGGCCATCGCCGCGATGCTGCCGGGTCGGATGACGACGAGTTGGCCCCAGGCGAAGAGGTAGCCGACGAGAGAGCCGAACGCGCGGGAAAGGTAGACGTATTCGCCGCCCGAACGCGGGTAGGTGCTGCCTAACTCGGCGAAGACGAGAGCGCCGACGAAGGCGAGGGCCCCGCCCAAAACCCAGGCCGCGATCGCAATGGCCGGGCCGGGCGCGTTCTTGAAGATATTGCCGGGCAGTTCGAAGATGCCGACGCCGATGATGACGCCGATCATGATGCTGGCGGCATCCCACACGCCCAGACGCGGAGTCGCTGCGGATGGATCGCGTCGGTCGTCCGCCATGAGAATCCTTCCTGGGCCGGCATCCCCCCCCTGCCCACTCGACATGGTAGTCCCCCCCGAAGGGGATGCCCACCCCGAAGCGGAGGTGCGGCGCCGGAACATTCGCTCATAGGATGCCAGTAACTCCCTGGGAGCGGACGCATGCCTCCGATCTATCTCGACTACAACGCCACCACGCCGATCGATCCCGCGGTCGCCGATGCGATGGAACCCTACCTGCGTGAACAATTCGGCAATCCGTCGAGCACGCACGCCTATGGGCGAGCGACGCATCACGCGGTCGATATTGCTCGGCAACAAGTCGCATTACTGCTGAACGCGGAGCCGGATGAGATCGTCTTCACCGGCGGAGGGACCGAAGCAAGCAACCAGGCGATCAAGGGAGCGTTGTTCGCTCTGCTTGGCGGCAGACTGATCGAAGCGTTGCGCAACGCTCGCATCGTCACTACCGCCATCGAACATCCCGCGACCCTTCAGCCCTGCGCCTTCCTGCAACGGCTCGGCGTGACCGTCGTTCGTGTGGCTGTCGATAAGGACGGCATCGTCGATCTCGACGCAATGCGGAAGGCGATCACTCCAGGGACAACCATTGTCAGCGTGATGCACTCCAACAACGAAGTCGGCTCGCTGCAACCGATCCGCGAGATTGCAGGCATGGCTCACGCTGTCGGCGCGTGGATGCATACCGACGCGGCACAGTCGCTCGGCAAAGTGCCTGTCGATGTGAAGTCGCTCAAGGTCGATCTGCTCTCAGTCGCTGGGCACAAGGCCTATGCCCCGAAAGGCGTGGGCTGCCTCTTTGTTCGCCGCGGCGTGACCCTGGAACCCTTGCTGCATGGCGCGGGGCATGAAACAGGCCGGCGAGCGGGGACGGAGAATGTCCCCTATATCGTCGGCCTTGGCAAAGCCTGCGAAATCGCCCGCGAATCGCTCCCCGCCGCCAGCGAACGTTTGCGTTCGCTGCATGATCGATTATGGCGCCTTCTCCAGGACGGCCTCGGCGATCGCATTGTGCTCAATGGGCATCTCGACCTGCGATTGCCGAATACGCTCAACGTCAACTTCCTCGGCCACATCGGCGCGGAGTTGCTGGAGAAAACGCCGGAAGTCGCCGCATCGACAGGATCCGCATGCCGCCAGGGACATGTCTCGCTTTCGCCCGTTCTCAAGGCGATGCATGTCAGTCCGGAAGTGGGGAAAGGGGCGGTCCGCCTGACCGTTGGCCGTTTCACGACGGAGGAAGAGATCGACCGGTCCGCGGAGGCGCTATTGCGAGCTGCGTCTAGATAGCGCGAGCGACCGAGAGTAGTCCTCACGCTCCGCGTGAGGTCAGCCGCGATGCAAGGTCATTCAACACGCTCCGCAAGCAAGTGTCCGCGATAGGATTCGGGAGATGACGACGTCAGCACCAGGAACCTGCGATCACTGCCGTTGTGGGACGGTCTCTGTGCGTCTCACACGGCCTGACCGTAGGTCTCCATTATCCGCCCGCGGCGTCGTGCCCAATCCGCTGCCTGGGGACGTCGCCCTCGGAAGCGTCATGGAGACCTTCGGTCAGGCCGTGTGAGACGGTCGGAGACCGTCCCACAACGGGGACCGTCCCACAACGGCGCAGGAAGCAGGCTCTACAATCACTGGATGAAACCCGCGCAACATCCCGACGATCCGAATCAGCCCTGGTACCGCGATGGCCTTGCGTTCACCTGCACCCAGTGCGGCGATTGCTGCACCGGCGAACCTGGGTTCGTGTGGGTCAACGACGAAGAGATCGATGCGATCGCGTCCTTCCGCGACGAGCCGCGAGAAGAGGTCTTCGGCCTTTACACCAAACGCGGTTCGCGCGGCCGAACGCTTCGCGAAAGGAACGACGGCGCTTGCGTTTTTTGGGAACGCGGCGTCGGCTGCACCATTTACTCCGTGCGTCCGCGGCAATGCCGCACCTGGCCTTTTTGGGAAAGCAACCTCGAAACGCCGATGAACTGGGAGCGCACGACCCGCATCTGCCCGGGGTCGGGGCAAGGCGAGCTGATCCCCGCGGACGAAATCTCGAAGCGGATGAAAGTCATCAAGCTTTGAAGCGGGGATACCCAATGACCGATGAGGTGCGGCGACAGGTGCTGGAGGCGTATCGCGACATCGATGCCGCGATCGCCCTGGCGTTGCCGCGCTGCGATGCGAGCGGGCGCTGCTGCCGATTCGAGGAATACGGCCATCGCCTCTACATCAGCCATTTCGAAGCGGAGATCCTACTCGAATCGGCGCCGGCCTACGAAGGCCCCATTGGCGCCAAGGGATGTCCGTTTCAAAAGGACGACCTGTGTACGGCACGCGAACCCCGGCCGCTGGGATGCCGCATTTATTTCTGCGACCCCACGCATCAAGACCTTGGCAACGCCCTTACCGAAGCAGCCCTGCATCGGCTGAAGCAAATCGCCGACGAACAGGGGCTTGATTGGCGCTATGGGCCGCTGCATCATTTCCTGAATCACCCCGAAGACGCGTCCGCCGTTCCTGAATTGCCGGAGGTTGGCCGATGAGAATCGCAATCGCATTGCTTTCGCTGTGGGTCTTTCCGCTTGCCGTGCAGGCCGAGGAATGGCCCGGCTGGCTTGGCCCGCGCCGCGATGGGTCGTCGGCCGAGAAGGTCGCGCCGTGGAAGGCGGCTCCGAAGATTCTCTGGAAGCAACCCGTGGGCGAAGGGCACAGCTCGCCGATCGTGGCGGACGGCAAGGTCTATCTGCACACGCGGGCGCCTGGGCAGCAGGCCGAATTGATCGAAGCATTCGACGCCCTCAAAGGCGATCGGATGTGGAAGGTCGATTACCCCATCAACAACTTCAAAAGCCCCTTCGGCAACGGGCCCCGCGGAACGCCGACCGCGGCGAACGGGAAGCTCTATGCCTTCGGCATCACGGGCGTGTTGACCTGCATCGATGCGGCCGAAGGGAAGCTGAGCTGGAAGGTGGACACGCTTGACGAAAACAAAGGAAAGAATCTGTTCTTCGGCGCTTCGTGCTCGCCGCTGATCGAGGGAAAGCTGGCGATCGTGAACGTCGGCGCCAAGGGAGCGTCCATCGTGGCCTACGACGCGGCGACCGGCAAATCCGTGTGGAAATCGCTCGACGATCCCGCCAGCTATTCGTCCCCCATCGCCACCGGCAGCGGCGACGGCAGGCAGGTTATTTTTCTTACCGGCTCCAACCTCGTCGGGCTGTCGCCGAGCGACGGGAAGGCGATCTGGAAACATCCGTTCCGCGATCTCCTAAGCGAAAGCTCCACGACTCCAACGATCGCGGAGACCATCCTTTTCGGCAGCTCCATCACCATCGGCGGCACGGGGCTGCGGTTCAGCGGCAACAACATGCCTGCGAACGTCAAGAAGGAATGGACGAACGGCGACCTCACCTGCTACTTCTCGACGCCGGTCGCCGTCGGCAAACATTTCTTCATGGTTACCGGCACCAAGCCCCCGGCTCTTAAAACCACCGCGACCTTGCGCTGCGTGGAAGCGGAGACGGGAAAGGAACTGTGGAAGCGGCCCGACGTCGGCACCTATCACGCATCGCTCTTGCGGTTGGCGGACAACCGACTGCTGCTGCTTGAAGAGAAAGGCCATCTGGCCCTCATCGAAGCGGACACCAAGGAATACCGCGAGCTTGCCCGCGCGAAAATCTGCGGCAATACATGGGCCCACCCCGCGCTTGCGAATGGGCGGCTATATGTTCGGGATAATAAGGAATTAGTTTGCGTCCAGTTCGGGGAGTGATGATCGGCGAGCAGCCGCTGTTAGGCGGCTGGTACGGCGTCGGCACAAGTCTCTTGGTCCCTAGACCGCTCCTGCCCGTTGTGGCCCGGTCTCCGACCGTGCCGCACGGGCCGACCGAAGGTCTCCATGACGCTTCTGAGGGCGACGTCTTCAGACAGCGGTTTGGGCGTGACGCGTTCGGGCAGTTGATGGAGACCTTCGGTCGGCCCGTGTGAGGCGGTCAGAGACCGCCCCACAACGGGGGGACTCGTGTGAGGCGGTCAGAGACCGCCCCACAACGGGGGACCGTCTGGCGATCAAGAGACTTGTGCCGACGCTGTACCAGCCGCCTAACAGCGGCTGCTCGCCGATCTTCTGCAACCAAATGCTAGCGGCGCATGAATTGGATGAGCACGTAGACGACAAGCGCGGTCACGAGGAAGACCCCCACCATGGCGACGGACTGCACGACTTTGCGGCGGAACTCGTTCGCTTCCTCGAACAATTGACGGACGTTTTCGAGCGACGTCAGCGAATCGGCGGAGGTCTGCAGGCCCGCGAACGCCTCGGCGAGCGTGTCCTGGCGGTAGAGATTCTGGTCGCCCAACTCCGGGTTGAAAGGCAGTATCGTTGCTTCGGACGTGGGCGTCCCTTCGCTCCAGGGAAGCAACAGGGCCCGCGCTTCCGCGGCGCTGGCCGGGCGATCGTCGGGCTGCTTCGACATCAGGCGTTCGACGATTCGAGCGAAAGCTTCCGGTACGGCCGGATGGCGCTGGTTGATCGGCATCGGCATGGCCTGACGCTGGGCTCGCACTTTTTCCTTGGCAGGCGTTTCGGCGAAGGGCGCTTTCCCGGTGAGCGAGTAATAGATCGAACAACCCATGGCATAGAGATCGGCACGAGCGTCCACGAGCGTGGGATCGCGCGTTTGCTCGGGAGGCATGTAGTCGATGGAGCCGACAAGGTAGCCGCGGCCTCCGAGCAGTTCGATGTCCTCGGAGCGTTCGCCGTGAATGAGGGCGAGGCCAAGGTCCAGCACCTTTGCTTTGTCGCGCGGCAAAACCATGATGTTGCCGGGTTTCAGGTCGCGGTGAATGATGCCCTGGCTATGGGCATGCGTCAGCGCATCGGCGACATCGACAAAGATGCGGGCGACCCGATCGACTGCGAGCGGCCCTGCCGACTGGACCAAGCGGTTGAGCGTTTGCCCCGGGATGTATTCGAGCACAAGAAAGTGGATGCCGTGTTCCAGGCCCACATCGACCGCCTGGGCGATGTTGCGGTGGTCCAGCTTGCGCGTGAGAGCGATTTCGCGCTGGAACCTCAGCAGATGCCGCTTCCCTTCCTTGGCCCGCTGCGGCGACATGACCTTGATGGCTACAAGCCGATCCTTCCGCGAATCCTTCGCCAGGTAAACAGTGCCCATACCGCCGCGGGCGATTGGGCTGCGGATGATGTAGCGGCCCAGCCTGAGCCCCGTGGAAATGCCGTCGAGCAGCTTCTGAGCTTGAAACGGAGTGAGAGCGTCGGCCTCGATGAAGCGGTCGGCGAGTTTGCGGGCGTCGGACCGTTCCTCGTCCGAAACCTGGCTGACGATCCAGGCGACGCGATCGTCGGGCACCAGATCGCTTTTCCGCAGCGTTTGCAAGAAGTCGTCGGCGGCCGGCATTTCGTTTCCGGTGACTCGGGAAGATATGCTCTTTGTCCGGAACCGCGCCGCTTCGTCAATCGCGCTTAGGCGAGCGGCGCCTGCATTTCTCCCCTCTCCCTCCGGGAGAGGGGCCGCTTCCAGGTGTAGGTTTTTTGGTGGCGGCAGCGAAGCTTCCCCTCTCCCCCGCCGGGATCACTCGCCCGTTCAAGCGAGTCACCGCGGGGGAGAGGGTGCCCGAAGGGCGGGTGAGGGGCGCTTCGGAAGATGTGGCCCCTGGTGCGGATCCGCCGGTCCGGTGGTGTCGCTACGCTCAACCACGTCCGGTGGTGTCGCTACGCTCAACCACCGGCTACCTTATGTGACCCC
>JAIEPT010000003.1 GCA_019748295.1 Gemmataceae bacterium | reverse complement strand
GCGAATCATTGCCGACGGAGATCAAGACTTCGCTTCGTTTGGGATGAAACGCCAAACTCTGAAGCACATTCTCATGGCCGACGAAGCGGCATAATTCCTCCCCGGCGCCAGCATCCCACAGAAAGATTCGACCATCCGTCGCGCCGGAAGCAATCCGTTTTCCCTGCGGATCGAACGCCACGTCGGTGACTGTTGCATCGTGGCCGACCAATGCCCGAACCAATTCGCCCGTGGCGGGATTCCAGAGGCGGATAGTCCTGTCCTTGCTGCAAGAAGCGACAAGCGAATCGTCGTGGTTGAACGCGACCGTATTGACGACGTCCTCATGCCCCTTCAGCGCGAACAACTCCTTGCCGCCGGCGACCTCCCAAACTTTGCACGTCTTGTCGTTGCTGGCCGTCGCGAGCAACTTGCTGCTGTTGCTGAAAGCCACCCAATGAACGGATTGATCATGGCCCGTCAGCACTCGGTGCTCTTTCGCATCCGAGGCGTTCCACAAGATCGCTTGCTTGTCCGATCCGCCCGTGGCGAAGTATTGGCCGCTCGGAGCAAACGCGACGGAATGCACACGGCCCTTATGAGCTTTTTCCTGAGGGAATCCGTTCCCCGTTGCTTCTTCCCCCGATTCGACATTCCAGGCTCGCACCGCCCCGTCCCAACTGCCCGCAATCAACCGTTTTCCATCGGGGCGAAAGGCGACACCGGTCGTGGACCGGCGAAACCCGTGCAAGATCCATTGTTCGTGGGAGCAAGTTCCATCCCAAATGTGGACCGAATCCAATGCGGAACTGATCGCATATCGCCCGCTGCGGCTGAATCCGATGCGCGATCCGTTGACGAAGCGATCGCGCACTTGATGCCGGATGATCTCGGAACCGGCGGATAGATTCCATAGGCGAAGCGAGCCGTCGCCGCTGGTCGAAAGGAGATGCTTTCCTGTCGGGTGAAACGCGAGAGCCATGACTGAATGGAAGTGCCCTTCGAGCCTTTTCAGAGGACGCTCCAAGGGTGCGGAAGCACGCCAATCGATGACTTCGATCGTTGACGTGCCGTTTTCGACTCGGTCCACACCGTATGCCAACTGCTTGCCGTCGTGGCTGAATGCGAATACGCGCACCTGCCGGGGAATTTCGAGCGTCAGCGTCGGTTCGGCCTTCTGGCCTTTAAGATCCCAAAAGCGGATCGCGTACTTGGAACGGTCATCCTTGCTTTCGTCTTGCCCGCAGGCGGCAAGCCATTTGCCGTCCGCAGTGAACTGAACGCTGAACGCCTCTTTCGAGAACCCAGCCAACACCGACGGCTCCTTCGCGCCCGATAGATCCCAAACTCGAATCGAACCGTCTTTGTGGCCGCTGACGAGGTGTTGTCCATTGCGGGGATCGAATTGGAGCGATTGCACGGTCGTCGTCCGGAAGACCCTTTCCTCCAATCCGGTAGCAGCGTCGAAGACGTAGATCGAAGCGCGGCTGGAACTCGGCTCGGGGGCTTCGGCGACCGCAATCCTCCGTCCGCCCGCGTCCGCCGCAAGCGTCAATGGCCCGAGTCGCAGCCGGTGAAGAGGAATTTTTGTCTCCGTCTTGGTTTTGAGCGGATCGCTTCCATGAAGGTCCACTCTCCATAATTTCGATGGCGAAGTCTGCGCCAGAAAAATCGCGTTCGCATCGGGCGAATCCGCATAGGCGACCGATCCCTCGCGATGGACATGGACTCCCGCACACCCCGCAAGGGCGTTCGGATCCCACACGCGCACGGATCCGTCGAAGCTGGAGCTTGCCAGCGTGAGCCCGGTCGGGGCGAACGCCACGGAATCGACGATGGCGAGGTGCCCCCGCAGCAAATTCCAGGTCGTGCCCTCTTCCATATCCCAAAGGCGGATGGCGAACCCGAAGGTGCCGGCAGCCAGCCGTCGTCCCGTCGCATCCACGCTGAGGCAGGCGATCGGACCGGAATTGCCTTCGAAGACACGGACAAGGTTACGAGTCTCGAGGCTCCAAACTTTCACCAGTCCATCGACTCCCGACGTGACGAACGACTTGTTGTCCGGAGTGAACGCCACGGCCCAGCACGTCGTGCGGTGTGCTTGGACTAGCGGCAAGGTCTCGATTGGTCTGCCGACGTCCACGAAGCGGACCGTACCATCGCGTTGGCCGGTCGCGAGATATCGGCCGTTGCGAGACCAATCCAAGTTGGCAAAGTCGGACCGCACGGAACTCCAAACCAACTGCTTCTCCTGCTTATGCGGCTCGGCAAACGTCCGTACAGCGAACCCGCCGTCCCATCCCAATGCCAGCTTGCCGTCGCGGCTTGCTGCGAGAGCGGTGATCTTGCCCGACAACTCTTCCATGCGGCGCGAAGTCGGCTTGGTTGCTTGCCAATCCCAAAGCATCACGCCCTGGTCGTCGGCCACAGCCAAGGTGTTCTGATCGTGGCTGAATGCGATCGCGTGGACATTTCCTTTGTGTCCGGATAAGCGGGCTTTCTCCTTGCCGGAGTGCACATCTCGAACGACGACGGATCGGGCAAGGTCCACTTGGGCCAGGAGCTTGCCGTCGGGGCTGAAACGGACGCAATTTCTCAGATTCAGGCCGCATTCGAAATAGGCGGTTTGCAAACCGGATTGCGAGTTGCGCAGAAAATCCCAATCGCAGCCGCGAAGGTGTGGGGGAATGCTGAACAGCAGCTTTTCCGCAAGCAAGGCGTTGCCATCTTCTCCGAAGCGAGAAGCCGTGTTCGCCGCCAAGAGGTACGTCTTTTCCTGCAACTCAAGAAATGCTTTCTGCTTTTCCTCCAGCAACTGCAAGCGTGCTTGGGACGCCTCTTCGGCCCGTTTGCCGGCGGCCCGTTCTCGCTCCGCGGCGTCGCTCGCTTTTTTCGTCGCGATCGTCTGCGCTTGCAGCGCGTCATTTCGCTTGACGAGATGGTCCTCCGCCTCGAGCCACTTCCAGGCAACCAACCCGAAACCAGCGAGGAAGACGACGAGAAGCAGCATTCCCAGGACGGCAGGCAACGGATTGCGACGACACCAACGCCACATCCGCTCCGTTCTTCGAACCGGCCGAGCCTTGATGGGCATGCCGGAGTTAAACGCTTCGAGATCGTCCGCGAATTCCTTCGCGCTGGGATAGCGTTGCTTCGGCGACTTTCGCAAACACTTCAGACAGATCGTTTCCAAATCGCGCGGCACGCTTGGCTGCACTCGCCGCGGCGGAATCGGCTCTTGCTCGATTGCCTGCTTGATGGTCTGGAGCGCATTCTCCGCCACGAAGGGGGGCCGCCCGGTGAGCAATTCGTAAAGAATGACGCCTAAAGCATAGACGTCCGCGGCCGGCCCGACTCCTTCGTTCAGGCGCTGTGCTTGTTCCGGCGCCATGTAGCAGGGGGTGCCAAGCAGGGCATCCGGCTGAGTCAGGCCGGGAGCCGCGTTCATGCGTTTGGCGAGACCGAAATCGCCGATCTTCGGCTCGCCGTTGCGCGTCAGCAGAATGTTTGCCGGCTTAAGATCTCGATGCACGATTCCCTTGGCATGCGCGAAGGCCACCGCCTCGGCGAGTGTTCGCGTCAGGCGCGCGGCCTCGGCGGGAGGGAATGGCTTGCCCGAAATTTTGGCGGCGAGCGATCCTCCCGCGATGAACTCCAGCGACAAAAAAGGCATGCCTTGCCAGATGCCGATCTCGAATATTTGGACGATATGAGGGTGCTGAAGCTGAGCGATCGCCTGCGCTTCGGCGCGAAAACGGGCAAGTTCATCGGGCCCGGCCAGTGCCCAGTTGCGAATCATCTTGAGAGCGACCCAACGGTCGAGTTGCAGATGCCGGGCCTTGTAGACGATCCCCATGCCCCCCTGCCCCAGCACCTCGACGACTTCATAGCCTTCCAACGAAGGGAGTATCGCGGGGGGCGGAGCGAAATGATCTCCCGTGCTGGGAACCGTGCCGCAAACCGGGCAGGTGGCATCGTTCTCCGTCATGGGATGACCATTCGCGCAGCGCATGAAATTCTTCATGTTTCATATTTCTCGAATCGAAGCTGCAATGTTGCTGGCTCGGGGTCGATTATCCCTGATTATCCGCGAATGTCCCCTATAAAGTCGCTGCACATTCGGAACTGCCAAGTTCACATCCGTTCGATGTCGCCCAAGCCCAGGGGCGAGCGCAGCGAGCTCCTGGGATCCAGACCGAAATCAAGTTGCTCTTCCGACACTCCGATCCCAGGTGTTCGCTGCGCTCGCCCCTGGGCTTGTGTATTTTTCATCCTTCATTCTTCCTCGTTCATCCTTTCCTTTCGTGCCTGAGAGTCGTGCACGGATGCTTGCAAGCGTGGCAAACCACAGGGCACGGCCAACCGCCACTTAGGCCGCTCCGAAATTCGCAAGCGCTTGCCCCATCAATCGCTTAGAACCCAATCGTTCGGCAGTCCGAACGCTCTGGCACACCGCGTGCTTTCGGGTTCCCACGTCGAGTGCGACATCTCTCCCATGACGCATCCGTCCCGGCGAACCCTCTCCCACCAGCCGTGACGGCGACTACGTAATTACCACTACCATTGCGCCACTGCGCACCCTCCAGAGGACTCCCCTTGAAGGCGCTCGGGGAATCTGTTTGCCCTTACTGCGGCGTCGGCTGCAGGCTGCGGCTCGAAGGCCAAGACGGCCGCATCGACCGCATCCGCGGCGTCGAGTCGGCTCCCGCGAACCTCGGCGGCTTGTGCGCCAAGGGCGCACAGCTTGGCCCCACCGTCCGCACCAAGGATCGGCTCACCCAGCCGATGCTCCGCGTCAGCCGGCATGGCAGCTTCCAACCGGTCGATTGGGATACCGCCCTCAGCTACATCGCCGAGGTCTTCCGCTTCATCCTCAACGCGCATGGGCCGGAAGCCGTCGGCTGCTACGGCAGCGGGCAGCTCGACACCTGCTCGGTCTACGCGATCAGCAAACTCTTCAAGGGCTGCATCGGCAGCAACCACACCGACTCCAATAGCCGACTGTGCATGGCCTCCGCGGTGGCGGGCTATCGCACAAGCCTCGGCAGCGACGGTCCCCCCTGCTGCTACGACGACATCGATCACGCGGAGGTGATCCTCGTCATGGGCAGCAACATGGCCGAGGCCCACCCGGTCACCTTCGATCGAGTGAAGGCCGCCCGCAAAGCGAAACCGGAACAGCTTCTCATCGTCGTCGATCCGCGCAAGACGCCGACGGCTCAGATTGCGGACATCCATCTTCAAGTCGCCCCGGGCGGCGACATCGCGTTGCTCAATGCCATCGCCCGCTTCCTGATCGATCTCAAGGCGATCGACGAAACGTTCGTCTCGAAGCATGCCCGCGGCTTCGATGATTTCCGCCGATTCCTCGAAGGGCAGGATGCGGTCGAGCTGTGCAACGTCGCCGGAGTGCCGCCCGAGGATGCGTATCGCGTGGCCCGGGCGATCGCTCAGACGCCGCGATTTCTGAGCTTCTGGTGCATGGGGTTGAACCAAAGCACCGTGGGCATGTGGAAGAACAACAGCCTCATCAACCTGCACCTGATGACCGGCGCCATCGGCAAACCAGGATGCGGGCCCTTTTCGCTGACGGGGCAGCCGAACGCGATGGGGGGCCGTGAGGCGGGGCTGCTTTCGCATCAGTTGCCTGGCTATCGCACCGTCGAGGATGCGGGCCATCGCGAGTTGCTGGAAAAGTACTGGAACCGGCCGGCGGGCTCGATCGCGACCAAGCCGGGACACACGGCCGTCGAGATGTTTCGCGCGATGGAAAAGGGGCAGCTCAAGGCCCTGTGGATCGCGGCGACCAACCCGGCCGTGAGCCTGCCGGACCTGCATCAAGTGCGTCGCGGCTTCGCCAAGGCGCAGCTCATCGTCGTGCAAGATGCCTACTTCCCGACCGAAACGGCTCAACTCGCCGACGTCATTCTGCCCGCGGCTCAGTGGGGCGAGAAGGAGTGGATCAGCACCAACAGCGAGCGGATGGTCAGCTATTCGCCAAAGCTATGGGACGCTCCCGGCGACGCGCTGCCCGACTGGGAGATCTTCGCCCGCTTCGCCCAAAAGATGGGCTACGGCGGCTTCCGCTGGAAAGACATGAGCGAAGTGTGGGACGAGTTCGTGCCATTGACAGCCGGCCGTCACTGCGACATGTCCGGCATGACGAGCGAACGGCTGAAACGCGAAACCAGCCTGCAATGGCCCTGTCCCGCTGCGGATCATCCGGGGACCAAACGCCTTTATACCGAGGGCCAATTCCCGACGCCGGACGGCAAGGCCAGCTTCCTGCCGCGCGACCATCGCGAGCCGCGCGAAGCGACGGACCATGAGTTTCCCTTCGTGCTGACGACGGGCCGCATCTACGCCCATTGGCACACGCTGACCCGCACCGCGAAGGCCGACAAGCTGATGCGGCGCGAACCGACCGCGTATGTGGAAATCCACCCCACGGACGCCCAACGGCTTCGCGTGGAAGAAGGCGACCTGATTCAGATTTCGAGCCGCCGCGGCACGATTCAGCTCGCGGCTCGCCTTCGCGAAACCGTGTGCGAAGGGATGATCTTCGTCCCTTTCCACTGGGGCGACCTCTACGCCCCGGGCAACGCGGCGAATTACCTCACGATCAGCGCGATTGGCCGCGTGGCGAAGCAGCCCGAACTCAAGTTCTGCGCGGTGGCCTTGGAGAAGGTCGCCGCCGCGAAACCGGAAACGATTCAACCGCCGACCTTGGACGCCGTGATGCACGGTTTGCCCGCCACCGTCTAGCCGCGCCGCGCAGCGGAGCGCGGACTGGGCGCCGCGCGATCGCATGGCAAGCAGTCCGCGCTCCGCTAGCGCGTCGCGGCTAACCAACCAGACAAAACACTCGCATTCTGGAGAGCCTGATGAACATCCGCAGTTTTCTGAAGACCGGGCATACGCCGACGCTGTTGTGCGCGTTTCTCTACTTCGACATGAGCTTCATGGTCTGGGTGCTCATGGGCGCCTTGGCGAACTCGATCGTGCCCGACCTGCAACTGACCGAAGCCCAGCGCGGCCTGATGGTTGCCACGCCGTTGCTCGGCGGAGCCGTCTTGCGGCTCCTGCTCGGCCTGCTCAGCGATCGCATCGGCTCGCGAAAGACGGCGATGCTCGGCATGTTGCTCACCGTCGTCCCTTTGCTGATGGGTTGGTTGTGGGCGGACTCCTACGAGAAAGTGCTTGTCGTCGGGTTGCTGCTCGGCGTGGCCGGGGCGAGCTTCGCGGTGGCGCTGCCGCTGGCGAGCCGATGGTATCCGCCGAAGTATCAGGGCCTGGCGATGGGCATCGCGGGGGCGGGCAATAGCGGCACCGCCATCGCCACCTTCTTCGCCCCGCGCCTCGCGGAACTGACGGGAAGCTGGCACGCCGTGCTGGCTCTCGCCATCATTCCCATGATGGCGACCCTTACGATCTTCCTCGTTTTCGCCAAAGAAAGCCCGACGCAGCCCGCACCGAAGCCGCTCCGCGATTACGTGTCGATCCTGGGCCACAAAGACACCTGGTGGTTCTGCCTCTTCTACTCCGTCACCTTCGGCGGCTTCGTCGGACTCGCCAGCTTCCTCAACAGCTACTTCAAAATCCAATACGAACTCGAACCCGCGATGGCGGGGACCATCGCCACCTTCTGCGTCATCTCCGGCTCCTTCCTCCGCCCCATCGGCGGCTACCTCGCGGATCGCTTCGGCGGCATCCGCATGCTTATCCTGCTGTTCCTTGCCCTCGCGGTGCTGATGCTCGCTCAGGCATTTTCCCCGCCGCTCGCCATTGGCGGCATCGTCCTCGTTCTCGCCATGGGCGTGCTGGGCATGGGCAACGGCTCCGTGTTCCAACTCGTTCCGCAGCGCTTCCCCAAGGAGATCGGCGTCGTCACCGGCGTCGTCGGAGCTGCCGGCGGCCTTGGCGGATTCTTCCTGCCGACCTTGCTCGGCGTCCTCAAGCAATGGACCGGTTCGTTCGCGGGCGGCTTCGCTCTCTTCGCGATGACCGGCCTCCTTGCCGCATTCGTGCTGACGGTCGTCAGCCGCAGTTGGGAAGGCACCTTCGTCACCGCCGAAGGCAAAGCCGCCGCGTAATTCCCGTTTAGCGGGGAGCCGTAGGCGACCAGCAATGTCGTGGTCGCCTACGGCTCCCCGCTAAACGAATCAGGAGATGGTTCCATGATCAAGGCCGCCATTCGCACCAAAACTCTCGTCGTCATCGGCAACGGCATGGTGGGGCATCGCTTCTGCGAGAAGCTCGCCGAATTCGACTCGCTTCGCTCTTGGCAGGTGGTGACCTTTTGCGAGGAGACGCGGCCCGCTTACGACCGCGTCAATCTCTCGAAGTACTTCGCGACCCGCTCCGAGGAGAAGCTGCGGCTTGCTCATCCGGCGTGGTACGAGGAACAAGGCATCACGCTGCATGTCGGCGATCGGGCCGTCGCCATCGACCGCGATGCCAAGGTCGTTCGCTCCGCGAAGGGGCAGGTAATCCCCTACGACGCCATCGTGTTGGCGACCGGTTCCGCGCCTTTCGTTCCGCCAGTCCCCGGCATGCAACGCGATGGGGTGTTCGTATATCGCACCATCGACGACCTCGAACAGATCATCGCCTACGCCGGCAATTCGAAAACGGCCGCGGTCATCGGCGGCGGGTTGCTTGGACTGGAAGCGGCCAAGGCGACGGTCGATCTCGGCTTGCAGACGCACGTCGTCGAGTTCGCCTCGCGCCTGATGCCGCGGCAGATCGACGACGCGGGCTCCAAGACGCTCGTCGGCAAAATCGAATCGCTCGGCGTCAGCGTCCACCTCAACATGAACACCAAAGAGGTGCTGGGAAACGGCAAGGTCGAAGGCATGTCCTTCGGCTGCGGCAAGCAGCTTGATGTGGACATGATCGTCGTCTCCGCCGGCATCAAGCCGCGCGATGAGCTGGCGCGCGATGCCGGCCTCGCCGTCGGCCCGCGCGGCGGCATCGTCGTGAACGAAAACCTGCAGACCTCGGATCCGGAAATCTACTGCATCGGCGAAGCGGCCCTTTACAACGGCATGATCTACGGCCTGGTCGCCCCCGGCTACGAAATGGCGGAAATCGCCGCGGCCAACCTGACCGGCGCCTCTCGCACGTTCAACGGCGCCGACATGTCCACCAAGCTGAAGCTCATGGGCGTCGACGTCGCCAGCTTCGGCAACTGCTTCCCCGATGAGAAGACCTCACGCTCGCTCGTCTTCGAGGACCCGTTCGAAGGCGTCTACAAAAAGCTGCTCTTCAACCTCGACGGCACGCGTCTTCTCGGCGGCATCCTCGTCGGCGATGCATCGGAATACGGCACCCTGTCGATGCTCGCCAAGAGCGACAAGCCGCTGCCCATGAAGCCGCAGGAGCTGATGCTCGGGAAGAAAGACGGCGGCGGCGCGAGCATGCTCGACGTCATGGGGGATGATGCCCAGGTCTGCTCATGCAACAACGTGACCAAGTCGCAAATCTGCTCGTCGATCAAGCTCAAGAGCCTGACCACCGTCGATGAAGTCAAGGCCTGCACGAAGGCCGGCACCGGTTGCGGCGGGTGCATGCCGATGGTCGTCGATCTCTTCAAGGCGGAGATGAAGGCGAGCGGGAAGAAGGTCGTCAATCACCTCTGCGAACACTTCGCCTTCAGCCGGCAGGAAATGTTCGAGATCGTCAAAATCAAGGGGATCAAAACCTTCGACGATCTGCTGGCGAGCCATGGCAAAGGCAACGGCTGCGAAATCTGCAAGCCGGCGGCCGCATCGGTTTTCGCGAGCTTGTGGAACGAGAACGTGCTCGACCATGTCGCCCTGCAGGACACCAACGACCGCTTCATGGCGAACATCCAGCGCGGCGGGTTGTACTCGATCGTCCCTCGCGTGGCGGGCGGCGAAATCACGCCGGAGAAGCTCATCGTCCTCGGTCAAGTCGCGATGAAGCATGGCCTCTACTGCAAGATCACCGGCGGCCAACGCATCGATTTGTTCGGCGCCCCGGTCCACAAGCTTCCCGAAATCTGGGAGGAACTCGTCGCGGCCGGGTTCGAGAGCGGGCATGCCTATGGCAAAGCACTCCGCACGGTCAAGAGTTGCGTGGGCGATACGTGGTGCCGCTATGGCGTGCAGGATTCCGTGAGCATGGCGATCCGCGTGGAGAACCGCTACAAGGGGATGCGGGCCCCGCACAAGCTCAAGGGGGCAGTCTCCGGCTGCATCCGCGAATGTGCCGAGGCGCAGTCGAAGGACTTCGGCCTCATCGCCACGGAGAAGGGCTACAACCTCTACGTCTGCGGCAACGGCGGCGCGAAGCCGCGCCACGCCGACCTGCTGGCTGCGGACCTCGATGACGAGACGGCGATCCGCTACCTCGACCGCTTCCTCATGTACTACATCCAGACGGCCGACCGCCTCACCCGCACTTCGGTGTGGCTCGAAAAGATGGAAGGCGGCATCGAGTATCTTCGCGACGTCATCGTTAACGACCGCCTCGGCATCGGAGCGGACCTCGACCGGCAGGCGCAGTTCCTCGTCGATACGTACAAGTGCGAGTGGAAGGAAGTGGTGGACGATCCGGAAAAACGCCGATTGTTCCGCCAGTTCGTCAACACGGACGAGACGGAATCGACCATCGAGATGGTCGATCAGCGCGGCCAAAATCGGCCGATCGATTGGCCCAAGACCACGCCGCCGCTCCAGCAGTTGGGCCTGCTGCGTCGTGCGGAACCGGAGAAGACCTGGGTGACCGTCGGCAAGATCGACGACTTCCCGAAAGATGCGGGCATGTCGGTGAAAGTCGGTCAAACGCAGATCGCCGTCTTCCGCTTCGCAAGCCGCGGCGAATGGTACGCCTGCCAAAACGTCTGCCCGCACAAACGCGAGCTGGTGCTGGCTCGCGGTTTGTTGGGCGACGTCAACGGCCTGCCCAAGGTCGCATGCCCTTTGCACAAGAAGACATTCTCGCTCGAAACCGGCAAATGCCTGACAGGCGAGGATTACGAAGTGCAGACCTTCGCCGTGAAGATCGAAGGGGACGACGTTCTGGTACAGGTCCCGCCGCAGGCCGATCTCGACGCGGTGCTGGCGACCGAGAAGACCTGCAACACCTCGTGCAACCACGAAGTCGTGACGGCGTAACACTGAAGTCGGCGAGGCTTGGTAGGGCGGGGCTCCTGCCGAGCCGCTGACAGAAAAGCTCGCAAAACTCAATGTTTTCGCGCGTTTTCTTGTCTACGGCTTGGCAGGAGCCTCGCCCGCCTCGCCTTCCCAAGCCACTTACAACTCGACGATCGTCCCATCCGTCTTCGCGGATGCCGTCAACGCATCGAGCACTTTGAGCGTCTTCACCGCTTCCGTCGGCGGAGGCGACACAGGGGTTTTCTCCAACACCGATCGGCTGAAGTTTTCCAGCATGTGCTGAATCTGATCCTCACCCTCGACTCCATCCACCGGCATCTCGACTTTGAAGTTCTTCTCGCGCGTCGTCACCCAGGTTGCCTTCGGCCCGGGGACCCACATTTCATGAACGTATGCCGTCGCTTCGGTCCCCGTGATTTCCAGCCATTGGCGGAAGGGATGGACGAAGCCGCAGTCGAAGTTTGCGATACGATTCTCGGGGAACCAAAGCGTGCCGTGCATCTCCACGTCGCAGCCGTTGACGTAGCGAGCATATGCCTGCACGCGGACCGGTTCGGCCTTCATTGCCCAGCGGATGCCGTAGATGGGATAGCAGCCGACATCGAGCAAGCTGCCGCCGCCGAGGTCGGGCTGCAGGCGGATATTTTTCGTATCCAGGTGTTCCATCTTGAAAGTGAACGCACTGACGACGCGCTGGACGGCGCCGATTTTCCCCTGGTCCAAATAGTCGCGCAGCATCTTCGTCCGCGGATGGTGCGGCCACATGAAGCCGTCCATCAAGTTCACCTTGCGAGCCGCACAGTAATCGACGACTTCCTGCGCTTCCGGCGCCGTGGCCGTGAGCGGCTTTTCGCAGAGCACATGCTTGCCGCGGTCAGCCGCCTTCTTCGTCCATTCCGCATGCAAGGTGTTCGGCAGCGGGTTGTAGACGATGTCGATGTTCGGATCGTCGAGCAGCGCTTCGTAGCTGCCGTAAGCTTGAGGAATGCCTGCTGCTTTGGCGGCAGCCTGAGCGCGATCGAGCGATCGGCTGGCGATGCCGAAGAGTTCGAGATTGCGAGCCTTCGCGAAGGAGGGGAGGAGCCGATCGTTGATCTTGGCGACTCCGAGGATGCCCCAGCGTGCCTTCTTCATGATGCGTTCTCTGGAAAGTTTCGTGGCGGAACGGACAATTTATGCATCCGCCGATCCGACGGTTAGCCGCGACGCGAAGCGGAGCGCGGACAGTTTGCCCTGCGAACGTTTCGAGGACAGCCGATGACCGACCACTTGGTGCTTTACGAACAACACGGCCCCATGGCGGTGCTGACGTTGAATCGCCCCGACAAACGGAACGCGTTAAGCCGAGCCCTGATTGCCGCCATCGGCAAAGCCTTCGAGCGGGCGCGGGACGATGACGCCGTGCGGTGCGTCGTTCTCACCGGAGCCGGACCGACATTTTGCGCGGGCATGGATCTCGCCGAACTGCAGGAATCGCTCGACACGCCGAAGGAGCAATCGCCCGTTTGGGACGACGCGACGCGGCTCGCCCAGGCATACGACCTCATCTACACGTTGCCCAAACCGACGCTCGCCGCGGTGCAAGGTTCCGCCGTCGCGGGGGGTGCCGGGCTGGCAACAGTCTGCGATCTCGCGATCACGGTCCCCGAAGCCAAGTTCGGCTACCCCGAGGTGCGACGCGGTCTCGTTGCCGCGATGGTGATGCCTCATCTGATGCGCCACGCCGGCGAGCGGGCCGCACGGTGGTTGCTGCTTACTGGCGAATTGATCGACGCCGCCGAGGCTTTTCGCATCGGGCTGGTTAATGAGGTCGTACCCGCGGATCGCTTGAGGGGGCGAGCGGAAGAGATAGCCCGCATGTTCGCCGTCGGCGGCCCGCAAGCGTTGGCGAAGACCAAGGAGTTTCTGCGGCGATTTTCGAAGCAAGCGACGTCGATCGAAGAATGTGCCCGCGGCAGCGCCGAACCGAGATTGACCGACGAATGCCAGCAAGGGCTGCGTGCGTTCTTCGAGAAACGCAAAGCCCCCTGGGAAGCGTAATGAATGTCCCCCAAGCCCAGGGGCGAGCGCAGCGAACTCCTGGGATGGGAGTGTCGGAAGAGCAATACGTTTACGGTCTGGAACCCGGGAGCTCGCTGCGCTCGCCCCTGGGCTTTGAGAAGCGTGTGACTCTTGTCTACTCTCTCCTTTCTGCTTTCTCTTCTCTCGCGCAGCGTGCTTGACACGAATTTCCCAAACGGGCTATAACGTGGTCCCCTGTTGCCCCCTTTAGGCGAGCGGCAGGAGATAGTCTACCTCCCTCTCCCTCCGGGAGAGGGTTGGGGTGAGGGCGCCTTTTCTCGCCCAACGCCGCGTCGCACGCCCTCACCCCCGGCCCCTTCCCGGAGGGAGAGGGGAGAAATGCAGGCGCCGCTCGCCTTACGGGTGTTTGCTTTGGAAGCCGCGTTTTTGTCGTTGATTCGGGGCGAACAACGCGGCGTGGGGGCGATGGCGATGCGGTTCGGGCTGCGGCTCGCATCCTGGCCCTACGGCCTCGCGGTTTGGCTGCGAAATCGGGCGTTCGATCGTGGGTGGAAGAAGAGCCGGCGCGTCGGCGTGCCGGTCGTCAGCATCGGCAATCTGACGACGGGGGGCACTGGTAAAACACCCTGCGTCGAGTTCGTCGCACGTTATTTTCGCGATGTGCTCGATTTGCAGACGACGATCCTGAGCCGGGGCTACGGCAGCGAAGAGGGGCGCAACGACGAAGCGATGGTTCTGGAGGAAAACTGCCCCGATGTGCCGCACCTGCAAGGGCCCGACCGCGTGGCCCTCGCCCAGACGGCAATTGAGGAACTGGAAAGCGAAGTGCTCCTCCTCGACGACGGCTTTCAGCATCGAAGGCTTGCTCGGGATGTGGACCTTGTGCTGATCGATGCCACCAACCCGTGGGGCCACGGCTCGCTGCTGCCTCGCGGCTTGTTGCGTGAATCGCCGAGGGAACTGAAACGGGCGCATGCGGCCCTGATCACGCGATGCGATTTGGCGGATGCGAGCGTCGTCTCGGAGATCCGCTCCCGCATCCAGAAGCTGGCGCCGAACCTGCCGATTGCGGAGAGCACGCATCGGCCGGACGTGTGGGTAGGCGAAGGCGGCAAGACGACGCCGCTCGAAACGCTCCAGGGTCGCCCCGTCGCGGGATTTTGCGGCATCGGCAACCCGGACGCCTTTCGCGAAACATTGCGGAAGCTCGGCATCGAGCCGATCGCATGGCGGACGTATGCCGACCATCACCGCTACCTGCGGGACGACATCGAGGAACTGCGCCGCTGGGCACGCGAACTGCCGCCCGAAGCGGTGCTTGTGACGACGCAGAAGGATCTGGTGAAGATCCGTCTCGAACGACTGGGCGACCGCGAACTGTGGGCACTCAAGATTCGCCTTGATGTGCACGCGGGGCGCGAAGAGCTGGAGCGATTGCTGCGAGACACGGCGATGCGACGAGAGTCCTCACGCTCCACGTGAGGTCAGCGGCGACTTGGTCTTGCTCCCCTCTCCGCTTTGGGCAGAGGGGTTGGGGGTGAGGGGAGTAAGCGGTGCAGAGATATGTTGTTCGCCGCCAAGCCCCAGGGTAAGCGCAGCGCACCCTGGGGATCAAACCGCGGGCGATCCCCAGGGTGCGCTGCGCTTAACCTGGGGCTTCCGGTGCGAAAGCAAGATTATGCACCGCTCGCTCCCCTCACCCCCAGCCCCTCTCCCCAAAGGGGAGAGGGGAGCAAGAAGCAGGTTCCCTATAATCCGACCAGGGAGGGGAGGATGAGGATCATCATGACGCACCCGGAACATTCGCACGATACGCCGCACCATCCGGACTTCGACGCCTATCCTCCGATGGACCTCGCGGCGCTCAAGACTTATGACATCGCTTCGCGCCCCTCGAAGGTTTTCTACGACGACCTCGGCCAACCGGTCGGCCCCGATGCGACGGTCGAGGATTGGCTCAGCAGCCTTCCGCATCAGCTTGCTTCCAACGAATTCCGCAAGACCGTGAAGCACATCGCCCGCGCCCATCGCGAAGGGCGGACCGTGGGCGTCGCCATCGGCGGACATGTCGTCAAGGTCGGCTGTGCTCCCTATCTGATCGACTGGATCCGCAAGGGAATCATCAAAAACATCTCGATGAACGGCTCGGCCGCGATTCATGATTTCGAGTTGGCGTTCGCCGGCAAGACGAGCGAGAACGTGGGGACGCAGTTGCCCGAAGGCAAGTTCGGCATGGCCCGCGAGACGGCCGACGCCTTCGCCGTCGCCGCCCGGTTGGGCTGCGAAAACAATCTCGGCCTCGGTTGGGCACTGGGCAAGCATCTTGACGAGATGAACTGCCTGCATCCCGATGCGAGCCTTGTGTTGGCTGCGTATCGAGCCGGCATACCTTGCACCATTCATGTCGCCCTCGGCACCGATATTGTCCACATGCATCCGCATGTCTCTGGGGCGGCGCTAGGCGAAGCGAGCATGATCGATTTCCGCCGACTTTGTGCCGTCGTTTCCTCGCTCGCCTATGGCGTGTGGATGAACATCGGCAGCGCGGTCGTGATGCCGGAGGTGTTCGTGAAGGCCGTGTCCGTGGCCCACAATTTCGGCCATGCGCTGGATGGGCTGGTCACGGTCAACATGGACATGATGGCCCAGTATCGCTCGCGCGTGAATGTCGTCGAGCGTCCTTCCGCCGAGGGGATCGCGCTCATCGGCCATCATGAGATCATGCTGCCTCTGATGCACGTTGCCGTCGCTTGCGAACTGGCGAAGGCAGCCCCGGTCGTCGAAACCAGCGTGGTTGCCGCGTAAGGCGTTTAGCGGCTATGGTCTTTCTCCCCTCTCCCTCCGGGAAAGGGGGCGGGGGTGAGGGCATTGCCGTGGCGTCGTGAGCGAAAGTCACCCTCACCCCAACCCTCTCCCAAGGGGAGAGGGAGGAAGACATGCAGGTCGCCTTCGGCTTCCCGGCTAAACAGGTTTTGGTTTGAGGAATCTCCATGTCGGCGGATTTGATCGATCTGGTGCAGAAGTTCGGCCAGCCACGCGTGTTGGTCGTCGGCGACGTCATGCTGGATCGCTACGTGTGGGGCGATGCCGAACGCATCAGCCAGGAGGCGCCGGTCATCCTTCTGCGCGCCGATCGGCGTGAGGAACGGCTCGGCGGCGCGAGCAGCGTGGCCAGCATGCTGCGGGCTTTGGGCGCCAAGGTCACGCTTGTCGGCGTCGTCGGCGACGATGCGGACGGCATTCGCATTCGCCAGATCTTGCAGGATCTCGGCATCGACGACGAAGGGGTCGTCACCGATCCGACTCGGCCGAGCACCGTCAAGGAACGCTACATCGGCCGGGCTCAGCACAAGCATCCGCAGCAGATGATCCGCGTCGATTACGAAGATCGCTCGCCGCTCGCCGAGCAGGTGCAGGCACAGCTCACGCAGACGATGTCGAACCTGATGAAAAAGGCGGATGTCGTCCTCATCAGCGATTACGACAAGGGCGTGTGCACTTCGAAGACGATGACCGACGTGATCGGCGCCGCCAAGCTTCGCGGACTGCGCGTGCTGGCTGACCCCATCCGCGGCGACGATTACCGCAAGTATCACGGCTGCTCCGCGATCACGCCGAACCGGCTCGAGGCGGGCCTGGCTGTCGGGCGAAGTCTGAAGAGCGAAGCGGACGTGATCCAAGCGGCGAAGGATCTGCAGGAAAAGCTCGACCTGGAAGCCGCCATCATCACGCTCGACAAGGACGGCATGTGCCTTCGTCATCGCGACGGCAGGCTCAAGTTTTTCCCGACTCGTCCCCGCGCGGTCTACGACATCACCGGCGCCGGCGACATGGTGCTGGCGGTGCTGGGTTTGGCGATGGCGGCCGGCTCCGACTACGAAGCGGCGATCCAGCTCGCGAATGTCGCGGGCGGCCTCGAGGTCGAGAAGATCGGCGTCGCCACCGTCACTCGCGAAGAAATCGTCCGCGATCTGCTTCACTCCGGCGCCGGTTCCGTCCATGCCGGCTTGTCGCAGAAAGTCGTATCGCTGGGCGTCCTTGCTCAAGAGATCGAGACGCGACGGCGGGCCGGGCAGAAGATCGTCTTCACCAACGGCTGCTTCGATCTCGTCCATGCGGGGCATGTGCAATATCTGCAAGAAGCTCGGTCCCAGGGCGAATGCCTCGTCGTCGGGCTCAACAGCGATTCGAGCGTTCGTAATCTCAAAGGCCCGACGCGCCCCGTTCAGCCGCTGACGGCTCGGGCGATGGTGCTGTCCGCGTTGCAGCCGGTGGACTACGTCGTCGTTTTCGACGAATCGACGCCCATCCGCATCATCGAAGCGGTGAAGCCGGACGTGCTCGTGAAGGGGGCGGATTACCGCAAAGAAGACGTGGTCGGCGGCGAATACGTCGAAACCTACGGCGGCCGAGTGCATCTCGCGACGCTGCATCAGGGGCAATCCACCACGAACCTGATCGAAAAGATGCGCGGGGCCGCATAACCTGCGAGCGCCGCCGCAGGCGAGCAGCCGCTGTAAGGCGGCTGGTAGAGCGTCCGTAAAGGTCTCGTGACCCACGGCCGGTCCCTCGCTTTTTTCGCCACAGCGCTAACAACTACAGAGACTCTTGCGGACACCGTACCAGCCGCCTTACAGCGGTTGCTCGCCGAGGACACCAAAGGGCATGAAGGTCGCTTTGTTTCTTCCGAATTGGATCGGCGATCTCGTGATGGCCACGCCCGCGATCCGCGCGCTGCGGCAACAGTTCCCGTCCGCCACCTTCCTCGGCATCTGCAAGCCTTATGTCGCTCCGACGCTCGATGGTTCTCCCTGGTTCGATCGCATGCTGTTCCTCGGCGGCAAAGGCCGCGGATGGATGAGCGTCGCGCGCGAACTGCGACGGGAACGGCTCGATTTGGCCGTGCTTTTCCCGAATTCTTTTCGCTCCGCGTGGGTCTCGTGGCTCGCCGGGGCGAAACGCATCGTCGGATACGACCGTTACCTCCGCGGCTGGATGCTCACCGATCGCCTGCATGCGACGCGCGACGACAAGGGCGGCTTCAAGCCGATGCCGATCATCGACGACTACAACCGCCTCGCGCAGACCGCCGGTTGCCCGAATCCAGGCTACCGGATGGAACTGTTCACGACGCCGAGCGATGAGCAAGCTGCGGACGAAGTGTGGCGTCGCCACGGTTTCGACTCGCATCGCGAGACGGTCTGCCTCAATCCCGGCGCCGCATTCGGAGCCGCCAAGTATTGGCAGGCGGAACACTTCGCCAAGATCGCTCAAGATTTAAGCGACCGCCGCGACGCCCAGGTGCTCGTTCTTTGCGGTCCCTCCGAACGCGAGATGGCGAACCGCATCGCATCGTTGGCGGAACGCCCGCGCGTCCGCTCGTTAGCTGACGCACCGTTGTCGCTGGGTCTCACGAAGGCCTTGGTAAAACGCAGTACGTTGCTTGTGACCACCGACAGCGGCCCACGCCATTTCGCGGCCGCGTTCGATCGGCCCGTCGTCAGCCTGTTCGGGCCCACGCACATCGAATGGACGGAGACGTATTTCGCGAAAGCGATCCACCTGCAGAAGAAGGTTCCCTGCGGCCCCTGCCAACTTCGCGTCTGCCCGACGGACCATCGCTGCATGAAGGAACTTACGCCCGCCGAGGTCTATCGGGCGGCGGAGGAGTTGCTCGACCGCCACGGCCGCATGCCGGTACCCGCAGGGAGGCAGGCATGCTGATGTACGATCTGCTCTTGCTTCCCTCTCCCCTTTGGGGAGAGGGGTTGGGGGTGAGGGGAGAAAGCGGTGCACAATCTTCACGTTGTGCACCAAGCCCCGGGGTAAGCGCAGCGCACCCCGGGGATCGCGCCCGCGTGGATCCCCAAGGTGCGCTGCGCTTACCTTGGGGCTTGGCGGCGATCAACGAATCTCAGCATTGCTTGCTCCCCTCACCCCTGGCTCCTATCTCCAAAGGGGAGAGGGGAGAACGGTCGTATCGATTGCGACGATTGCCGACGCCTTGGCGGGATAGGACACTCTCGGCAAGCGACTGCTCCTCCATGACTACATGCCGGTCCGCCGATCATAAGGACCAGGGCGCAGCCGCGCCTTCCCGCCGATTGTTTTCACGCCTTGGTCTCTGGGTTCCGCGCCGAAACGCTGCCCGTTGCCGGCCCGCTGAGATCGAATCATGACCGGGGACGCCGCGATGAACATCGCCTTCTGCTACGAGAGCGTGCTGCCCGCCCGCGGCGGGTGCGAGACCTACATCTCCGACCTGTCGCGACGTCTGATCGCCGACGGCCATGAGGTGCATCTCTACGCTTGCCGTTGGGACGAGAACGCGTTGCCGCAAGGCATGGTGTTTCACAAGCTCGCCCCAGTCGCCGGCGTTCGCTTCCTCCGCCCCTGGCGGTTCGGCCAGCAGGTCATCGACGCCATGCGCCTCCACCGGCACGACGTCACCGTCGGCTTCGACAAAACCTGGGGACAGGACGTCCTCTATCCGCAGGGCGGGTTGCACGCGGCCTCCGCCGACTACAACCTCAAGAAAAACCGCAATCCCATCGCCCGCAGTTTCGCCCGCCTCGTCAAGCTCTTCGATCTCGCGCACTGGTCCTTCCTGCGGCTCGAACGCAAGCAATACCTCGGAGCGTATCGGCCCAACATCATCGTCAACAGCTTCATGGTGCGGGACCACTTCCAGCACTACTACGCCGTTTCGTCGCAAGATTTGCATGTCGTCCGCAGTGCGATCGATCCCGGGCGATTCCTGGAACATGACCGTCTCAAACGCCGCCAGGCATATCGGGAACAACACGGCCTTGAACCAAGCGACTCCGTCGCCCTTTTCGCGGCGATGAACTATCGGCTCAAGGGGCTCGACCCGCTCTTGCGTGCAGTGAAATGGATGGTGGACGACCCGGAATACAAGGAAAAGGCCGCGTCGTTTCGGCTTGTCGTCGCCGGCAATCCGAAATTCGGACGCTACGAACGTCAGGCCAAGCGTCTGGGCATTGCCGACAAAATTCGCTTCGTCGGCCATCAGCCTGAGATTCGCAATGCGTACTTTGGCGCCGACTTCCTCGTGCATCCCACGTTCTACGATCCATGCTCGCTCGTCGTGCTCGAAGCGCTCGCCTGCGGATTGCCGGTCGTCACGACGCAAAACAACGGCGCCAGCGAGTTGATGACCCCGCCCCAGGAAGGCTACGTCGTCGAAAACCCGCACGATGCTTCGGAGCTTGGATCTTCCATGGGCAAGCTGCTCGATTCGGCCAAGCGCTCTCAAGCTTCGCAAGCGGCCCGGAAGACAGCGATGCAATGGACCTTCGAGCACCACTACCAAGAATTGCTGAACGTCTTCCGCGAAGCCGTTCGCCGCAAGCAGGCGGCGTAATCACGTTTCGCTGATCGCCTGGATGCGTTCCAATTCGAGGCGAAGCGCCTGCGCGTCCGCAAAGCGGCGATGGGGATCGGGGCTGAGGCATCGCTCGATCGTTTGGCGCAACTCCGGTCGGCACGCCCCTTCCAATAGACTCGTATCCAATCGCACCGCTCGCGGCTGATTCTTCGCGAGATTCGACGAAACGAACTCCAGCGGACTTCGGCCCGTCAGCACCTGAAAGAGATTGGAACCGACTGTGTAAACATCCGTAGCCGGCGTCAGCAGCGTGTAGGGTTGTTCGCATTCGGGCGGGCAGTATCCCGCAGTGGCGGCGCCGGGGAGAAGCTTTTGGCCTGAATCGAGATTCGCGAGCTGGCATCCGCCCAGATCGAGCACGGTCACGCGATCCTGATCGGAGAGGAGCAGGTTGGAAGGCTTGAGATCTTGGTAGACGAGTTGCCAGGTCATGCCGGCCCGCATGGGCATCGGTTGATGCAGCGCGGCAAGCACATCCACCACCTGAAGAAAAATACGTAACGCCCGGGCCTCCGGCAAACGGCGACCGGGCTGCGCACGGAGGACTTCTTCGAGCGATTGGCCGGGCACCGCTTCCATCACCAAGTAGGGCTCGGCTTCCAGCATCTCGGCATCGTCGAACGGCCACGAACCTCCGTCCTCCGTCGCCCACGGCCCGGCAAGTTGAGGATTGGCGTCGAAGACGAATTCGTTCGGATGCGGCACCGCGTTGCACCCGGCATTGCGCAGCAGCACGAGAATGCGCCGCTCCATCTCAAGAGTTTTCCGCGGCAAACGAAGTTGGTTGGCGAAGCCTTCGAGATCGCGCACCCGGGCATAAGGCCCGACCTCGTAGTTGAGGATCGCCTTGATCGCGACTCGGCCGCCCGTCCGCTGATCGACCCCTTCGAGAATCAGCCCCATCCCGCCGGACGCGAAGAATCCCGCGATCTGATATCGCCCCGCGAGCGGTTGAGCGATCGTGAACGTCTTCCCCGCGTTGTCGCCGATGGGAACCTGCGCGCGCAGAAAGGTCCGCCCTTTCCAGGCGAACGTCGTCCCATGCAATTCCGTCGGCTCCACGCTCGCTGCGCTCGCGAGAAAGTTGAGAGGGGAAAGTAGAGAGTAGAAATGCAAACCCGGGAGGGTGTCGTCTACATCGTCGCGAGAACGGGATGAAGAATGAAGGATCGCTTGGCGTGTGCGGATATCTCGCAAATGCAAGCTTCGAACGCTGAAAGCGTTCTCCAGCAAAGCCCAGGGTTGGCGACCATCGGGAGCCAACCCTGGGTACATCGGCTCCAAATGCGATGGAACTCTGAAGGAGTTCTCCAAGGCGCGCCGCCCAAAGCGAAGGTTTCCCGAAAGCGAAAGGCGTCCTGGCGAGCTCTTTCAGAACTCCTTTCAATCATACCTTCGTAACCCAGGGTTGGCTCCCGATGGTCGCCAACCCTGGGCTTTGCTGGAAAACGCCTTCAGCGTTCGAAGCTTGCATTTGGGAGACATCCGCACACGCCCATTGATCCTTCCTTCCGTTTCGGCTGTCGGCTGTCGAAACCCCTGTCTTCCGATTGCGGCTTACCGTTCGGAGAAAGACCTAGGCTCGCTAAAGCCGCAAGCGGAAGACGTGCCACGCAAATGAACGCAAATCAGTGGGGCCGGAGGGACTCGAACCCTCATCTCTCCGCTTAAAAGGCGGGTGCGTGACCCGTTCCGCCACAGCCCCGATTCGAGAATTGCAGCCGTTCGAAAAGAGATCCACGCATCAGCATTTCCTTTCCGCCAAAAGCCGAAGGCCAGGCATCCTGCGGCGGCGCCTGGCCTTCGACGAAGACGATCTTCGCGAAAATCGGCGTCAACACCGCATGCGTTCGAGGACGAGCGACGGGCGACTCGGGACCGATTGGCCCGACCAACGACCGCATTTGCCCTGGATGGAAGACCGCATGATGCTCTCGGAGTCCGTTGTTCCCGACGCCGCTGGTCGCGACATCGGCTGATAAGACGCGTCAGCTTGCTGTCGGGTTCGCTTTGTTTTCGGAAAAATCCGCAAAAGGGGGCGTTGCGTCAGCACTTTTTCCAAGCCCTTCACCACGTTCAGGGCGTGCCACTTGCATGACGCCCGAATCGACGTTACTTTTTCGCCTTGAGGTGGCGGTCGAAGAACTCATCTTGCAGGCGGGTCACATCGCCCGCCAAAAACTGCAAGCCGCCGTGGCCTGCATCAGGGATGACGTGCAGCCGGCATTCGACGTTCAATTCCTTGAGTTGTTTCAGGAGTTGTTCGCTCTGGCTGAGCGGCACGAGCGGGTCTTTGTCGCCATGAACGATGAGGACCGGGGCGGTCTTGCTCGTCACATAATGAGTGGGGCTGGCCTTCGTCAGCTTCTCCTCGTTCTTCGCGATGGGCCCTCCGATGAGTGCAGCCAGCAGCGGCGATTCCTGCTTCGTCTTGATCACTGGCTGCGAAATCGTCCACAGGTCCGTTGGTCCGAACCAATCGCACACGCACAGCACCTTGGCATCCACATCCAGGTTCCGCCCCTTGTCGAAGGTCTTGATCGTATCGCCGCATCCGAGCAGCAACGCGAGATGACCGCCCGCCGAGGCTCCCCACACGCCGATGCGATTCGGGTCGTAACCTTGTTCCTTGGCATTGGCCCGCAGCCAACGCACGGCCGCCCGGCAATCTTCGATCTGAGCGGGGAACGTCGCCTCTTGGCTGAAGCGATAGGCGATATGGGCGACCGCGTAGCCGCGTGCAAGTTGTCGCAGGGCGGGGCTCGGTTGGTCCTTGCTTCCCGCTTTCCAACCGCCTCCATGGATCCAGATAATGAGGGGCGGCGGCGATTCGCTTTTGGGAATGTAGAGATCGAGCTGCATGGAGCGATCGCCCCACTTCGCGTATTCGATCCCCTTTTTGATGCGGATGGCTTCGTCGGGCGTTTCGGCTTTTTTGGCGGGCTGAGCCGCAACAAAGGCGGGCAACAGCAAAGTAAGGCAGACGGCAATCCAACGATGCATGGCGAGACCTGAACAAGGGGGAAGCGGAAAGCGATGCTCCATTGTAATGCCGCGCGAGGCCAAGAAAAGTTTCGCTCGGCGCAGAAATGCGCACACGGTTCGTGGAGGCAGCGAAGCTTCCCCTCTCCCCCGCCGGCATCACGTAGCACTTGCCGAATAGCGACTGCGGGGGAGAGGGGATGGTTCACTGCCTCCGCAAACCCAAGGCGAAAAACCAACGCTCGCCGATGCGAATCCATTGCAGGCGGATCGTTTGCGACTCGCCGATAAGTTCGAGCGTACCTGCTTCGCCGTCCCAGTTGCCTTCGTGGCGATACGTGCCCGCATCCACACGTTTGATCTTTCCGCGCCCTCCGGAGACAGGCCCTTCGTAATCCAGATATGCTTTCCGATGCGTGGCGAGGGGTTCGGCTTCCATGTCGGCCGCGCCAAACGTCGGCGACGGCAATCGCCAGGTGCGAAGGCCGTCGGCTTCTTCCAGCATCAAGTCCCAGTGAAGCATGGGATGGTCGTGTTCCAGCAGCACGAAGCGTGGCAACGTCATAGACTAACCGCGAAATTCAGGTCGATTTTCGGAGCATCCCCATGAAGGCCGCCCTGCTCGACAGTCCCGGTCCCGCGTCCAACATTCGCTATGGGGACATTGCCGATCCGACGCCAAAGGGGAATGAGATCGTCGTCCGCGTGGCGGCTGCGTCTCTGAATCCGATCGACGTCTATGTTCGGGCCGGCACGATTCCCGTCAATCTTCCGAAGCCCTTCATCACCGGCAGCGACGTCGCGGGCTCAGTCGTCGCCGCGGGGCCCGATGCGAAGCGATACAAGCCGGGGGACCGCGTTTGGGCGAGCAACATGGGCCTGCAAGGTCGGCAGGGATCGTGTGCCGAGTTGGTCTGTTCGTCCGAAGAGTGGTTTTATCCAATTCCCGCGGGAGTGACCGAAACCGATGCGGCCGCGGCAGCTCTTGTCGGCATCACCGCCCACCTTGGCCTGCTTACGCGCTCGGGGCTGAAAGCGGGCGAAATCGCCTTCGTCAACGGCGGCACGGGCGGCGTGGGATCGATGGTTGTGCAGATGGCCAAGGCGGTCGGGGCGAAGGTCATCGCAACCGTCGGCTCCGAGGAGAAGGCGGCACTTTGCAAATCGTGGGGCGCCGATCTGGTGATGAACTACAAGACGGACGATGTCGTCGAAGGCATCAAGAAATTCACGGCTCCGCGCGGGCTTGATGTCTGGTTCGAAACGCAACGTGAGCCGGACTTCCTCAAGATGATTCCCCTGATGGCGATGCGTGGCCGAATGATCGTGATGGCGGGCCGAACCGCTCAGCCCGCGATTCCGACCGGAGCGTTCTACGTCAAGGATCTCACGCTGCACGGGTTCGCGATGTTCAACGCGAGTTTCGACGAACAACGCAAGTGCGCCGACGACGTCAATCGCTGGCTCGCCGAGAAGAAGCTGAAGCCGGCGATCGGCAGAACGTTTTCCTTGAAGGACGCGGCCGCCGCCCATCAGTTCCTCGAAGAGAACACGCTCGGCGGCAAAGGCACGCTAGTCGGCAAAGTGCTGGTGACGCCTTAGGAGCCAGCAAAGAAATCGTTTCGAGACGGTCTGTGCGTGTTTGCCGCTTGCGGCTTAGCGAGATCAGGGCTTTCTCCGAACGCTAAGCCGCAAGCGGAAGACTGGGGTTTCGGAACAAACGCTGACTCGTTTCGCCTTGGGAAGAACTGGACGGCGAGCGAGCGTGCTGGCGAACGTCAAACGCCCATGATAAGTTGACGGGGACAGTTCGCGAACCCGTGAGGGCGCCATGCCTGAGCCTGCTCTGCTGGAACCCTTGCCCCGAAAGACGATTCTCCCGCCGCTGGAAGCTGGCGATCGCTTGTCGCGCGCCGAGTTCGAGCGACGCTACGAGGCGACGCCGAAATCCGTCCATGCGGAGTTGCTCGAGGGTGAAGTCTACTTCGCTGAGCCGAAACGCTGGGGACGGCACACGCTTCCCCAAGGGCGATTGCTCCATCTTCTGCTTACCTATCAGACCGCAACGCCCGGAAGCGCGGCTGGCGGCGAAACGACGCTTCGGCTGGATGAAGAGAATGAGCCGCAGCCTGATGTGGTGATGTTCGTCCATCCCAAAAACGGCGGTCAGGCGACGATCGACGACGACGAATACCTGCAGGGCGCTCCGGAATTGGTCGGCGAAATCGCGGCGAGTTCCGTCAGCATCGACATGCACAAGAAGCTGGAAATCTACCGCCGCAACCCAATTCGCGAATACGTCGTCTGGCGAGTGTTCGACGAAGCCATCGATTGGTTCGCATGGCGCGACGGCAAATACGTTCCTCTGCCCGCGGACGAACACGTCGTTCGCAGCGAAGCGTTTCCTGGTCTCTGGATCAATGTTCCCGCACTGCTCGCGGATCGCTGGCCCGAGGTGCAGAAGACGCTGCAAGCGGGATTGAGCAACCCCGAGCATGCCGCGTTCGGCGCGAAGTTGCATGCCGCCAAAACCAAGTAGTCATGTCCGCTGTCCGTTCGCCCGCCAACCTCCAAGGATCATCTGCCCATGGAAAGGATTACCGTCGCACAGGCTCGTCGAGAGGAATCGGTCGGGAAGGATGCGGTCATCAGCGGGTGGGTCCGCACGCGGCGCGATTCCAAGGGCGGGTTCAGCTTTCTCGAACTCAACGACGGCTCCTGCTTCGGCAACGTCCAGGTTCTTGCCGAGGCGTCGTTGGCCAATTACGAGAGCGAGATCAAGAAGCTCACCACCGGTTGCTCGGTGCGTGTCGAAGGGAGCGTGCTGAAGTCGCCGGCCAAGGGGCAGGCGACGGAGGTGAAGGCAACCAAGGTCGACGTCTACGGCTATGCCGACGCGGACTCGTATCCGATCCAGAAAAAGGGGGCGACGATGGAGTTCTTGCGAACCATCGCCCACCTTCGGCCTCGCACCAACACCTTCGGCGCCGTCGCCCGCGTCCGCAATCAGGTGAGCCGATCGATCCACGATTTTTTTCAGGAGCAAGGTTTTCTCTATATCCACACGCCGATCATCACCGCCAGCGATTGCGAAGGCGCGGGCGAGATGTTCAAGGTGACGACGCTCGATCTCAACAATGTGCCCACCGCGGAAGGCAAGGTCGATTACGCGGCCGACTTCTTCCAGAAGCCCGCGTATCTCACCGTGAGCGGCCAGCTTCAGGGCGAAATCTACGCGTGTGCCCTGGGCCGGATCTACACCTTCGGCCCCACGTTTCGCGCGGAGAATTCCAATACCTCGCGCCACTTGGCCGAGTTTTGGATGGTCGAGCCGGAGATGGCGTTTTTCGATCTTTACGACAACATGACGCTGGCCGAGGCGTTCATCAAGCGGATCGTCAGCGATGTGCTCAATAAGTGCGACGAGGACGTCAAGTTCTTCGCGGAGCGGATCGACAAGGAAGTGCCCGCCCGGCTCGACGGCTTCCTCAAGAGCGAATTTCTCCGGGTGCCGTACACGGAGGCGATTTCGATTCTCGAGAAGTCCGGGCAATCGTTCGAGTACCCGGTGAAGTGGGGCATCGACCTGCAATCGGAGCACGAACGATTCCTCACCGAAAAGCACTTCGGCAAGCCGACGATCCTTTACGACTACCCGCGCACGCTGAAGCCCTTCTACATGCGGGTGAACGACGACGGCAAAACCGTTCGCGCCATGGACGTGCTGGCCCCCGGAGTCGGCGAAATCATCGGCGGCAGCCAGCGCGAGGAACGCTACGACGTGCTCGTCGACCGCATGAAGGAATGCGGGCTCGACCCGGAGACTTATCAGTTTTACCTGGACCTGCGCAAGTACGGCACCGTGCCCCATGCGGGGTTTGGACTGGGGTTGGAGCGAACGCTGCTGTTCATTACGGGCATGGGCAACATCCGAGACGTGATTCCATTCCCGCGCACGCCGGGGAATGCGGAGTTTTAGAAAAACGGCCAAGGAGCCGCGCACGTAGTGAGCGGATTTTCGCCCCCTGAATCCGCTTACTTCGTGCGCGGCTCCTTCATTCGCATTGCTTCAGCGCCGCCGATGCCAGGCGGAGTGGCCGTACTTTTCCTTCATCAGCTTTTCGACGCGTTCGGAGGGTAACCCGCCGAGCGCGTCGTGAGCGTTCCATGCCTTCGCGACCGCCCTGCGAATCGATTCCGCAGTGGCTGGAAAGTTCATCACGAAGTCGCCATGCGGCCTGGCTCGTCGATAGTCGGGCATCCGAGGCGGCGGTGCGAGGTATTTCGGGATCGCGGCGAGGTCGAAATCATAAAGCAGCGTGCCGTGGTGCAGCAGATGGCCGCGCTTGCGTTGCTGGGCGTTGCCGGAGAATTTGCGGTCGCCGATCACTAGATCGCTGATGCCGTCCCAGCGGACGCCATCGGCAAAGGGGCGCAACGCTTCCACCATGCGGTCGAGGATGACGCGAGACGACGCATGCAGATCCGCGAGTCGCGGGTCGCGCGTGTAGCTCAGCACCAGGCTGTACATCAGGCAGCCGCGGCCCAGCAGCACCGTTCCGCCGCCGCTGGATCGGCGGACGATGGGCACGCCCTCCGCCTCGCACGTCTCAATGTTTGCTTCCTCGGCGACTTTGCCGCCCGCGCCGAGCACCACGGCATGGTTCGGCCATTCCCAAAATCGCAACACTTCAGGTCCGCCGGCTTCCGCTTCCAGAAGCAGCGCTTCATCCAACGCGAGGTTTTCGGCAAGCATGGGCATTGTTAAATCGCGTCGATGCATGGATAACTCCAAGCCCAGGGGCGAACGTAGTGAGCTCCTGGGTTCCAGACGGTAAACGTATCGCGCTGCTGGCGCTGCAATCCCAGGAGCTCGCTGCGCTCGCCCCTGGGCTTGGATGCGATTGCAACGATTTTGCCGAACGCACTGACGCATTTTCGTTCAAGCGGCCATGGATTCGCTCAAGCTCGCTTGGTCCAGTAACCTAGTTCGGCAATGCTAGGGTTGGAGCCGTGGGATGCGGCCCGCGGGACCCGGAGGCATGATGCCGGTTCTCTGCCCAAGCCACCCGCCGTGAAAAAACGCAAAGACAAAGCCGCTCCGCCGGCCCCCGCGAAAAGCCGACTCGACGGCATCGCCTGGGTGCTGCTCTCCGTCGGCATGGTCGTTGGCCTAACCATCCTGGGCCAGGAACCTAAAGGGGGCAACCTCCTGGGACCGCCGGGCGCCTGGCTGGCGCGCGAATTGGTCGGCGCCCTCGGCATCGCCGTTTACACGTTGCTCTCCGCGTGGTTCGTCGTCGTTCTCCTTCTCTTGCTGCGCCAAAGCTGGCTCAAGTGGTCGCAACGCCTTGCGGGTTGGCTGCTGCTGCTCCCCGCGAGCGCGGGCATGGCCGATTGGTTCGGCCCCGAACGCCTTAGCGGTCCCATTGCGGGCCCCGGAGGAAGCCTTGGCGCCCTAGTGCATGCGTTCCTCATCGACCGATTCGATCGCTTCGAGTGCATCCTTGCGCTCAGCATTATGACGCTGATCGGCGTGCTGATGGCGCTCGATTTCGCCGTCTTTCCCGCGATCCAGTGGACGTGGCACGCTTGCGAAATCTGCGGCCGCGCGCTCTCCGCTTTCTTGCGATTGCTGACGACGCGTCGACCGGAACCCAAGCCGAAGCAGGAGCTGTCGCCGGTCGTGCAGGTTCCTGTAACCCCGATCATCGAAATCAAGATGCCGCCGGTCGATCCGAATGCGATTCCGATCAACCATTCGGGCGTGAAACCAGTCGAGCCGCCATCCCCCGAAGCGGAGCCGGCTCCTGCCGTAGCCGCCCCGATCGCGGTGAGCGCACCAGTGGCCGTACCCGTTCCCGAAGCGGAAGACGCGCATCGTTTCGACAACTTCGAGCTGCCGCCGCTCACCTTGCTCGGCGATACGGAGCCGTTCCCTTACGAGGAGCAAGACGTCCGCCTTCGCGAGCAGGCGGCGTTTCTCGAGAAAACTTTCCAGGACTTCGACCTCAACGTCAAAGTCGTGGGCATCAACACGGGCCCCGTCATCACCCAGTTCGAAATCATGCTCGAAACGGGCATGCGGGTGAACAAAGTCACCAGCCTGGGGGACGATCTCGCGCTGCATCTCAAGGTGCCGAGCGTTCGCATCGTGGCCCCGATTCCAGGCAAAAACACCGTCGGCATCGAAGTGCCGAACGAGAAGCGGGCGACCGTGCGCCTCAAGGAACTGATGGTCGGCGCTCGGGCCAAGCTCGCGAAAGCCAAGCTGCCGCTCTTCCTCGGCAAAGACACGGAAGGCCGGCCGCTCGTCTTCGACCTCGCGGAAATGCCTCATCTTTTGATCGCGGGGACCACCGGCACCGGTAAGTCGGTCTGCCTCAATTCGATCATCACGAGCATGCTCATGACTCGTCGGCCCGACGAGATCAAGATGATCATGATCGATCCGAAGATGACCGAAATGACCGAGTATGGCCGGATTCCGCACATGATGCATCCGGTCGTCACCGACATGAAGAAGGCGGAGGCGATTTTGGCCTGGGCGGTCGACAAGATGGAGGAGCGCTACGACCTGCTGAGCCGTTGCCGCGTTCGCCATATTTCCGCTTACAACGAGTTGGGCCTGGACGAAATCAAAACCCGCCTGAAGCCTGCGAACGAGGAAGACGCGAAGGCGATTCAGCCGAAGATGCCCTACATCGTCATCGTCGTCGACGAATTGGCCGACCTGATGATGACGATGAAACGCGAAGTGGAAACGCACATCATCCGCCTTGCTCAAAAGTCGCGTGCGGCCGGCATTCACCTGGTGCTGGCGACCCAGAAGCCGACGGTGGACGTGATCACCGGCCTCATCAAGTCGAACTTGCCGGGGCGCATCGCGTTCAAAGTCGCCAGCCGAACGGACAGCCGGGTGGTGCTCGACGAGATGGGCGCCGACAAATTGCTCGGCAAGGGGGACATGCTTTTCCTGCAGCCTGGCACGAGCACGCTCGTTCGCGCCCAAGGCACGTTCGTAGCCGATACCGAAATCACGGAAATCGTGCGCCACCTCGAAACCGACGAGCCGTGCTATACCGCCGAACTGGTCGATCTGAAGCCGACCGGCGAGGCGGATGAAGACACGGCCGAGCGCATTCGCCGTCGCGATCCGGTGTACGAACAAGCCGTCGAAATCGTCATCCGCGAAGGCCGCGGCAGCGTGTCATTGTTGCAGCGAGCGCTTGGCATCGGCTATGGCCGGGCCGCCCGGCTCGTTGATTTCATGGCCGAGGACGGCATCGTGGGAGACTACAAGGGCGCCAATGCCCGCGAGGTTCTGTACACGCTCGAAGACTGGCGCCAACTCAGAGAAGCCGCCGCCCAAACCGCCGCGTGATGCCTATGTAGCCCTCTCGCTTCTGTGTAGCCCTCTCGCTCCGCGAGAGGTAAGCGGATGAATGCCGGGCGGCTGCGTTACGTTAATCAGCCAACGTTCATCCGTAGAAACAAGTAAAAACTTCCATCCGTTTCTCGACCGCAAGGCTGCACAGCTCCTTCAACGAGTCTGCTGTTTTGGATGTCAGAAGCTTTCGGTAGAGCTCTTCGCTTTCGCCGCGGAAAGCTGCCACAGCTCTACGCCAGCACTGAATCAGTGTCGCGCTTACGCTCATCCCAGCAACTGCTTTGACTGCTGCGGGATGAAAGGCGGTCACCCAAGGACCCTCTTCTTCATCAACGGCTTTGACGAGATCGACGCGAAGTACTGCCTTGGTCGGATCGCCTCCGTCTTCTTCAACGCACTGAGCCAGAATATTGAACTCGTCTTGGCCAATGTGCTCTAGCGTGACGAAGCCCGACATTTCGGACTCTATTCTTGCTTGCTCGTCTTCGTCTTGCTGCTCCATCGCATCAGCCCAATTTTCGATTGTGGACCGGGAACAAACGAAGTAGTCGAAAAGCTGCGACATCGGTCAGTCCGTTGCGTAAGCGGTTAGTGATCAAAGCGATGGGAATCCAATTCCGACAAGTTAATAAACTTGTCGCCACGAAAGCCAGCAATTTCCGTGAGCTATGCTTGAACGTCTGTTGACGTCAGCATGGACCACCGCATGATCGCACCGTTCTTCCGTCTCGCGGCCGTTTCGCCGACGCGTCAGCGTGCATTTCGCTTGCTGGCGATCGCTCACGTTGCCACGCTGGGTTGCGTCGTCGTCAGCCAGGTGGTGGCGCCGTCGAGCAATCCGCGGATGCTGCTGGGAAATGTGCTGCTCGTCGCCGGCGTCATCGAAGGGGCCTTGCTGCTCGGTTGGCGGCTCACGCAGCTTCCCAAGTCGCAGGCGCTCGAGTTCTTGCTCGTCAGTTCGCTTCGCCCCCATCAGTTTTTGTTTGCGGAAGCCCTTGTGGGCCTCTCGCGCCTGGCCATGTTGGCCATCTGCGGACTGCCGATGCTATTGCTCTGTTGGCATGAAGGCTGGATCGCCGGAGCGGACCTAGAGCCGATGCTGCTCATCCCCTTCGCATGGGGCGCTGCTACTGGCCTCGGCTTGACCGCGTGGGCTTATGAACCGCTCGTCGTTCGCAAGTGGGGCGAACGGCTTGCGGGGCTAGGCATCCTCTTCTACCTCATCGTCGGCGTGCTGGCGGGAGAACGGCTGATCGATTGGCTTGCGATGTTGCCCCGATTCGTCGGCGAAACGCTGCTGGCGACCATGCGGGCGATGCATGAGTATAACCCCTTCGGCGGCCTCAAGCACATCCTGGAGAATCCACCCGAAACCGCTCGGCCGCGCATCTTCTGGCTCGAAGCGTTCGGGACCATGCTTGCGATCGCCTTCCTGTTGCGCGCGTGCTTCCGACTGCAGGCACACTTCCAGGAACTGCACTATCGCCCGATCCCCATCCTTTGGGATGCTCCGCGGGCCGCCGTCGGGAATGCGCCGTTGACATGGTGGGCGGTGAAGCGGGTGACGAAATACTCGGGCCGCATCAACCTGTGGCTCGCGGGCGGATTCTCGATTCTTTACGCCGCCTACATTCTCGCGGGCCCGCTGTGGCCCCAATGGCTCGGCCGCGGCGTCTTCGAGATGTTCGACCGCATGGGAGGCGTGCCGATGCTGACCACGGCTCTCGTGCTGCTGTCGGCAGTGCCGGCCGCGTTTCAATACGGGCTGTGGGACCATGACGCGCAGGATCGCTGCCGGCGTCTGGAATTGCTGCTGCTGACGGAACTCGACGGCAACGACTATTGGAAGGCATCGCTCGCCGCGGCGTGGAAACGAGGTTGGGGATATTTTGCCGTGGCGGGTCTGCTCTGGATCGCCGCATGGCTGGGCGGTCAGATGACCTTCGCTCAATTCGCCGCCAGCGCCGCGGCCGGCGTCGTGCTCTGGTCGCTCTACTTCGCCCTCGGCTTCCGCGCATTCTCACGCGGAGCGGAAGCGAACACGCTGGGCCTCGGCCTCACGCTGCTGTTGCCGCTCGCCACCTTCGTCGCGTTTCGGCTGGGATGGACCAACCTCGCCGCGGGACTGCCGCCCGGCAGCGTCTTCTTTTCCGCCCAACCCACGCTGACCTGGCTTGCCGCGATCATTCTCATGGCAAGCGCTTCGCTCGTCATCGGCCAACGTGCCCGCACCACCTGCGTCGCCGGGCTACGCGATTGGTATGGTCGCAATCACGGCCTCCGCGCGACTGCCGATTGAGACCGTGTCGCCGTGGCTTGCGTGTTCGGCATCTGGTACTCTGATGCTGCACGCGGCCTTGCGGAGATGCCATGTCCAACCCTTCTACCGTTGCCGATTTCGTTCCTGCCATTCCGCGATTGGAAGCAGGCGATCGTCTTGGCCGCGCTGAGTTCGAGCGGCGATGCTTCGCCATGCCCGATTCGCCGAAGATCGAACTCATTGAGGGAGAAGTCCATATGCCTTCGCCCGTGCGTACCGATCTTCATGGAACGCCGCATTCGCACATCAGCGGGTTGCTTGCCGTCTACGCATGGAATACGCCGGGCGTACGGTCCGCGGTCGAAGCCAGTCTGCGATTGGATTTCGAGAACGAGCCGCGTCCCGATGCCTTCTTGATGATCGAAGCGGCATTGGGCGGCCAGGCCAAAATGGACGACGACGGTTTCGTCTCGGGCGCGCCGGAACTGGTCGTGGAAATCTCGGCGAGCACCGTCAGCATCGACCTGCACAAGAAGCTGCGCATCTACCAACGCAACGGCGTGCGCGAGTACGTCGTCTGGCGCGTCGTCGATCGCATGATGGATTGGTTCGTGCAAGACAACGGCGTACTCGTCAAACGAGCTTTCGATGCGATTCTCAAAAGCCAGGCCTTTCCCGGGCTTTGGCTGAACGCGGCGGACCTCGTATCGAACCGGACGCAATCCCTGTTGGCGACATTGATGGAGGGGTTGGCGACTGCCGAACACGCCGCATTCGTCGGCGAATTGCGATCGAAGAAACGCTAGAGCGGCTTGCAAATCGGTGCAGCGACCTACGTCGATCTCTGCAGGGAACGCCCTCCGTGGCGTTCCGTCGGACTGCACGCGTACATCCCCGCGTATTCGCATTCCGCGATCCCCGCTTGCGGCTTAGCGATCTGCGCCTGCATTTCTCCCCTCTCCCTCCGGGAAAGGGGCCGGGGGTGAGGGCGTGCGACGTGGCGTTGGGCTAGAAAAAGGCACCCTCCCCTCAACCCTCTCCCGGAGGAGAGGGAGGTAGACTAAATCAGCGTGCGCGATTTCGCCGCAGCACCTTTCGCACGAACCCGAAGCGTTCGCGAGGGATTCGCGTCGTCCCTCGCTGACGCTTCGGGCTAGTGCGGGCGACTGGCATGTTTGATCGGAAGCGCGACGCCCGCTTTTATTCGAAAGGCCGCTAACGCGCCGCCGATTTGCGCACGCTGATTTAGCTCCTGCCGCACGGCCTAGCGATCCGCGGCGTCGGATCGCCAAGCCGCAAGCGGGATCGACGAGTGCATCATGGATGACGAACCATCGGACGCGTCCAGTTCGGCGGAACGCCGCGGAGGGCGTTCCCTACAGAACGCAACGTTCGTCGCGACGTCGATCTGCAAACTGCTCGAGCATCAAGCTTTCGCCAATTCCGTCCACAGCGCCTTGTAGTAGCGCATGAAGCGTTCGCCCGTTGCCGGGGTCGGCATGCCCTGGATTTCGGCAAGCGTCACGCGGTCGTAGTTCGTTTCTCGCAAGAGGCGGAACAATTCGCGGTACGGGTAGCCGCTGGTCAGTTCATTGATGTGGCACGATTTGATCCAAGGGCGCAGCATCCGGAAATACTCGGCCACCGAGCCGTTGACGACGTCGGTGGGATTCGAATTCCAGGTCACGCCGACGCTGCGGTGATCGGCGGTCTGCATGATGGTCCGCATGTGCGGCGGATGGGCGGTGCCCGTGCCGTGCACTTCGACCCAGACTTCGACGCCCGCATCGGCGGCGGCTCGGCCGCATTCGGTAAGGGCTTTGCCGATCTGCTCGAGCGTCTTTTCGGTTGGCACATTGGGAGGCAAGGCGTTGGGCCGAACCTTCACGCCTTTGCCGCCGACGTCGGCCGCGAGTTGGATGAACTCCTTGCATGTCTCGACTTGGCGGCGAAGCACGGCGGCATCTGGGCTGTGAAATTCGCACACGCTGCCGAGCCCCCAAATCTCGACCCCCGCATCCGCGAATTGCTGCCGCACTTCCTTGCGAGCAGCGTTGCTCATGCCCGGCTCCACGCCATGCTTGTGCGTCGTCCGCAATTCGACCGGCCCAAGCCCGACCGCTCGGCAGATGCGAAGAATCGTCGGCACGTCCCACTCGGCCGCGATGTTGTAGGTCACGATACCCAGCTTGAACGGAATCGCGGGAGCTTCCGGCCGGCGTTCCTGGGCGAAGGCGTCCGCGGCGCCAAGACCCGCTGCGGCAACGGCGGCAGCAGACAAAACTTCGCGACGAGTGAGGCGTGGCATGACGCGTCCATCCAAAGGGGCAGTTGAATCTGTTCCCAAGCTTACACGGACGACCATTCGAAATGCGATCACATTCCTGAACGCGTTGGCAGAAGGGTGCGGCAATTTCTTTCGAAAGGACAGACCAAACCTGGAACGCCAAGGGCGTCTCACAGCGAAGCCGAGGTGAGTGCGAAGCCGAGGTGAGTGCGAAGCCGAGGTGAGTGCGAAGCCGAGGTGAGCGCGAAGCCGAGGTGAGCGCGAAGCCGAGGTGAGTGCGAAGCCG
>JAIEPT010000137.1 GCA_019748295.1 Gemmataceae bacterium | reverse complement strand
TACCGGCTAGAATGACCAAGCTGCCGGGTGGGATTCGCACCCACTGAAAACCAGCGCCTTTGCACGGCGCACACCACGTATGACACGGAGCGCACGGATGAAGACGGATCGATCCGAGTTATCTATGCTTGCCCATTTCGCGTCCAGACCACCAATAGCCGACGCGTCCCGTGCGACACGCCCTGAACGTGGTGAAGGGCGTGGAAGACGCAGCAACTTGCATGAGGTGGACGGAAGCTTTGCCACGCCCTTCACTACGTTCAGGGCGTGCCGCACGGCCGGATCTTAGCCCGTCTTCATTCGTGCGCTCCGTTTCATCCGTGGTTGATGTCCTTCTGGTCTGAGAACATGATCCCTGGCGTTTCCTGGAGACCTACGGTCGGGCCGTGCGAGGCGGTCAGAAACCGCCCACAACGGCAAAAGGGGATCAGCCCTTCGTCACCCGCCTAGATAACGGCGCTTAAGTTGCACCCTTGATCGCGAACCCGAAACAGGTCCAACAAACGTCATCATTCCAGGATTCGAAAAAATGTCCCACGCGAAAGCCTATTCCGTCACGAGTGCAACGTCGCCCTTTACCTCGTCAAGCATCCCTCGCCGCGAGCCGACGGATCGCGATGTGAGGATCGAAATCCTTTTCTGCGGCATCTGCCACTCCGATCTGCACTACTCCCGCGACGAATGGCATGACGTGATGCCCACGGTCTACCCCTGCGTGCCGGGGCACGAGATCGTCGGGAAGGTTACGAAGGTAGGGTCCGCGGTCTCCAAGTTCAAAGTGGGAGATACCGTGGGCGTCGGCTGTCTGGTCGATTCGGACCATACCTGCCCCAATTGCCGCGAAGGTCTCGAACAGTTCTGCCCGAATCAGGTGCTTACCTACGGCTCCCCGGACAAGCATGGCGTCGCCCCCGTCACCTACGGCGGCTATTCGGACAGCATCGTCGTCGATGAGCGATTCGTGCTGCGGATCCCCTCGAATCTCAACCTCGCGGCGACGGCGCCGTTGCTCTGTGCCGGGATCACCACGTTCTCACCCATGCGTCACTGGGCCGTAACGAAGGGGGAGAAAGTCGGCGTCGTCGGCCTCGGCGGGCTAGGGCACATGGGAGTGAAATTCGCCCATGCCTTCGGAGCCCATACCGTCGTCTTCACCACTTCGACCAGCAAGAAGGAAGATGCCCTCCGGCTCGGCGCCGACGAAGTGGTTCTCTCGAAGAATGCCGACGAGATGGCGAAGCATGCGGGAACCTTCGACTTCATCCTCGACTGCGTCGCGGCGCCGCACGACATCAATGCCTACATCAACATGCTGGCGCGCGACGGCAATCTGACCATGGTCGGCGCCCCCGAAAAGCCGCTGCCCGTCGCCGTCTTCGGCCTCATCTTCGGACGCCGCAGCTTTTCCGGCTCGCCGATCGGCGGCATCGCGGAAACGCAGGAGATGCTCGACTTCTGCAGCACGCACAACATCACTGCGGACGTGGAAGTCATTCCGATCCAGGAGGTCAACGAAGCCTACGAGCGGATGGTGAAGTCCGACGTGAAATACCGCTTCACCATCGACATGGCATCGCTGAAGTCCGCATAGGTGCTTGCTTCGCATTTGGCTGTGTTTTCATCCCTTACGAAAGGGCATGAAATGTGCTTTTGCTTCCCTTATTCAACTCTCTGAGGGAAACAAAATGCACTCAGCCAGGTCGTTGTCGTTGTTTGGCGCCGGCCTTTTCGCCGGCGTTTTTGCCATTGCCGCACTCGCTCGATTAGGAAGTCAGGAACCCGCACCCAAAGCGGACCCGAAAGCTCCGAAGAAAGCCTTTGCCGCATTCGATGCGATCGAGGACGCGCAGACGCCTCGCCCCGTCGTTGCCGTTCGGCCTGAGCAGAAGCTGACTGACCACGATAAAGGCGATTTCAGCGAAGAAGCGTCTCCCCCGTCGTCGCCTGCCCTCGACCAACAAAACGAAAAGGGCCGGTTCAACGGCTTCGATTTCGCTCGCGATCCCTTGGGTTCCGAAAAGCCCAAGATGACGCTTGACGAAATCATGAAGGCCGATATCGCCGCCAAGCCCAAGGTTATGGCACAGCATCAGAAATTGCTCGAGAGCCGCTATGACTTGACGCCGAAACTGGATCCCGAAGTGAAAATGTCGCGTGGCAAACCCATCGCCGTAGGGCCCACCGCTCGCCTCAAAGAGGGCATGACCTGGGAGAAACTGGCGGAAATGACCCCGGATGAGATCCGCAAGCAGGATCTGTTTCCCTACCCCTCGCTGACGCATCCGAAGCACATGCCTGGCGGGCAAGTCTTCCCGAAGATGCAGATCGCGATGTTCCCTCGTCTCGAACGATTCGACGTCGATTTCGATCTGCCCGAAGCGTTTCTCCCCGAGTTTCCGCCGGCCATGTTCTTGCGCCAACGTCCGGAACTGGGCGATGTCTCGCGCGGCGAAGTCGTTTCGATCAACAACTTTCATCGGCTCTTCAATGGCCTGATTACGCCCGTGCAGTTGGACGGCTTACGCCTGCTCCTCACGCCGTTGCCGCAGGAGGAATTCAATCCCACGGAAGACCGCAAGACCAAGCACGCGAGCCTGGGCGTGACCTGCTTCGATTGCCATGTCAACGGCCATACGACCGCACAGTTCCACTTGAACCCGGACAATCGGCCGCAACATCGCCGCTTTCGGCTTGATACCACGAGCCTACGAGGCGTCGCCCATGCCCAGCTTCATGGTTCGATGCGAAGCTTGCGATCGGTGGAAGACTTCACCGAATTCGAGCAGCGCACGGCCTACTTCAACGGCAATCCGATCAATGCCATGAAGAAGGGTTTCATGATTCTTGATCGCGTGCAGGTGAGCCATATGGCCCAAATGCAAAACATGCTCGACTTCCCGCCCGCTCCGAAGCTGAATCACGAGGGGAAGCTGATCCATGCCAAGGCGACGGAGTCGGAGATCCGCGGCGAGAAGCTGTTCTTCGGCAAAGCCAAGTGCGCCGACTGCCACCCCGCTCCGTTCTACATCGACAATCAGCACCACGACCTGGGCCTTGAACGCTTTCTCAAAGAACCAGGCCGCGGCCAAGTGAAGACGTTCTCCCTCCGCGGCATCAGGGAGAGCCCGCCGTTTCTGCATGATGGCCGGCTGCTGACGCTGGAAGACACGGTCGAGTTCTTCAACCTGATCTTCGAGCTTCGGCTCAATGAGCAGGAGAAGAAAGACGTCGTCGCGTTCATGCGAGTGCTGTAAACGAACGTGAAAAAGCCGTCCAGGTTCGGGTGGCACGCCCTGAGTGTAGCGAAGGGCGTGGAAACGGTGCTGACGCATCACCCAATTTGAGTGACGCTTTCGGGCGTGTTTCCACGCCCTTCACTACGTTCAGGGCATGCCACCCGAAACAGTTGCCTTCCCATCGTCATTTGAATTGCCGAATAGATCCGTCCGAACACGATCGCGTTCGCGGTCGATTTGGTCGGGGACGGCGCCGAACCTTCGCAGAATCGCTTCGGTCATCGCTAGGGCTACTTCTCCTTCACCGGCATAGACACCGTCGGCTCCCGCTTTCCGCAGGCTTGGCACTTCACGTAGGTATGCACACCGGGCAATGACGCGAATCTTCGGATTGAGCGTCTTCGCCATGCGGATGATCTCTTCCGCGTTCGACATGCCGGACGAACTCAAAAACAGGCTGGTCGCCTTCTCGATGCCGGCGGCCTTGAGAACATCCTGATGCGTGGCGTCGCCGTAGACGGCCGCGGTTTTCGCCTTGCGGAGCATGTGCACCGTTTCCAGATTCAATTCCACAATCGTCGGCTCGATTTCGTTTTCGTCCAGCAAGCGGGACAATGTGCGCCCGACCGGACCGAAACCGATGATGACCGCTCGATGCCTGCTGAGATCGTCGCTCGCATCAGGCTCGACATCACGCGGCGACGCCGACGATTTCGCCCGCCGATCCAACCAGCGTTCAAGCGGACCGACAAGGCGATACAGCAGAGGATTGGCGGCGATCGAAACGATGGCGGCGGCGACGAGCGCATTGGTGGCCGACTCGGGAAGCACGCCCAGCACTCTGCCGACCGATGCCAGCATGAACGTGAATTCGCCGATTTGCGCCAAGGCAACCGCGACCGAAAACGCGACACGCATCGGGTAGCCGAAAAACAGAACGATCGCCAGCGCGGCCAGCGGTTTGCCGATGAGGACGATGCCGAGCGTCGCTGCCACGAGACCGGGGGCTTCCAAAAGGAAGCGGGGATTGAAGAGCATCCCCGTCGAAACGAAGAAGAGGACCGCGAACGCATCGCGCATCGGCAACGCTTCCGTAGCCGCTCGCAAGCTGAAATCGGAACGCCCCACCACCATGCCGGCAAGGAATGCACCCAGCGCCATCGAGACGCCGAAGACGAGCGTCGATCCGACGGCGATTCCCAACGCGACGACGAGCACCGTCAGCGTGAATAGTTCGCGCGTGCGCGTTTCATCCACGCGATGCAACAGCCAGGGGATCAATCGGCTGCCGACGATGAATGTGACCGCCACCATCGCGGCGATTTTCAATGCCGTCAGCAAGAGGACCATCGGCAGCGCTGCGACCCCGCCCGCCGCGTTGCCGAACAGGGCGGGCAAAAGCACCAGGATGACGACGGTAAATAAGTCCTCGACCACCAGCCAGCCGACCGCGATATGGCCCGTCGGCGTGTGCAGATCGCCATGATCCGCGAGGACACGGACGAGAACGACCGTGCTCGCGACCGAGATCGCCATGCCGTAAACCAGGCCGGCGGATGCCGTCCACCCGAAGCCCCATGCGGCAACGACGCCGAGCAGCGTAGCCACGGCACTCTGAAAGACCGCGCCAGGGATAGCGATGCGTCGGACGGCTAACAACTCCTTGAGATGAAATTGCAATCCCACCCCGAACATGAGCAGGATGACGCCCACTTCGCCCAGCTGTTCCGCCATGGTGCGGTCGGCCTCGAAGCCCCAGGTATGAGGGCCAACGACGATCCCGGCGAGAAGGTAGCCGACGATGGGCGAAAGACCGATCCGCTGGGTGAAGTATCCCAAGACGAGCGCCGCCGTGAGGGCGCCGGTGAGCGTCAAGATCAGGTCGATATTGTGCATGAGGCGTCCCGGATATCAATCGCGTTCTGTAGGGAACGCCCTACGTGGCGTTCCGCGAGAATAGTTCGCACATCCCAAATATTCGCATTCCGCGATCCCCGCTTGCGGCTTGGCGATCCGAAGCTTCCATCGCTAAGCCGCAAGCGGGGGAGACGAGTACCTGTTGGATATCGGGGACTCGGACGCGCCCAGTCAGGCGGAACGCCACGGAGGGCGTTCCCTACAGGAAATTTGTCAATCCATGCGGACGCCGATCGAAAGCAGCAGGTTCGCAAACCTCTGCATATCGCCGGTTTGCACGGTGAGGATGTGGTCGGGCGTTTCGACCTTCGTGTAAAAATCCCACTTCTTGATCGGGTCGAGCTTCAGCTCCATCCCGCATTTCTTCAGCAGGGCCCGATATTCGTCCCACACCGGCGGATCCTGCTTGAGTGCGTATGGATCGGCCTCCTCGTACATCATCGTGTGGACCGCATCGATCGGCGCGGCAGACAAAATCGCTTCGAGCACCTGGGCGCAGGTCACGAGGCCCGGCATTAAATTCAACGACACCAACTCGGCGTTCGGCCCCTTCTTGGTCGACGACGGATAATGCCCGTCGGCGATCAGGATCAGGGCGTGGTGCCCCGCTCGGCCGATGATTTCGTTGATCTGCGGATGAATCAGCTTGTGACGAAGCATGGCTCAGCTTCCGAAATAGTTGCGATAGGCATCGATCGTCTGCTTGGCGGCCGCATCCGAATCGGGATAAGGCAATGCCTCTGCCGAGAGAAAACCTTTATAGTTGATGACGTTGAGCGCCTTGGCGATCGCTGTGCAATCGAGATGGCCCAATCCCGCGGGTCGCCGGTTCGAATCGACGAAATGCACATGGCCCACGTAGCCGCCCGCCTGCCGCAACGCATCGGCGACGTTGGCTTCCTCGATGTTCATGTGAAACAAATCGCAGAGCAGCTTCACGTTCTTCGTCGTCAGTTTTTTCAGATAAGCGACGCCGGCTTCGACGGTCGTAATGAGATTCGTCTCGTATCGGTTCAGCGGCTCATACAGGAGCGGGACATTGAACGCGATCGCATGCTCTCCCAACTTTTCCAGTCCCTCGGCCAACCACGCCATCGCGGTCGCTTGATCGGCGCCGTCGCCGTGTCGGCCTTGCATGGAGCCGATGATGGCGGGAGCGCCGAAGCGGCCTGCGAAATCGATGATCGAGGTGATGAAGTCCTTCGCCTTGGAGCGGATCGACGCATCCGGCGAGGTGAGCGTGAGCCGATGCTTCACCCACCCCGCACCGGTGCCCACGGCCGCCAGTTTGAGGCCGTTGTCATGCAGCAGCGTGGCGAGATCCTTGAGATCGACGGCGTCCGGCCCTGGCGGAAAGATCTCGATGCCATCGAATCCGAGCGACTTCGCCTTGACGCATGCGGCCGGCAAGTCATGCCAAAACACGAACGGCCCGCCCTTCGCTTCGGCGACGAGGCTCACGGTAACTGCAGAACGGGGCATGAGAAACTCCAGCACGAATTTCGAATTTCGAATTGCAGATCGAGGAGGCAAAAACTGACTTGTAATTTTGCAAGTCGAAATCTGCAATTTGCAATTCTCTCTACGCTCCTACCTCGATGACGGCTTTGATCACGCCCGTTTCGGGGAGCGTGTACGAGGGGAATACTTCAGGCACCGCCTCGAAGGGGGTGCGATGGGTGATCCACGGGCCGGTATTGATTTTTTCGGATTCGATGAGCCCGATGATGTTGTCGAAATCTTGCGGCAACGCATTGCGGGAGCAGAGCAGCGTGCCCTCGGGGCGGTGAAAGGTCGGGTGCTTGAACTTCACTTCGTCGCTGGTGATGCCCACGAACACCAGCTTGCCGCCGTGAGCGACGAGGCTGAAGGCATTCGACATCGACGCGTTGTTCCCTGTCGCATCGATCACGATGTCGGGCAGATGGCCATCGGTTCGGTCGCGCAGATCCTTTTCGACGGTGTCCCCGAACTTCACCGCATGCTCGACGCCCATCACGCGACGGCAGAAATCGAGGCGTTGGTCGTTCACGTCCAGCATCAGGAGTTTCGCGGGCGTCAGTTTGACGAACTCAAGCGTCGCGAGACCGATGGGGCCGGCGCCGATGATGAGCACCGAATCGCTTTCCTGAATATCCGACCGCGCCACTGCATGGCAGCCGATGGCGAGCGTCTCGACGAGGGCGAGTTGCTCGTAGCTCAGCTTCGTCGCCTTGTGCAGCTTGCGGGCGGGGACGATGAAGTAGGGCCGAAGCCCGCCGTCGGTGTGGACGCCGAGCACTTGCAGCTTTTCGCAGCAGTTCGGCTTTCCCTTGCGGCTCGCATAGCTGTTCGGGTCGTTGATGTACGGTTCGACGGAGCACTGGTCCCCCGCGCGAACATTCGCGACGCCGGGGCCGACTTCGATCACTTCGACGCCTAGTTCGTGCCCCGGAATGCGCGGATAGCTGAAGAACGGCATCTTCCCGAGGTAGCCGCTGATATCGGTTCCGCACACGCCGACGCGATGGACGCGGACGAGCGCCTCGCCGGGGCCGGGTTTTTCGGGCGGAGCGATGTCGATCTGCTTCCAGGCCTTGGGGCGTTCGAGTTGCAGTGCTTTCATGGCCATACCGGAGTGGGAAGAGGCAGAGGTCCGGCTATCTTAGAGCGCTGCCCCGCTGCGAGGCGGCTTCTGGCCGCAGGCGAGCAGCCGCTGTTAGGCGGCGGGTACCGCGTCGGCCCAAGTCTCGCGGTTCCAGACGGGACGATGTTCCGATCCGTCTGTGCATGAAGAGACGTGTGCCGACGCTGTACCAGCCGCCTACTAACAGCGGCTGCTCGCCTGCCCGCAGTACGAGCGCGGCGAGACGCACCGCCGGAGGCTGCCGGATTGCACCGCATCCAAAAGGAGCGACTCTCCATTGGATGCAGTGCAATCCGGCAACCTGCGGCGGTGCGTCTCGCTGCGCTCGACACACCCTACGGGATTGCTGATGCCTTACCAGTTCACGCGTTCGACGCCTTCGCCGACGCCGAGACGCATGCAGAATTGGTCGAATTCCTTGCGGAATTTGGGATCGGTCGAATGCAGGTGTTCGCCTTCGGTGAGCAGCTTGAGCTTCGCCTCTTCGTAGACGGCATGGCTCTCAAGCACCCGGCGAAAGGGCGTCAGGTCGGCGGCATAGACGACCAGCAGCTTGTGTTCGTCGAACTGCACTTCCATCGGGCCGTTCGTCGAAAGCACGGCAATGCCGGTGCAGCCGTCGTTGAGCAGCATGTCTTCGAAGTCGCAGCAGTAGCTCTTCAGAATCGGGAGGTCGATCGCTTCGCGGAACAGATCCTGATGCTTTTGGCCGTCGCTGTCGTGGCTCGTTTCGAGCACCACATCCACGACGTCGCCAAGCGGATCGAGCATGTCGAGAAACGCATCGAACAGGCGTTCGCGAGAGATCGAAGCCGCCAGGACGGGGACCTGGAAGTTCGCTTTCGGATCGCGGTAGTTCTCGATGCGATATCCCTGGCGCGGCACGATGGGCCGATCGAGGGCAGGTCGGACGGCGTCGGTCAGGACAAAGTCGCCGTAACGGTCTTTGAGCAGGTGCTCGACCATTAGTTCAGGATTCATGCGTGCCCTGTGCGATTGGCGGCCACGTCGCGTTCGCGGGGGATGAACACGGCGTTCGCTGAAATATAGATCGCGAAACTCACCGGGGCCAACTCGGGTTTCCCATTCTAGGCAGCGACTTGAGCGAATTTCGGAAAATCTTTGGGGAAACAGGGTGGTGAGGACGGGTCGCATGGGGCAGTTGGGGCAAACCGTACCATGTCCCGGCGCCCACGGCATTTCGGGCTCGCCCGGTGCATTCGTACACCCAAAATCGCCTGGCGAGGCAAACCTGGGTTTATCGTGGTCGGGGTTCCTCGCTAAGATACGGGACGGCAAAGGGGAAGGATGAAGGATGAACGAGGAAGGATGAAGGATGAAAAAAGGCAACAACGACTGCCTGCCCCAGTCCCGTTCGTCACTCTTTTTTTCATCCTTCATCCTTCATCCCTCATCCTTCCCCGTTCATCCTTTGCCTTTGGAGTACCTATGCGCCGCCTGCTCTCTCTTGCCCTCTGCCTCGTTGTCGTCCCATTGGCCCAGGCGCAGACCTTTCCTATCGAACGGTGGGATGGCGCGTTCATCAACGGCAATCGGGCGGGGTATGTCCGCACCATTTTTCAGGCGGAGAAGATCGGCGATGAGGAGGCGGTTCGGTCAACCCTCGAACTGCGGCTCACGATCCTGCGCAATGCCGACCGCATCCAACTTGGCATGGACAATGGCACCATCGAAACCGCCAGCGGCCAAGTCGTCGGCACCTTCATGCGGCAACTGCTCGGCAGGACGCAGAAGCTCTCCATCGAAGGGGTCGTCGAAGGCAAGGAACTCAAGCTTATCATGGACGGCAACAAGCCGATGAAGCCGGCCCCATGGAACGAGAAAGTGATCGGGCTCTATCGCCAATACACGTTGCTCAAGGAACAGAAGGCGAAGCCGGGCGACAGCTTCACGTATCAGAGCTTCGAACCCAGCATCAATCTGGTGATTCGCAACACGGCGACGGCGAAGGAATATCAGACGGTCCAATTCCCGGGGACGAAGGAACTTCGCAAAGCGTTGCGCGTCGAGATCGTGGCCGAGAAGGTGCAAGGGTTTCAGCCGCCGATGCTGATTCAGTGGCTTGACGAAAACGGCGAAGCGATCGCCCAGGAATCGGAAGCTCCGGGCCTGGGGAAGCTGGTCCTCGTCCGCACCACCAAGCAATTGGCGCTCAGCAACGTCGGCGGGGCCTCGGTCGATGTCGGCATCAGCCAGGTGGTGAAACTGAAGCAGCGGATTCTGCGCCCCTACGACAGCACGAATGCCGTCTACCGCATCACGGTGAAGGACGACAAGGAAGCCGACAAGACTTTCTCGAACGATGGCCGGCAACAGGTGAAGGCCACCGAGGGGAACGTCATCCAAGTACAGGTGCAGTCGAGCCGGGCGGTGCCGATGGACGAGGGGGAGGAAAAAGCCGGGCCGGAGTTTCTCGAGAATTCGTTCTTCATCGCCTGCAACGACGCCCGCGTGAAGACGCTCGCTCGCACCGCGGCCGCCACGGAAGCGGACCCTTGGCGTAAAGCCCTGCGGATCGAGCGTTGGGTCAACATGAACATGCGGCCCACGAACCAAGAAGCACTCGCCACCGCCGACCATGTGGCCAAGACTCTTGAAGGCGACTGCACCGAGTTCGCCATGCTGACGACCGCGATGTGCCGAGCGGAAGGCATCCCCGCTCGCACCGCAGTGGGCCTCATCTATGCCGATACGAAAGCGGGCCCTGGCTTCGCGTTTCACATGTGGACGGAAGTCCATATTAAGGGCCGATGGATTCCGATCGATGCCACGCTAGGCCGCGGCTACGTGGGAGCGACGCACCTGAAGATCGCAGATCAAAGCTGGCACGACGAACGCTCGATGACGCCCCTCCTGCCGGTCGTGCGCGTGTTGGGCAAATTGTCGATCGAGGTGGTGTCGATCGAGGTTCGATAAACAGGGAAATGCTCAGGGGAAGCCGTTTTGGCGGCGTCGGCTTGGGTTTGCGGAGGCAGCGAAGCTTCTCCTCTTTCCCGCAGGGATCACTATTGCCCGAGCGTAACAGTCATCGCGGGGGAGAGGGTGCCCGAAGGGCGGGGGAGGGGAGCTACGGAAGACGTGTCCTGTTTGACAGACGCGCCTGGAAGGTTGCGTCCTCTGGCAGCACCTGTCTTCGGAAGCACCCCGGCCTTCGGCCACCCTCTCCCCCGCGGCGACTCGCTTGCACGGGCCTACTTGATCCCTGCGGGGGAGAGGGGAAGCTTCGCTGTTGCCGCACTTTCCAGCCGATTCGCCGCGGGCTTTCTTCCGTTCACCTAGAATGGTGGGACGAACGCATCGCAAATGAGGAACGGCTGTGGCAGGCAAGTTCTCGCTCCCCTTATTGAACGCTGAAGCGGCTACCGCCCCGACCTGGGAAGGGCTGCGCCTTGCGGGCGAACTACCGTTCGCGGATGACGCTCCGGAACCGCTCGCTCCGCAGGGCGCATATGCGACCGAGGACCTTTCCAGCGCGGTGGCGATCGAGTTCGCCGACGACGGAACCCGACGTCCCGTGGAACTGCTCGCCCCGGCGGGCGGGTTGGATGCGGGTTTCGCGGCCTTTCAGTTTGGGGCGGATGCGATCTATCTGGGGCTCAAGAAGTTCTCGGCCCGCGCGGAAGCGGAAAACTTCGACCTGGAAGAGTTGGCGGAGATCGTCGCCTTCGCCCATGCCCAATCGCCGCCGCGACGCGTGTTCGTCACCATCAACACGCTGATTCGGCAAGACGAGTTGGAAGAACTGATCGAGGCCTTGGTCGCACTCGACGACATCGGCGTGGATGCGGTCATCCTGCAAGACCTGGGCGTGGCCCGCGCGCTCAAGCAATGGTTCCCCAGGGTCGAACTGCACGGCAGCACGCAGATGGCGGTGCACAACCGGGCGGGGACCGAGGTGCTCAAGCAACTCGGCTTTCGGCGGGCCGTGCTGGCCCGGGAACTGACGTTCGAAGAAGTGCGCGACATCACGTCGGCGAGCGGCATCGAAACCGAAGTTTTCATCCATGGCGCCCTCTGTTATTCGTACAGCGGGCTTTGCCTGTTCTCCGCGCAAACGATTGGGCGCAGCGGCAATCGCGGCAAATGCTCGTACTCGTGTCGCGATTCCTTCCATGTGGAAGGAGCGCCAATGGAACTGCGCGACGGCACACCGGTAAAGCGCGATCCGACGACGGGCTTTCCCTTCTCGATGAAGGATCTCGCCCTGCCCGACCACCTGCCGGTGCTGCGGGCCGCGGGGGTTTCGTGCTTCAAAATCGAGGGACGCAAGAAGGGTCCCACCTACGTAGCCGCGGCGACGGACTACTACCGCCGACTCATCGACGGCACGCTCGATCTCAATGATCGGCCCGAAGCGGAAGCGGATCTGCAGACGGTGTTCAGCCGGCCCTGGACCAAGCTGTTCATCGAATCGCACAAGGACAAGGAAGTGGCCGACCGCGATACCGTCGGCCATCGCGGCACGCGGATCGGCGTCGTCGAGCAAGTCGTCACCGTCGGTTCCGAACGGCGACTTCGCTTCCGCACATCGCGCGAGCTGCAGAAGCATGACGGGTTGCAAATCGATCTCCCCACGCTAGGCAAACCCGTGGGCTTTGCCATTGATCGCCTTTATGTCGTCACGCGAGGCCGAGCCCAGGAGAGCTTCGAAGCGGCTGAGGGGGCGACGGTCGAAATCGGCGTACCCAACGAAATTCCGGAGTTGCCCGCCGGAGCGCCGGTGTATTGTTCGTCGTCGCAGGATGTGAAGCAACGCTTCCGCGTCGATCGGCCCAAGGCGGGCGCGTTCGTCGTTCGCCGTCGCCTCGACGTGAAAGCGACGCTGACCCGCGAGGAACTGCAAATCGTCGGCCGATGCGGCGAACATGAATCGACCGTGACGACGAACGGGCCCTTCGAGCCGGCACAAGATTCGTCGCGCACGGAAACCGCATTCCGCAATGCGTTCACGCGATTGGGAGACAGCGCCTTCGAACCGGGCGAGGTCACGTTTCGCAACGCCGACGGCCTGTTCGTTCCCGTGTCCCGTTTCAATGCGATTCGACGAGAGCTGACGCAGGCCCTTGAGCACCGATTGGATGCTGCGCGCCGGCAACGCACCGAGCAACTTCAGGCGGTGGTCCGCCCGCCAGCAATTGCCGCCGCTCCCTCGGCTGACTTTCGCTGGTCAATCAAAGTCGATCGGATGGCATTCCTGGATGCCTTCGAGAGGCAGGACTGGACCCATGTCGATGAAGCGATCATCGACGTCGCCCGCGATCACCCGACGACGCTGCGCGAAAAGCTGACCGCACTCGCGGATCAGATCGGCCGCGAGCGCATTCGTCTCGCCCTGCCTGCCCTGACTCGGCAATGGGAAGAGAAGGGGTTGCTGCACAAGATCCGCTCTCTGCGAGACGCGGGTTGGTTGAAGTGGGAGGCCGCGAATCTTTCCGCCTGGCATTACCTGGGTCTCGATCCGAACTCCGCGGAAACAGGCGAACTTGACCTCGCGACGGATTGGTCGGTCTACGTGATCAATCGCCTCGCGGCTCAGCAGGTGCTTGCCATGGGCGCCACGCGATTCGCCCTTTCGCCCGAAGACGGTTTCGCCAACAGCCGATCGCTGTGGAGCGAGTTCGGCGAAAAAGCGGTGCTGATCGTGCATCAAGACACGCCGCTGTTTCTTGCCGAGTCGTGTGCCTACGCCAATCTCATCGGCGGCTGCCCGGGGAAAGCGAACTGCACGTTCGAGAGCATGGAGATGGAATCGAGCCACGGCGAAAAGGCGACCGCGATCGATTACCATTGCCGAACGATCGTGCTCAACCAGGGGCCGTACTGCCTGTCGCCGCGACTTGGCGAACTCGGCAAGGCCGGGGCGAAATCGCTGCGGGCCGATTTCATCTACCGCAAATACGAACCCGAGGTCGTCGTCGATCGCTGGCGTCGCATTCGCGCCGGCAAAGCGATCCCCGGCGGCCATGCCGCCAACTGGTCGCGCGGTTTGCTCTAATCTCGATCCCCGTGCGAACCTCATCCCTTCGGCCGTGTCTCCGCTTCAGCGTTTCGCGACCGCACGCCTTGCGGTCGTCCGGAGTCCCCTCTATGCGTGCTCTCATTTTTTGCAACGATTCGCTGATCGCCGCTCATCTCATCGAGCCGGCTCCTATCACCGTTTCCTTTCCATTCCGAAACCCCACCCGAGCATCCCATGAAGCGGGAAATCTCCCGGGTTCTCCGCGTGAGGTCAGCGGCGAGGTGATGGCAGACCGCTCCTGCCTTTCGTGGCGACAAGTTTATCTAACTTGTCGGATCGTTATGGAGAGTCTTTAAACAAGTTAGATAAACTTGTTTCCACGGGCGTCTGAACCTTGCATCGCCGCTGACCTCACGCGGAGCGTGAGAACTACCTTCTTTACTTGCTCGCATCCGGGAAAATCCTCCGCTACAATCTGGCCCAACCCCCATTGGCTCTGCGGAGATCCGACGATGCGTCGCGTTTGGTTCAGCGGTCTCGCCATTCTGACTTTGGCTCTTCTTGGCCTGCCGTTCCTTCTCGCTCAAGGTTCGGGCACGACGAAGAAGGTCGTCGGCATCGAGAAACGCGTCCCGTGGACGACCTCGAAGATCGTCGGTTCGCCGGAACCGCCGGCCCCTTATCGCACCGAGCGTGCCTTTCCCAAGATTACGTTCAGCGAACCGCTCGACATGACTTCGGTTCCGGGCACCGATTGGATGCTCGTCGCCGAGCGATGGGGCAAGATCTGGGCGTTTCGCAACGCCAAGGATGCCGCGGATAAGACGCTCGTTCTCGAGCTGAAGCCCGGCAAAAACGCGAAGGGCGAAGCGACCAAGCCAGTGATCTACGCCGTTGCCGTTCCGCCGAAGAAGCTGGAAGAAAAGGGCGAGCTCTACATCACCTATGTCGCCGACAGCGTTAGCGAGCAACCGAAGGGGACGCAGGTCGCACGGTTCACGCTGACCCAAACCAAGGATCGCCTTGTCGCGGACCCGGCAAGCGAAACGGTCGTCTATGCATGGCCCAGCGGCGGGCATAACGGCGGGTGCCTCAAGTTTTCGCCGAAGGACGAATGCCTTTACATCGGCACCGGCGATGGGTCGGGCATCGCGGATCAATTGCAGATCGGCCAAGACCTTGGTTCGCCCCTCGGCAAAATCCTTCGCGTCAAGCCGACCCCCGGCCCCGACGGCAAACCGTATTCGATCCCGAACGACAATCCGTTCGTGAACACGCCCGGCGCATTGCCGGAGGTGTGGGCCTATGGTCTGCGTCAGCCGTGGCGTTACACCTTCGACCGCGCGACGGGCGATTTGTGGTGCGGCGAAGTGGGGCAGGATCTTTGGGAAATGGTCTACAAGATCGAGCGCGGCGGCAACTACGGCTGGTCCGTGCAGGAAGGCCTGCACCCGTTCCGACCCGAGCGAAAAAAGGGGCCGACGCCGATCCTCAAGCCGCTCGTCGAACACCACCATAGCGATTTCCGCTCGATCACCGGCGGCTTCGTCTACCACGGTTCGCGGTTGCCGGAGCTGAAAGGCGCTTACATTTACGGCGACTTCGACACGGGGCGCATCTGGGAATATCGCAAGACCGCGACCCCCGTGAAGGAAGCGACCATCTCGCGAGAGTTGGCCCGCACCAATCTTCGTATCGTCGGTTGGGGAGAAGACGAAGCGGGCGAACTGTACTTCCTCGACTTTATGGGAGGCGGCCTGCATCAACTCGTGAAAGCTCCGCCGCAAACCGCGGTCGCCCCGCCGTTTCCCAAGAAGCTGAGCGAGACAGGCCTCTTCGCATCGACCAAGAACCACATCCCCGCCCCCGGCGTGATCCCCTATTCGGTCAATGCGCAGCTCTGGGGCGATCATGCCCACAAAGATCGCTTCATCGCGATCCCGGGCGACGCCAAGATCGGGTTCGACGAAATCACCTACCCCCAGCCTTCGCCCGGCGCCCCTCCCGGTTGGCGGTTCCCCGACGGCACGGTGCTCGTCAAGACGTTTTCCATGGATATGGAGCGGGGCATTCCGCAGTCGCGCAAACGGCTTGAAACCCGCATCCTGCACTTCCAGCAGTTCGAGGGAAACCAGGATATCGGCGACCAATATTGGCGCGGCTACACCTATGTCTGGAACGACGAGCAGACCGATGCCGACTTGCTCGAAGCGGAAGGCAAGGACCTCGACCTCACGATCAAGGCGGGCAATCAGACGACTCGCCAATCGTATCGTCTGCCGAGCCGGGCGGAATGCAGCCTCTGCCATACGAATGCCGCGAAGTTCGCCCTGGGCGTCAGCACGCTGCAGATGAATCGCGACCACGACTACAACGGCGTCATCGCCAATCAACTCGATACGCTCGAACACATCGGCCTCTTCTCGAAGCCGTTGGCCAAGCGTCCCGCCGAGTTGCCGAAGCTGGCGGATTACCACGACGCCAAGCAGCCGACGGAATCGCGGGCCCTGTCGTACCTGCACTCGAACTGCGGCCATTGCCACATCAAGTGGGGCGGCGGCAACGCGGAGTTCAAACTGCTCTCCACTCTGCCGGTCAAGGAAATGGGCATCGTCGACGTCTCGCCGAATCACGGCAACTTCAACATCAAGGAAGCGAAGGTGCTCGCTCCCGGCAAACCCGACCAGTCGGTGCTGCTGCATCGCATGAGCATCACTGGGCTTGGCCGCATGCCGCATGTGGGGTCGAAGGTTCCCGATGAAGTCGGCGTCCGCCTCATCCGCGAATGGATCGCGGGGATGAAGTAAGGCGAGCGGCGGGAGATGGTCTTCCTCCCTCTCCCTTTGGGAGAGGGTTGGGGTGAGGGTCCTTCTTCTGCAAAACGCCACGTCGCACGCCCTCACCCCCGGCCCCTCTCCCGGACTCTCCCGGAGGGAGAGGGGAGAAAGGCAGGCGCCGCTCGGCTAACCAGCATCGAATGCGACCCATCGATGGAGGCGAGTTTCACGTTCTTTGAGCCAACTGGAGATTTGCGGCTATTTCCATGACGACGCGTCGGCGTACATTTCCTCTAACCCCAATCGGGGATCTGCGAATCCTTCAGGTTGCATAGCAGCCGGCCACACGCCTAGAGAAAATCCATGCCTGATCGTTACGACGTGGTGATCATCGGTTCGGGTCCGGGCGGGTATGTCGCGGCGCTGCGGGCGGCGCAGCTCGGCATGAAGGTCGCCTGCGTCGAAAAATCGAAGACGCTCGGCGGCACCTGCCTCAATATCGGCTGCATCCCCAGCAAGGCGTTGCTCGATTCCAGCGAGCTGTATCGCCTCGCCAAGACGCGGTTCTCCCATCACGGCATCGGCGTCAAGGACGTCGAACTCGACCTCGCGCGGATGATCGCCCGCAAAAGCGAAGTCGTCAAAAGCCTGACCGACGGAATCGCGTTTCTTTTCCGCAAGAACAAGATCACCTGGCTGCAAGGCACGGGCAAAGTGCTCGGCAAATCGCGCGTGCAGGTGACGGGCGACAAGACCTTCGAGGTGGAAGCCGGCTCCATCATCCTTGCCGCGGGGAGCGAACCGGCCCCCCTGCCGTTCCTGCAATACGACGGCACGCATGTCGTCAGCTCCACCGAAGCGTTGTCCTTCGCTCAGGTGCCGGAACATCTGATCGTGATCGGCGGCGGCTACATCGGCCTGGAGATGGGTTCCGTCTGGAGTCGGCTTGGCAGCAAAGTCACGGTGCTGGAATTCTTGCCGAACCTTTTGCCGATGAACGACCGCGAACTCGCGGGCATCTTGCACAAATCGCTGGTGAAGCAAGGCCTCGACATCCGTACCAACACCAAGGTGACCGGAGCGACCAAGGACGGTGGCCGGATCACGGTGACCGCGGAAGAGGGTGGGAAGAAGGTCGACTTCAAAGGGGACAAGGTGCTGCTCAGCGTGGGCCGTCGTCCTGCGGTCGCCGCGCTGGGCCTGAAAGAGGCGGGGATCGCGTTCGACGAAAAGTCGGGCAAGGTTCCCGTCAACGAACACTATCAGACGAACGTGGCCGGCATCTACGCCATCGGCGACATGATTGCCGGCCCAATGCTCGCCCACAAGGCGAGCGAAGAAGGTCTCGCGGTGGCGGAGCATTTGTCGGGCAGGGGGGGGCATGTGAATTACGCGACCATCCCCAGCGTGATCTATACGCATCCCGAACTCGCCTCGGTCGGGATCACCGAGGAGCAGGCGAAGGAATCGGGCGTTCCTTATCGGGTCGGCAAGTTTCCCTTCATGCCGAATGGGCGGGCGAAGGCGATGGACGAAACGGAAGGCTTGGTGAAGACGATCGCCGACGCCAAGACCGACCGCATCCTCGGCGTCCACATCCTCGGCCCGCGGGCATCCGATTTGATCGGCGAATTAGTGATGGCGATGGAGTTCGGCGCGACCGCCGAAGACGTGGCCCGCACCTGCCATGCCCATCCGTCGCTGTCGGAAACCGTCGGCGAATCCGCCCGCGCCGCGTGGACGACGGCGCTGCATGTTTAGCGCAACGCCGTTTAGCGGGGAGCCCTAGGCGACCGGGACGGGTCGCCTACGGCTCCCCGCTAAACATTGCGATTTGTTGCGTCCACCACGCCGTTGAGACGTGCACCAATTCCACCTTCGCGGCCACGCCGTCGTGTTCCAACGGCTCACGAAACGGCGTGCCTTCCGCCGATGGCTTCACCATTCGATAAAGCGACTGCTTGCCGTCCACGATCGCATACAAATCAAGCGGCACATCGCTGACTCCCACAGCACGGCCCATCAGCCACAATCCGCCTTCGCGGGAAATCGCCAGATCTTCGAGCCACGCCTGACAGCGCACCTCCATCGCCGTCTCGCCCCATAAGCCGGCTTGGTCATTCGCGGCATCGAGCGCCACTTCCAGTTGATTGCGCGGCTCGAGAAGCGAGGTGATCTCGAATGCGAAGCGGCGTTCAAATTGTTCGCCAATCATTGTGCCATTGACCGAAACGGTCGCGATGCCCTCGAACCCGTCGCAGAGGAGGTGCACACGCTCGAAGGCGTCGAGCCGGCCTGGGAAACCGAAACGCCGTATCAGTTTCACCCAACCTGAGAAGCCGACAAGCCCGGCATCAGCGAGACGGCCTGGCATCGTCATGTGGCGCGGCGTGGAGCCGTCGAGGGGCACGACGTCCCATGGGCCACGCAGTCGGATGCGGTGAGGATACTCGGGCATGCTGGCATCTCAAGGCGAGCAGCCGCTGTTAGGCGGCTGGTACGTGAACCGCAAAAGTCTCCTCGTCCGCATACGGATTGAGCAAATCGAAACGTCTGCGAATGAAGAGACTTTTGCGGTTCACGTGCCAGCCGCCTAACAGCGGCTGCTCGCTTGCGGTTACCGTTTCGGGAAGGGCGGCGGGGGCGGAAGTTGGCGTTCGCGGGTCCGCAACTCTTCGAGCAAATGCTCGATCGCCCGATTGAGCTGGTCGTCGATCCCCGCGTATTCGCGAGCGGGGTCGTTATCGACCACGATGTCGGGATCGACGCCGTGGCCTTCGATCGCCCAGGCTTTGCCGTCAAGCGTGTATGATGCGAATTCCGGCTTGCTCAACGTGCCGCCATCGACGAACGGCAACGAACCGCGGATGCCGATGGTGCCGCCCCAGGACCGTTTGCCGATGAGCTTGCCGAGTTTGTAGTGGCGGAAGCGATAGGGGAAAATATCGCCGTCCGATGCGGAGAACTCGTTCAGCAAGCAGGCGACCGGGCCGAGGAACGTTTCGCCCGGATCAGGCCGGGGCGCGGTGTCGCGCGACATATCGACCATCGCGATCTCGCGGCGCAGACGCTCGATGAGCATGGGCGACACGTTTCCGCCGCCATTGCCTCGAACATCAATGAGCAGCGCTTTCTTGCGAAGCTGCGGGTAGTAATGCTTCGCGAATTCATTGAGCCCCGCCGGCGACATATCGGGCACGTGCAGATAGCCGATCTTCCCGCCTGACGCCTCGGCCACCTTCTTGATGTTGTTCTGCACCATCTCGTGGTAATAGAGCGGATGCTCGTCCGCAATCGGCGTGACGACCACGTCGCGCGATCCCTTGTCGCTCGGCTCCTTGTTGATGGTGAGCCGAACCTGCTTGCCGACGGTGTTGACGAGGGCCTCATAAATGTTGGCCATGTCCTTGGTCGGCTTGCCGTCCACGGCGACGATGTATTCGCCCGGTTCGACATTGACGCCGATTTCCGCGAGCGGAGAGCGGAGCGATTTGTCCCACGACACGCCTCGCAGAATCTTCGCGATCTTTACCGCTCCGGTTTTCGCATCCTGCGTCAACTCGGCTCCGAGCAGGCCGGTCTGCACCTTGGTGACCTTGGGCAATTCGCCGCCGCCCACATATGCGTGCCCGGCGTTCAGTTCGCTGATCATCTCGCCGATGATGTAGGTCAGATCCGCGCGATGATTGACGTGCGGCAGCAGCACCTCGTACTTGGCTTTCATCACCTTCCAATCGACGCCGTGCATGCCGGGGTCATAGAAGAAGTCGCGCATCTGCCGCCACGACTCGTGGAAGATCTGGTTCCACTCCTTGCGTCGATCGAGGTTTACCTGCAAACCGGAAAGACTGAGGGCATCGCCGAGAGCGAGCGGGCCTTTCGGCACGTCGATAATGTGATACGCGCTGTCCTTGCTGACGAGCATCTTTTGGCCGTTGGCCGAGATTTCGTAGCCGCCGATCGTGCCGAGATTCGTTTCCTTCTTCGCGGCGAGGTCGAAGTATCCGAAGGCGGGACCGCCTTTGCGCGACATACGTTGGTAGTAGAGGTTCGCCCCCACCGATTGCAGATTGCGATATCGACCCGCTGCCGTCGGCAGTTCCAGCACGCGATCCTTCAGGCCTTCCAGGTCGATCTTCACCGTGACTGGGGCGTCCTTCTTTTTTTCCTTTCCTTCTTCCTTCTTCTCCTTGGCGTCGTCCTTCTTGTCTTCTTTCGCCGGCTCGTCATCGCTTTTCGCTCGGAAAGGATTAGCCGTCTCCTTCGAGAGCAGAACGACATACAGCTTGTCCATGTCCACGTAAGCGTGGTTCCATTCCGTTTCGCTGTAGACCGGATCGAAATTGCGTTCCGAGGCGAAGTAGAGATATTTGCCGTCCCCCGAAAATACGGGGTGCGACGAGTCATGCCAGCCGTCGGTGACCGCAAACGACTTGTCCTGATCCAGCGAATAAATCCACACGCGCGGCATCCCTTCCTGGTCGGTACGCGCGTAGGAGGCCCATTTGCTGTCGGGCGACCATGAGTAATCGTGGATTTCCCAGACCTTGCTTTGAGCGATCAGTTTGACCGCTTTCGACTCCATATCGACGTAATGCAGCCGCATCTTCTTGTCGGACCACATCACCTTCTTGGAATCGGGCGACCAGCGAAGCTCGTACTTGTAGGACGGATCGACGGTCGGGATCAGCGTGGGCGAACCCTTGCCGTCAGCGGGCATCACATAGATCTCGTCCTCGCCGCTGGCATCGCCGATGTACGCGACGGTTTTGCCGTCAGGCGACCACTTCGGACTTCGCTCGTGGACGTTGGAACTGTCGGTCAGATGACGCGTCGCCCCGTCTTTCGCGGGGACGGTGAACAGTTCGCCACGCGCTTCGAAGAGAGCTCGCTTGCCGTCATTCGAGATTTCGTAGGCCGACACCTGCTTCGCTACATCCTTGATGCCCGATCGGCCCGAAGCCATGTCCTCCAGGATGCGGATCGGCACCTTCGTCGCCTTCACCGTCTGCAGATCGAAGCGGTAGATGTAACCCGCGTTTTCGAAGACGATCGCGGCGTCGCCCAGCGAGGGGTACTTGCAGTCGTAGTCCTTGAACGTCGTGAGTTGCTGAAGCTTCTTCGTTCCCGTGTCGTACGACCAAAGGTTGAATCGCTTCGCTTCGTCGCGATCGCTGAGGAAGTAGATGCGGTCGCCGTGCCACATCGGGAAGACGTCGGATGCGGGATCCTGGGCGATGGCTTCGGTCTTCTTCGTCTCGAAGTCGTAGATCCAAATGTCGTCCGCCATGCCGCCGCGGTAACGCTTCCAAGTGCGAAATTCGCGGAAGACACGGTTGTACGCGAGCTTCTTGCCGTCCGGCGAAAACGAGCAGAACCCGCCTCGCGGCAACGGCAGTTGCTCCGGCAGATGCCCCTTCGAATCGACGGTAAACAGCTGCCCAATGAAGTCGTTCCACTCCCGCATGCGCGAGCGGAAGACGAGTTCGTTGTTGTTCTTCCACGTCATCACGATGTTGTTGGGCCCCATGCGGTCCGACACCTCATCGCGCCCCAGCGTGGCCGTGAACGTGAGCCGTTTCGGCGTGCCCCCCTCGGCCGGCATCACATAGACTTCGGTGTTGCCGTCGTACTGTCCCGTGAACGCGAGATGCTTGCCGTCGGGCGAGAAGCGGGGAAACATCTCGTAGCCTTCATGGCTTGTGAGTCGCCGAGCGATGCCCCCCTCGGAGGAGACGGAGTAGAGGTTCCCCGCGTAGCCGAAGGCGATGGTCTTGCCGTGGATCGCGGGGAAGCGAAGCAGCCGAGCTTCGTCGGCGGGTTGGGCCGCCAGAGGAGAAAGCGGAACCGCGGCGACAAGCATCGCCAGCAACAACGTGCGCATGAACACCTCGGTGTAGAACGACGGGAGGCAGGCTCATTCTATGACGCATCATTCGGCCCATTTCAACCAGATTGCGGGGCGAAAGAATTTGCAGAATGATGGAAAGCAGAATCATGCAAGGCAGAAAACAGAATCATTACGAGCAGAATCATGAAATGCGAGATTGTCGGGGGCCAGCTGCGAAATCGCCTTTATCATTCGGTTCGTATTGATTCTGTCTTTCTGCCTTGCATGATTCCGCCTTCCCATCATTCTGCTTGTTCTTTCTTGCCGTGACGCACATAAGTCCCGATGATGCCGCTATCTCTTCCTCTTGAGCGAACCCGTGTATCTCGGCATCGAAATCGGCGGGACGAAGCTTCAACTCGGCATCGGCGACGGCTGCGGCTCGATCGCGGCGTTGTGGCGTGGGCCAGTCGCCCCCATCGACGGAGCCGACGGCATTCGCCGACAAATCCTGGATGCAGTGCCCGATCTGCTGATGCGCGCGGGCGTCTCGAAATCCCAACTCCGCGGCATCGGCGTCGGCTTCGGCGGGCCCGTCGATGATGCAACTCGCTCCGTCATCAAGTCGCATCAGATCGCGGGCTGGGATCTGTTTCCGCTCGGCGATTGGATCGGCGAATCGTTTGGCTTGCCGGCGGTCTTGGGAAACGACGCGGACGTCGCGGGTTTGGCGGAAGCGTCTTTCGGCGCGGGCCGCGGCATGTCGCCGGTCTTCTACGTGACGCTCGGCTCAGGCATCGGCGGCGGGCTGATCATCGACGGCGCCATTCATCGCGGCGTCGGCAAAGGAGCCGCGGAGATCGGGCATCTGCGGCTTTGGCATGAAGGCCGATGGGATGTGTTGGAGCACTTCGCATCCGGGTGGGCGATCGACCGCAAGGTTCGCGACCTGGCTCGCTCCGGCTTTCTCGCCAACTCGCCGCTGGGCCGACATACCCAATCGGAAACCCTGACCGCACGCGACGTCGGCGAGGCCGCCGCGAAAGGGGATGCGGCCGCTTCAGCGATCCTCGACGGCGCGACGATGTGCCTTGCTCAAGCATTCTGCCAGGTGGTGGCCCTCGTCTGCCCGCGGCGATTCGTCGTGGGGGGCGGCCTGTCGCTCATCGGCGAACCGCTCTTCGGCCCGCTACGCCGGCATGTCGCGGAGATGGTCTTCAAGCCGTTTGCCGAGTGTTTCGATATCGTCCCCGCATCGCTTGGAGAAGAGGTCGTCGTGCAAGGGGCGTTGGCACTGGCAAGTAGGAGTTTCGCATGACCATCCGCTGTCCCGCATGTCGAGCCGAGAACACGGAGGCAATTTGCCGTCGATGCAAGGCGGACCTGTCGCTGCTGTTTTCGCTGGAAGCCGAGCGCGAACGCGTGATGGAAAACGCGAAACAAGCGATGCGCGACGGCCGATACGACGATGCCTACGCCGCCGCTTGGCACGCACAAGAAATACGACGCGGAGACGATGCGATCAAACTGGTCGCACTAGCCAGCGCCGCCCGCGGCGATTTCGCGGAAGCACTGCGGTGGCATCAATCCGCGCATAACCGTGATGTTGTGCGGCAAGCCCCAGGGTAAGCGCACCCTGGGGATCCAGACGGCAGATGCGTCTCACGCCTGCAATTCGAAATCTGCAATCCAGCGGGTGCGATCCCCAGGGTGCGCTGCGCTTACCCTGGGGCTTTGGGGGACGAAACAAGTTTATGCACCGTTCTCTCCCCTCACCCCCAGCGCCTCTCCCCAAAGGGGAGGGGAGCCGGAAAGACATTAAGCCACTTCGGGCAATGGCGAGGCATCGACGAGATACTGCGGGCGGCCGGTGGGGTCGAGGATCGTCGTCGATTGCGGGTTGATGCCAAGGTTCTTGTAGATCGTCGCGAACACTTCGCCGTGCGTCACGGGGCGGGTGGCGGCGTGTTCCCCTAGGCGATTCGTGGAACCGATGACCTGGCCCGTCTTCATGCCGCCGCCGATCAGGAGGCAGCTGCTGACCGGCGCCCAGTGGTCGCGGCCCGCGCCATTGTTGATTCGCGGCGTACGGCCGAACTCGCCCCAGACGGCGATCGTTACGTCGTTGAGCATGCCGCGTGCTTCAAGATCCTCGACCAGAGCGCTGAGGCACTGATCCAGCTTGGCGCCATGATCGCGCACCAGGCCGAAATTGTTGCCGTGGCTATCCCATCGGCCATAGCTGAGCGTGACGCATCGCACGCCTGCTTCCACGAGCCGGCGAGCCATCAGCAACTGGTCGTTGACGGTCGGAGCGCCGTCGAATTGGAACTGGTACGGCTTGCCGTCGCCATAGCGTTCGCGGACCGTGGCGGGTTCGCGGGACACGTCGAGCGCTTCGAGCAAGCGATTGCTGGTGAGGACGCCCAATGCGCGTTGCGTGGCGGCGTCCACCGCTTCGACAATGCCGGAACTATCCACTTCGCGCCGCATGCCGTCGAAGCTGCGCAACAGGCCTTTGCGGTCGTCGAGCCGATCAACGCTGATGCCGTTGAGCGTCAGGTTCGCCATGCCGGGGCCGTCGGGCCGAAAGGGGGCATGCGTTGGGCCGATGAAGCCGGCTTGGCCGCTATCGCTCCAAGGCCGGTGCTGCGTTGCCGCGGCGAGGCCGACGAACGGCGGCATCGAAGGATGGGCGGGGCCGAGCATTTTCGACAGGACCGAACCCATGCTGGGCCGGCCGCCGAGCGGAGTTAGCGAATTGTGCGGGAAACCCGTCAGACATTGGATGCCGTCGTGCCGATCGGCCGAGCCGACGATGGATCGAATGACGACGCACTTGTCCATGAGGTTGGCGATGCGCGGAAACGTTTCGCCGATCTGAATACCTGGAACGCGCGTGGTGATTGGTTTGAATTCGCCGCGGATCTCGACGGGGGCATCGGTTTTGATGTCCCACATATCCTGGTGGGGCGGACCGCCGGCGAGGAAGATATTGATCACCGAACGATGCGTGCTGGCGACGCCGTTTTGAGCTTCGGCTCGAAAAACGTCGGCAAGGCTCAGCGAGGCGGCGCCGAACGAGAAGGCGCCGATCTTGAGAAACGCACGGCGGGAAAGCCCATCGCACATGCGTGCGGCGGGACCAGGAATACGGAGCATAAGCAGAAGCTCCCAAAGGAGGCAGCCGGCATCGCCTGTTCCGGGGAAGGCCACTTACCCCCCTGGACCTCATGGAACGGCGGCGACGCCGAAGCGGAAGACTGACGTGAAGCGTACCCTGGACGCAAGTGCCTGTCAAGAAAAGGCCAACGAAGCGCCGACGTCAGAGCCCCCCAAGCCCAGGGGCGACCGCAGGGAGCTCCTGGGATCCAGACCGTAAACGTATCCCGCTTCCGACACTCCGGTCCCAGGAGCTCCCTACGGTCGCCCCTGGGCTTGGGTCAGCGTGGGGGTTGTGTTTGATAAGTCTCCATTCGCCGTTACACTGATGACGAAATCCGACACCGTTTGCGAGGCGCCTGCCGATGCAACGCTTGGCCCTTTTCCTGCTCACGATCGCTTCCCCCATGCATGCCGCTCCGGACCTGCCGCCGAAAACGCCGCTTGATGCGAGCTACCTGCGCGACCACGCCCAGACTGGTGGCTTCATGTTGGGCCGGCCAATGAAGGCGCAGCCGACGCCGGACGGCAAAGCCGTCCTGTTTTTGCGGTCGGCTCCGCGAGCAGCGAAGCTGGCGCTGTTCGAGTTCGATGTCGCCAGCGGAAAAACGCGCGAATGGCTGACGCCGGAAGCGCTGCTGAAAGGCGCCGAGGAGAACCTGACGCCGGAAGAGAAGGCCCGCCGCGAGCGGATGCGGGTCAGCGTCGGCGGATTCACCACCTTCCAGCTTTCGGACGACGGCACGCAAATCCTCGTCAGCCTTTCAGGCAAGCTCTACGTCGTCTCGCGAAGCGACGGCAAGGTTCGCGAACTCGGCATCGGGCCCGGCGCGATCGATCCGCGTTTCGCGCCGGACGGCAGCAAAATGTCGTATGTCCGCGAATGCGACGTTTTCGTCTTCGACTTGAAAGCGGATCGCGAACTGCGCATCACCAAGGGAGGCACGGCCGCGAAGCCGAACGGCCTCGCCGAGTTCGTCGCCCAAGAAGAGATGGGCCGATTCGTCGGCACATGGTGGTCGCCCGACAGCAGGTCGCTGCTCGTGCAGCAGACCGACAACAGCAAGGTCGAGACCTGGTTCGTCGCCGACCCCATCTCGCCCGCCGCGACGCCCACCCCCTTCTTCTATCCGCGACCTGGAAAAGACAACGCTCGCGTGGGGCTTACGATCTTCGACCTTGAAGGAACGCCGACGCGTGTCGATTGGGACCGCGCTCGCTACCCGTATCTTGCGTCCGCTCGCTGGGCGAAAAGCGGCCCCCTCACGCTTACCGTGCAAACGCGACTGCAAGACGAAGTCGCCGTGCTGCAAGTCGATCCCGCGAACGGCGACGTCGAAACTTTGTGGACGGAGAAGGACGACGCCTGGGTCAACCTCCGCCAAGATGTGCCTCGCTTCGTCGCGGGTCATGGCTTGCTTTGGGTGAGCGAAACGAACGGCGGGCCGCAACTTGAACTGCGCGCCGCCGACAAGAACCCGCGGACGCTGGTCCCCGTGAAACACGGCTTTCAGTCGCTCGTTCATATCGATCGCGGCGCGAAGGAGGTTTACTTCCTCGCCAGCGCCGATCCCACCGAGAGCCATCTGCATCGCGTCAAACTCTCTGATGGTTCCATCGAGAAACTGACCACCGAACCCGGGTTGCACGCGGCCTCCTTCGCCCAGGACGGTTCCATCTACGCCCTCACGTCACGGCTCAAGAACGCCATGCCGCGGACAACGGTGCATCGCAAGGATGGCGGCAAGATCGCCGACTTGCCCAGCGTGGCCGAGGATCCGCCGTTCGTGCCGCGTGTCGAATATCGCAGGGTCGGCGACAAGGAGTTTCATGCCGCGATTATCCGGCCGCACCACTTCGATCCGAAGAAGAAGTATCCGGTGATGGTCGACGTCTACGGCGGGCCGCATCACATTCATGTGATGGCCGCCTACAACCGCTGGCTGCTGGACCAGTGGTACGCCGACCAGGGTTTCATCGTCGTCGCCATCGATGGCCGCGGCACGCCCGGACGAGGCCGCGACTGGGAACGGGCCATTCGCCAAAAGTTCGGCTCATTGCCGCTCGAAGATCAGGTCGCCGGGTTGCAGGCCCTCGCCAAGCTTGAGCCCGCGATGGATCTCGAACGCGTCGGCATCGACGGCTGGTCCTTCGGCGGCTATCTCTCCGCCCTCGCCGTGCTTCGCCGGCCGGACGTCTTCAAGGTCGGTGTCGCCGGCGCTCCGGTTTGCGATTGGCTTGACTACGACACCCACTACACCGAACGCTACCTCGGCGTGCCCCCCAAGTCGGACCCCGCCTATAAGGAAGGCTCGCTCCTCACCTACGCCGCCGACCTTCGCCGTCCGCTGCTCATCCTCCACGGCACCGCCGACGACAACGTCTACTTCCGTCATTCGCTCCGGCTGGTTGACGCCCTCTTTCGCCACGGCAAGGAATTCGAGATGGTCCCCCTCTCGGGCCTCACCCACATGGTCCCCGACCCGCTCGTGATGGAACGCCTCCACACCCGCATCGCCGGCTTCCTCAAGAAAAACCTCGGCGTCGCCCCGTAGGCCCGCGGTTCCCATTCCCATTTCGACGCCGGGGGGGCTTCCATTTGGAATGCGATCTGAGCTGGGAAAACATTTCACAACCCGAATAACAGTAATGGCTTGCTGTGCGTGAACGAGAAGAACGGACCGGATCGAGAGCGAACGCTATCCCGCGATCTACGAACAATATCGCGGCGATGCAGGATTGGCCCTGTCTTTCGTGGCGACAAGTTGATCTAACTCGTCGGATTGGTTTTCGAGAGGTTCTACGAACAAGTTGGATAAACTTGTTTCCACGAAAGGCTCGTCCACCTTGCATCGCGGCTGACCTCACGCGGGAGGGGTTGGGGGTGAGGGCGCCTTTTTTCGCGAACGGCGAGCAAATCATAGCGTCGCACGGGGCGGATGTTCCGCCCTCACCCCTCCCGGACTATCCCGGAGGGAGAGGGGGAGCAAAGCCAGCACCTACGCTTTCGCTTCCTGCCGATCAATAGGCTACTTCGGCTCGCCAGAATCAATCGACGGCGGAGGCCGGCGTTTCAATAGAGGGCGGCCGAGGATCGCATCGCGCGCCGTGAACGGACCGGCGCTTTTGTCCTTGCGAAGACAACGCAAATACATTTCGAGCTTCGCATCCACATCGTCGGCGTGATGCAGGATCAGAGCTTCCGGGATGACCGGCAGCCGCGGCGAGCCCCATTCGGGCAGATGGAGATGCGTCAGCACCAGATGCTCAAGCAGCCGCTGCCGCTCGGGATCCAGTTCGGCGATCGCGCGGGCCGTATCGCGGATCAGATCCCGGGCGAGAATGACATGGCCGAAAAGCTGCCCGTCAACCGTCGAAGGGGGCGGCCCGAACGTCTGTTCTTGCTCGACGCAGCGGCCGATCTCGTGCAGGAGCGAGGCGGCAATGACCAGATCGCGATCGAGTGCGGGCTGGGTGTCCGCATAATGCTGGGAGTAATGATCGGTCAGCAGCATTGCGGCCCGAGTCATGGAGAGCACATGCTCGAGCCAACCGCCGGCGAATGGGTGAAAGTGCTTCGCGGTCGCCGGCATCAGACGGAGGCGAGGGGCGAAACGATCCAGCAACGTCAGCGTCAGCGTTCGCAAGCCCGCATCCGCAATGTCGTCGGCCGCGATCCGGCGGACTTCCGCGAACATGGCATCGACATCGAACCGGCTTCGTTCCACGAAAAGCAACGGATCCAGTTCGCCTTCGTCGCAATCCTCCGTCGTTGCCAGGCGGATTTGCTGGATGTCGATTTGCGAGCCGTAGGTGGGATGCTCCTCGTAGATGGCGCGGATTTTGTAAATCCGGCCTTCATGCCACTCCTTGTCGCAAGGCTCGAACCACGCGCCGTCGCTCCAGGCCATGAACGCGGCGACGCGCTGGGCATCGCGGAATCGGCAGGAGAAATACGGCTTGCCGTCCTTGCGGGCGGAGCGAGTGCGTTCGGAGAGCAGGGCGTAGAAATCAGCGAGCTGCCCTGGTTCGAGGCTGTGCAGGAAGACGCAGGTCGGTTTGGGCTTGGACATCCGAAGTCTCGCGGAAACGCAGCCGTCCCGAAAGCTGCCTAGCCTTTTTGCGACAATCGCTCTCTCTTTCAAGCGTCAATGGTGAGCCGCCTGGGAGAAGCGGACGCTTTCCCGGAGCGACGATACAACAATGGAGTCGCTCCACTCCTTCCGGGACGCAAAGCCATGGCCCTCGATCGTTTCGCCGCCATCGAAGATTTGAAACGCGATTGGACCGATCAATTCGTCACCATCGTCGATGTTCGGCCCGAACTGAAGCGATTCGCGGGCATCGTGGGCCGCGTGGTGACGGTGAACTGCAACGGCAAAGCCGTCATCGATTTCCAAGATGGGGGCTGGTACGACGTCACGGCCTCGAGCGAGTTTCTCACGAAGCTTGATCAGGCCGAGGGAAAGGCCAAGTACAAGAACGTCAACAGCGCTCAACCGATTCCCGACAAGCAGGGATAACCCGCTTCAGCGTTTCGCGACATGCGCAGGCTACGGCATGGCATGGAGTCGCGAAACGCTGAACGGGCGGAGCGATTTGGGGGATACGGATGAGTTTGCTGCTGAGCGTCGAAGGATTGACCCGCCAATTCGGACCGCGCCCCCTCTTCGCCGACCTTTCGCTTCATCTTCGCGCCGGCGAACGTATTGGCCTCATCGGGCCCAACGGCGCCGGCAAATCGACCCTCCTGCGCCTGCTCGCCGCACTCGACGAACCCGATGCCGGCACGCGCAGTGCCCGCCGCGGCGCACGCATCGGCTACGTCGCCCAGGACGATCGCTTCCCCACGGCTACAGTTCGCGAGGTGCTGCTCACGGCGTTGGCGGACGATCCCCTTGAGGATCACGAACGGGAAACGCGGACCGCGATCACGCTCACGCAGGTCGGCTTCAACGATCCGGATCAGCCGGCGGGGATTCTCTCGGGCGGGTGGCGCAAACGGCTGTCGCTGGCTCGCGAGCTGGTCCGACGTCCGGACTTCCTGCTTCTTGACGAACCCACGAATCATCTCGACTTGCCTGGCATCGTCTGGCTCGAAAAGCTGCTGCGCGATGGCCGCTTCGGCTACCTCGCCGCGACGCACGATCGAGCATTCCTTCGCGCGATCGCAGACGAAGTGATCGAGATCAGCCGTATCTATCCCGAGGGCTACTTCCGCGCTTCGGGTTCCTACGACGACTTCGCCGAGAAGCGCGAAGCCTTCATGGAAATACAGGCAAAGCGAGAGGAATCGGTCGCGAATCAGGTGCGACGCGAAACGGAATGGCTCGGCCGCAAGGCAGCCGCGCGGACCCGCAAGGCCGCATCCCGCATCGATGACGCGATGAAACGACGCGAGGAGTTGGCCGACCTGCAAGTCCGCAACGCATCCGGTGGAGCTGCCGGCATCGATTTCGTGAACACGGGCCGACAGACGCGGAAGCTGCTGACGGCGAAGGGCCTCTCGAAGGGATTCGTGGGAACGGTTTCAACGGACACAAGCGGCGGGCCCCTTTTCGAGAATGTCGACGTCGAGCTGTTCCCCGGCGCGAAGCTCGGCTTGCTCGGAGCCAACGGCAGCGGCAAAAGCACCCTGCTCAAATTGCTTTCGGGCACGCTGCAACCCGATACCGGATCCGTTCAGCGAGCGGAAGGACTGCGCGTCGCGGTCTTCGAACAGGGGCGAGCGGCCCTCGATCCGACTGTCCTTCTGCGCAAGGCGCTCAGCCCAGAAGGGGACACGGTGATGTATCGCGAGCGCCCCATGCATGTGGCCGCGTGGTCGAAGCAGTTTCTTTTCAAGCCGGAGCAATTGGATGTGCCCGTCGGCAGCCTCTCCGGCGGCGAGCAGGCGCGTGTCCGCATCGCCCAGCTGATGCTGCAGCCCGCCGATGTGTTGTTTCTGGATGAGCCGACGAACGATCTGGATATTCCCGCACTTGAAGTGATGGAAGACAGCCTCAGCGAATTTCCCGGGGCTGTGGTGCTCGTCACGCATGACCGCGACTTGATGAGTCGGCTCTGCACCGAAGTGATCGGCCTCGACGGCAACGGCGGCGCGGCGAGTTTCGCGAGCGTCGATCAATGGCTTGCCGCGTACACCCGGACCGAAGCGGCCAAGGTTGCGGCCGCGAAGCCGGCGGCCGCGGCGGCCAAAGCCGCTTCCGCAGCCAAGCCCAAAAAGCTCAGCTACCGCGAGCAGCAAGAGTTCGAAGGCATGGAAGCGGCCATTCATGCCGCGGAAGCGGAAGTGACCGTACGCCAGGCGGCAGTCGAGAAAGCCGCCGCTGCGGGGCACGCTCCACTCTCGGAAGCATGTCGTCTGCTTGAAGAATCGCAACACGCCGTCGAGCGTCTCTACCATCGCTGGCAAGAACTCGAAGCCAAACGCGGCGGCTAAAACCGCGAACTCGCGCGGTGTAGGGAACGCCCTCCGTGGCGTTCCGCCTGACTGGACGCGTCCGATTGCTCCTCAACCAACGTGCAATCGCCTCCCCCACTTGCGGCTTAGCTTAGAAGTTATCTCCGCCGGGGTTTCGAAACAACCTCATCGCTTAGCGATCGGACGCTGCGGAACCCTAAGCCGCAAGCGGTGTTCGCGGAAGGTGGACACGGTTGCTCGGACGCGTCCAGTCAAGCGGAACGCCACGGAAGGCGTTCCCTACGGAACGCAACGTCGCGGCATCGGTTGCTGATGAATGCCGCATCTATCAGCAAGCCGCTCTAAAGTTTCGCCGCCTTCGGCCTCCGTGTTTTGCGCAGCTCCCACCACGTCAGCGCGAATGTCAGGTAGGCAATCCCAATGAGCGTCCCTCCGATGACGTCGCTCAGCCAGTGGGCCCGCAAGAACACGCGGCTGAAGCAGATCAGGCCGATCCAAATGCCAAGCATGCACATGACCGCGCCGCGAACGCGGACATTGCGGAGACGGGTCTGCATGACGTAGGCCCACATGCCGTAGCCGATGAGGCTGCCCATCGCATGGCCGGAAGGGTAGCTCTCGTTCACCTGAGAGACGAACGGGTCGCGAAGGCGAACCGGAGGACGATCGCGGTTGAGCGTCTCCTTCAATGTAAGGTTCACGAGTCCGCCCCCTGCGGCGATGGCGATCCAGGTGAAGGCGAACTGCTTCTCGCCGCGCCGCCAAGCCCACGCCACGCCGACGGCACTGAGCATGATGCACGCGCTAACCCCGCCCGCTTCGGTGCAGACGATGAAGAACGCCCGCCAGTAGGTGCGATGATCGCCGACCGCTTTCAGCGCGGTTGCCAGCTTGAGATCGAATCGGGAGACGGGGGAATCCGTCAGCGCGAACCAGCTCCAGACGATGAACGCCAGCGTAAAGATCACACCCGCCGCAAGAGCAGTGCGAACAGGCCAGGTGTCGACGGGGGCGGGCGGCAGTGCGGACGGAGTAGGTTCGGCGTTCATCCCGGCCATCTTCGCGAGTTCGGCGGCTGTTTCAAGCCGTTTTCCGCGTGAGTCACCTCGGATGGAAACGCGATGCCGCCTGCCTTACCATGAGGCCAACTCGTTGAGCGAAAGGATCGGCCATGCAGTTTCTGCTTCCGGAATTGGGCGAAGGCGTCGTCGAGGCGGAGCTTTCCCGTTGGCTGGTCAAGGAAGGGGACGTCGTTCGGCCAGGCCAGGGATTGGCGGAGATGCTGACCGACAAGGCGAACATGGAAGTGCCGTCGCCGTTTGCAGGCTCGATCACCCGGCTGCTCTACAACGCAGGCGACGTCGCGAAGATCGGCACGCCGATCCTGGAATACGAGATGGCCGTCGAAGCCGCCGCGGGGAAGGAACCGATCCCGCCTTCCGACAAGGCGGCGAAAGCGAGTCCGACGGCCGAGCCTCCCGCGAAGAACGCGAAACGCAACGGCGTGAAAACGAAATCGGCCACCGCAGCGAAAGCGGCGCCGTCCGTAAGACTCATGGCCCAAAAATTGGGGATCGACCTGGGTCAGGTGCGAGGCAGCGGGCCGGAAGGACGCGTACTCGTCGAAGACTTGGCGAGCCGAGCGACCGCCGTCGATCCCAGCGCGAAGCCCGCGCCGAAGACGAAACCCAAGATGACCTTCGGCACTCCCGGAGGGCGTATCCCTTTCACAGGCCTGCGGCGGAAGACGGCCGAGGTGATGGTGCAGGCGAAACAATCGATCCCGCACTTCGCGTATGTGGACGAATGCGACGTCAGCGATTTGGTCCAACTTCGCCGCATGCTTCGCGAACCTTTTGCTCGCAAGGATGCCCGGCTCACCTATCTGCCGTTTTTCGTGAAGGCGACCGTTGCGGCGTTGAAGGAAGTGCCGATCGCGAACTCGTCGCTCAATGCCGAGGGGAGCGAGATCATATTGCACGACCGCTATCACATCGGCATCGCCGTCGCCGCTCCGACGGGTTTGCTCGTCCCCGTCATCCGCGACGCGGATCGCAAGTCGCTGCTGGAACTCGCTCAGGAAATCGAACGGCTCTCGGAAGAAGCACGTAGCGGCAAGTCGAAGCTCGACGATTTGAAAGGGGCCACGTTCACCATCACGTCCATCGGCAACATGGGCGGCCTGTTCGCCACGCCGATCATCCTGCCGCCGCAGGTGGGCATACTGGCGATCGGCAAGATCACGCCGCGCCCCGTGTTCGACGACAAAGGCCAGGTGAAGTCGGCCGACATGGTTTACCTGTCGTTCAGCTTCGATCACCGCGTCCTCGACGGCGCCGCCGCCATCGCCTTCGGCAACGCGCTCATCAGACGATTGAAGCAACCTGGCGACATGTTGGTCGATTAACCCGCGGACCACTTCATGCGCTGTAGGGAACGCCCTCCGTGGCGTTCCGCATGACTGGACGCGTCCGAGCAGCCGTGTCCACTTTCCGCGAACACCGATTGCGGCTTAGCGTTCGCAGGGAACATCCGGATCGCTAAGCCGCAAGCGGAAGACCGGGTGGACGACATGGTGCAGTATGTATCCGTTCCCGCGGAACGCCGCGGAGGGCGTTCCCGACAGAACAGAAAAACACCTAGATCTGGTAGAACCACGTCGGGTCCGCTTTGCGCGTGTCCGGCCCCTTGATGCGATGTTGCGGCTTTTCGAGCAGCACCGACGTGTACGGTTCCACGCTGTGCGTCAGCCAGACGTTGGAACCGATCACGGCATGGTGGCCGACCACGGTATCGCCGCCGAGGATCGTCGCATTCGCGTAGACGACGACTTCGTCCTCGAGCGTGGGATGGCGTTTCATGCCGCGGATGATGTTTCCGTTGGCGTCGCGCGGGAACGATACGGCTCCGAGCGTGACGCCCTGATAGAGCTTCACGTTTCGCCCGATGTCGCACGTTTCGCCGATGACGACGCCGGTGCCGTGATCGATGAAGAACCCAGGGCCGATGCGGGCGCCGGGATGGATGTCGATGCCCGTCTTCGAGTGGGCCTGCTCCGTCATCATGCGCGGAATGAGCGGCACGCCAAGCAGCACCAATTCATGGGCCAGGCGGTAGACGGCGATCGCTTCGAGACCGGGGTAGCAGAAGACGATTTCGTGGTGGTTCTTCGCGGCCGGGTCGCCGAGGTAGGCGGATTCCACGTCCTGTTCGAGAATCCAGCGGATGTCCGGCAGCTTGCGAAGGAACTCGACGGCCTTCTCCTGAGCGAGCGCCTCGAAATCGCATTTCTCTTCGCCTGCTTCATGACGCAGCGCACGCGCGATCTGCTGCGTCAGCTTATCATGCAACCCGTCGATGAGGTCGCCGACGTGATACTCGACGTTCCCCATGTGCAGGTTTTGACGACGCGAAAAACCAGGGAAGAGAATGTCGTACAAATCGCTGAGGACTTCGCCGACGGCCTCGCGGCTCGGCAGCGGGCAGTGGCCGAGGTGATTGATGTACCGGCACTCGGCATAGGTCGTGACGAGCGATTCGGTGATTTCGTGGAGGCTTTCTTTGAGACGCAGATCGGTGGCCATGTGTCCTGCTCCAGATTCGTTCGGCGAAGAGAGACCGAAAGGCGACCGCGGGTTGGGAACCAGCAATTCCCGGCGTGGGTCGGAGAAGTCCCCTGATCTTCCTGTTTTATTGCCTAGATCGGTTGCGGCGCGAA